>JACPYL010000008.1:0-300000 GCA_016196065.1 Acidobacteriota bacterium | reverse complement strand
CGGTCGGCCAACATGCCGAAGAGCAAGGCTCCCAAGGGACGCATCGCCAGAGTGATAGCGGTGGTGAAGATGATCTTGGACGGCGACACTCCAAAGTGCGCGGCCAGAACGTCGACCATGAAGACCAGTACGAAGAAGTCGAAGGCATCCAGCGTCCAGCCCAGAAAGCTGGCACTGACGGCGTGGCGCTGCTCGGAAGTGAGAGGGAACCGCGAAGGTTGATCCGCTGTCATTGGGCATGCGCCATAGTAGATTCCAAACCCTCGCCACCAAGGCAACCGGATGCCACCTTCGTGCCGTCACACCAGAAGGTGTGGGACATCCGGAGCGGCAGGGCAGGCTCGTGGCCCAGATATAATAACCGCTAGACGGCGCATCCCCGACGCATCTAAGAGAAACAGGTGAATCAAACTTTCTTACGTGCCGGATTCCTTGCGGCTTTCCTGGTCGTGTTGCCGCCGGGCGCAATCGCACAAGATCGCTCGGGTGAACTTCGCCTCTCGGTGTCGGACGCTTCCGGCGCCGCTTTGCCCGCTCATGGCACGCTTTCAAGCCAGGCCAATCACTTCGAGTTGAGCTTCGATACTTCAGCCTCCGGGGAATATGTCGCCCGCAAGCTTCCGCTGGGTGCTTACAAACTGACCCTGGAGGAGGCTGGATTCTCGATCTTCGCCACACTGATCGAAATCCGCTCCGAATTGCCGCTGAAATTTGCGGCTTCGCTCGCCGTCGCTTCCGTGACGCAAACCGTCAATGTCCAGGATTCCGACACGCTGATGGACACCATCAATACCGGGAACACCTATCAACTCGGGGCGATCGCTTTGCGCGATTGGAAGGCAACCGCCCCCGGACGGCAGGCAATCGACGTTGTGCAGACCCAGCCCGGCTGGCTGCTTGAAGCCAATGGCGTGCTGCATCCGCGCGGTGCGGAATACGACACACAATATGTAGTCGACGGCCTGCCCATTTTGAACAATCGTTCCCCCGCGTTCTCCGCCACCGAGGATTTAGAGGATGTGCAGTCCGTGAAGATGTATACCTCAGGCATCCCCGCTGAATTCGGACGAAAAGTCGGTGGCGTCATCGAAACTGTGTCGGACCGTAATCCGGCCCGTGGGTTGCACGGCACGGTACTGCTGGGTGGAGGTAGCTTCGGCACCGCGAACGGCTTCCTGGGGACCAGTTACTACGACGGTCGCAATGTATTGGGCCTGAGCATGGAGAGTGCGCGCACCGACCGCTTTCTCGACCCGCCCGTCCTCCAGAACTTCACCAACCGCGCGACCATGGCCAGCGTGAAGGGAAGCTTCGAGCGTGACCTCACTCCCCAGGATCGACTCCGCTTTTCCGTGATCTATGCGCGCTCGGGATTGTTGGTTCCCAATGAATTGATCCAGCAGGACGCCGGCCAGCGACAGGACCGCAACAATAAGGAAGTGTCCGGGCAGTTTTCCTATCAGCACACTTTTTCGTCCGACGTGATGGGCACAGTGCAAGGCCGAGTGCGCGATACCGAAGCGGGCCTGGTTTCCAATGCGCTTTCTACGCCGATCGAAGTTTTTCAGGATCGTGGATTTCGCGAAGGCTATCTCAGTGGCACCGTCGCCGCCGCACTGAAACACCACGAACTGAAGGCGGGTGTGGACATGATCTACACCCTGGTTCACGAACGATTCTCCTATCACATTACGGATCCCGAAGGTTTCGATCCGTCTACTCCCATCGATTTCGCGTTTCACGAGAGTGGACGCGACCGGGAACAAGCGATTTTCTTTCAGGACAACATTCATTTCGGCAACCTGAATGTCAGCGCCGGTATTCGCTTCGACCACTATCAAGTCAGAGTTGATGAATCGGCGTTCAGTCCTCGTGTTGGCTTTGCCTGGTATGTGCCGAAATTGGGCGTCGTGTTTCGTGGATCGTATGACCGCGTGTTTGGTACGCCGGCCATTGAAAACCTTCTCCTTAGCACCTCGGCAGAAGTGCGCACACTGGATGGCGAGGCCGCCCAACTTACATTGCGACCGTCGCGCGGCAACTATTACGAGTTGGGGGCCACGAAAGAGCTATTCCGGAAAGCACATATCTCTGCGAATCTGTTTCGAAGAAATCTGCGGAATTTTGCCGACGACGATGTGCTGCTCAATACCGGAGTCAGCTTTCCCATCGCGCTCCATTCCGCGGATGTCTACGGTGTCGAGAGTCAATTCGTGCTCCCGCAGTGGGGACCAGTCACTGCGTGGGTCAGTTATTCGTATCAGGTGGCCTCGGCCCAGCTTCCGGTTGTAGGAGGGCTGTTCCTGGGTGAGGACGTGAGCGATGAGCTGAATTCTCACGCCCGTGTCTGGAATTCGCAGGACCAGCGGCATACCGTCCATGGGCAAGTTCGTTATCAGCCATGGTCAAGGTTCTGGGTGGCGCTCGGTTCCTCGTACGGGACTGGCCTTCCGGTAGAACTTGATGGCGAAGACATCGCCACATTGGTGGAACAGTTCGGCCAAGCGGTGGTAGATCGAGTCAACCTGCCCGCCGGCCGCGTCAAGCCGTTGCTGGCGGTCGACCTCTCCGGCGCAGTGGACCTGTACCGCAAAGAAACTCGCGCCGTACGTTTGCAATGCGACATAAGGAATTTGAACGACCGCTTGAATGTCATTAACTTCGCCAGCATTTTCTCGGGCACCGCGATTGGCTCACCACGCAGCGTCTCCGTGCGGTTGCGTTTCGATTACTAACTCCTGCCGTAGTGTCTCGGATGTCGCCGATCAGCTGTTCAATATGTGCAAACGTTTGCAGTTCCAAAAATTTCTATTCGGGGCCAAAACGACCGTGTTATAAGGAAGCCAAGTCCCCAGAACCCTTTAGTAGGAACAGAACTCCTTTCCCCCTTGGCGTAACAACTGCTCTTTCCCAGGTACCGTTTCGTCTTTCATCGAATACTGACTTGGCAGCACTTATCTCTGGAGGAACGTGGTAATGAGGTTCATGAAGCCCGTCGAGCGAGTGGGTACCCCCCGCTCCCATGCAGTGCGTCCGTTGCGTTCGAGTTTTGGCCGGCCAGGCACCAGGCTCATGGCCGCGAGTTGCCTTGTGTTCTGCATGCTTGCGTCCGTCGCTTTCGCACAGACGCCCGTGCCGACCAGTCACGGAGACAACGCGCGCACCGGCGCGAACACCAACGAAGGTCTGCTGACTCCCGGCAACATCGACAAGAATAACTTTGGCCGTCTCTTCAGCTACCCGCTTGACTATCAGGCTCTGGCGCAACCCTTGTACGTCCCGAACGTGAATATACCGGGCAAGGGAGTGCACAACGTCGTCTATGTGGCGACCATGGCTGATACGGTTTACGCCTTCGATGCGGAGAGCAACGGAGGAGCCAACGCCACACCCCTGTGGCAGGTGAATTTCACGGATCCGGGCAACGGCATTACGACCGCGAGCGGGGCTTTTCTGCCCTGCGCTACCACGGAAGATCGAGGACCTGGTTTCACGCAGGAGGGAATTGTTGCCACCCCTGCCATCGATACCGTCACGAATACCATGTACGTGGTCGCGAAGATCCTGGACAACGGGACCGTGCGCCATCAGTTGCACGCCTTGGATGTGGCAACCGGGCAGGAGAAGCCCGGCAGTCCGGTAACGATTAGCGCTACGATCACCAGCAACGCTGGAACAGTCGTCAACTTCAATAGTCTGCATCAGAAGAACCGTCCCGGCCTGCTCTTCCTCAATGGCATCGTGTACCTCGCCTTTGGTTCGAACTACTGCAATGACAACAACCATTCCTGGGTGCTGGGCTATGACGGCGCCACGTTGCAGCAGACCGGTGTTTTCAATACCAATCCTGATCACGGCCTGACCTCGATCTGGCAAGCCGGTGGTGGTTTGGCTGCGGACGACGCTGGATACATCTATCCATTAACGTCCGAAGGAAATTTCGACGTTGACACTGGTGGCCAGGGCTACACGCACGCCGTGCTTAAACTGGACGGCAATCTGGATCTGGTCGATTACTTCATTCCCGGCTCGGTGGCATTCCTTAACGCTCACGATCTTGATCTCAGCGGCTGCTCGCCGCTCGTGTTGCCCGATCTGGAGGGACCATTCCCGCATGTCATCGTGGCATCCGGCAAGCAGGGCACCATCTACGTTCTGAATCGTGACCTTCTGGGCATGTATGCTCCGAATGATACTCAGATCATCCAGGAGCTGGTCGGTGTTGTCGGTTCGATGCGCGGCGCTCCAGCGTATTGGAACGGGCGGCTTTACTTCAGTGCGAAGGCTGATTTCCTGAAAGTATTTTCAATCTCCGGGGGCATGCTCTCGAGCGCACCGGTTGCCAGTACCACCCTCAAACTGACGGGCGCACACGCGCCATCGATCTCCGCCAATGGGAACACCAATGGAATTGTGTGGGAATTTAACGGCGGCCAGCTGTACGCCTACGACGCGATCAGCTTGAAGATGCTTTACAACTCGCACCAGATGTCGCGCGACAACCTGCCGGAAATTTCGCACTTCGTTACCCAGACCGTCGCCAATGGCAGAGTCTATATGGCGACCCGCACCACCCTGGAAGTATTCGGACTTCGTCACTACATGTCGCTCATCGCCGGAGCCAACCAGACCGCACCAGTCAAGACTCCGCTGCCGCAACCCATTCAGGTCCAGGCGGTACAGGCCTATTCGAATGTTCCGTTTCCCGGCGTCACCGTCACGTTCAGCGACGGCGGCAAAGGTGGCTCGTTCAATCCGGCATCGGCTACGACCGACTCCAGCGGCATCGCGACAACTGTCTACACGACACCTGCAAAAGTCGGGACCTACACGCTGACGGCTTCCTCAGTCGGCTTTGGCGATCTGCTCTTCTCGGCGAGCGCTACCGCAGGCGCGCCGGTGAGAATGGTGAATGCGGGCGGACCCGGCCAGACTGGACCCGCAGGCACAGTGTTGCCAATTCTGCTCGGTGTAACCGTGCAGGACGCCAATAAGAATGGTGTCCCCAATGTCACCGTGACGTTCGATGACGGTGGCAAAGGCGGTATCCTGACTCCTTCAACGCTGGTGACGGACGCAGCGGGCAAAGCTCGTGTCTCATACCAGTTGCCCAACCTTCCCGGTAAGGTCATTGTGGTTGCCAATTCGACCGGTCTGAAAGCCGTCAAGTTCGGCGAAACTGCTGTAATTGGGCCCCCCGCCAATGTTGCAATCATCTCCGGGGACAGTCAGTCCGCCACCGTTACCTCTCCACTTCCACAATCGCTCGCCGTGAAGGTGACCGATCAAGGAGGGAATGCAGTTGCCGGAACATCGGTGACATTCACGGCTCCGTCTGGAAGTTTTACCGGTAGTCCCGCCACAACCGACAGCGGTGGTAGTGCGAGCGCCGCCTACACGGCAGGGACGATCGCCGGTCCGGTCACAATTACCGCCACCGCAGGTTCCGCCTCCGCGTCGTTTCACGAAACCATCACTCCCGGACCGCCGTCGTCTGTGACGGTCAGCGGGGGCGATGGTCAGATCGGGCCTGCCGGATCTCTGCTACCACAGCCGCTCGCAGTGATCGTCGCCGACCAGTACGCGAACCCTGTTTCTGGTGTGGACGTCGTGTTTGACGATGCTGGAAGCGGAGGCCAATTCTCCGGCAATCCCGTCGCCACGGACAATACGGGAACCGCCCTGGACTTCTACCAACTGCCCGGCGTCCCGGGCGGTGTGACGATCAGTGCCAGCGCTGCCGGCGTCGGCAGTCCGGCGCTTTTTACCGAAGTTGCGCAATAGTTCGCTTTGCTCTGTATCCGGGCCCCTTTTACAACCTGCCTCGTACTCCGGAATTACGAGTGGTAACACTCGCAAGTGCCGAGGTACGTTCCGCGAATTGACATCTCTGCGAATTCGCGGGAAACTCGCCTCTGAGCCTGCTTTCGATTGCCACGCCGGCAGGCTACCGGGACTCTGCCATGTTCCCGCAACCCATGTCGTGGTCTGAAGCGCGCGAAGAAGATTCCAATCCGCTTGCCCGGACGGATCTGGTGGAAGCCCTTGAGCAGCAAATCGCCGGCGGCTTTCCGCTCGGACTCGCTCTCGATTTGGTGCTCAATGAATTAGTGGTGCGCGCCGCTACCGCCACGCGCGCCCGATCCGCTGCCCTGGCCCTCAAGCGCGATGACGAAATGGTGTGCCGCGCCGCCACCGGAGACCACGCTCCCGATCTCGGCATCTCTCTCAACACGCGCGACGGCCTCTCCGGTGCCTGTCTGCGCACACACAAATCCCAACTCTGTCTCGACACCGAAACCGATCCCCGGGTCGATGCTGAAGCCGCTCGCCGGCTGGGAATCCGCTCCATGCTGATCGTTCCCGTGCTGGATTCGGCGGACTTGGTCGGAGTGCTGGAAGTGTTCGCTACCGACTCGTCGGAGTTTGTCGACACCGATCAGAACCTGCTGGAGATCTTTGCTCGTGAGGTGACTCGAATCCGCCGTGCCGCGCTTGAACTGGAACAGCGGCCAAAAATCGCGACTGTCCCGGACATAACGCCCTTCGTGCTCTCGTCTACCTATACGGTGCCGAACAAGCATGCGCCCTACGAAATCTGGACTCTCGTTCTCGGCGGTCTAGCCATTTTGCTTGCGGTTGCGATCAGCTTCCTGATTGGATCCCGTATCGGATGGCTTGGCACAGGGGGAACGCGTGGATCGGTTGCGCCGGCGCCGCAAGTTGCTGAAAAAAGTTCCGGTCCCTCCACAACTCCGGCAAGACAACAGAGTGCTGCGGACGTCACCGCTAAGCCTCCGTCCGACGCGAACCCCGGTGGGCTCGTCGTCTACCAGAAAGGCAAAGTTGTTTTCCGGATGGATCCGGCTGCGCCGAAAAAATCCGCTGCCAGTGATGCGGGACCCGGAGCGGCTACCGTCGGCCCTTCTGGACGCGTTTGGCTCGCACCCGATCTAGCCGAAAGCCGGTTGCGCCAGCGCACCGAACCGCAGTATCCGCCGGATGCCTTAGCCGCTCACCGCACCGGAGAGGTTGTTCTGGAAGTAATCGTTGCCGCGGACGGCTCGATCGCGTCTACCAGCGTCCTGACCGGCGATCCACTCCTGGCCGCAGCCGCCACCGACGCTGTCCGCAACTGGCGTTACGAACCGTACCGCCTCCAGGGCCGTCCCGCGGAATTCCAAACTGATGTCACTTTGAAGTTTTCGCTGCCGGATTAAAGTGCCCGTCCTTCTGGGTGGTGGTGCAGTTTGATCATCAGGGAGTCCTGCCGGGGATTCGTGTCAGGGATTCGTATCAGGGCATCGCTTTAGCGATGCCGCAATGCTCGGAAGAAGAAACGGCATGACAGGCTGCTGAAAAACTCCTATTTCGCGCGAGTTCGGGAAGGGCACGAGTTCCACTCGTGCCGCTAGTTGGAAAAGTTCGTATCAGGGCGGGCCTTCAGGCCCGCCAAAATCCGGCTTGAGCCGCTGCCGTTGACGGCCCAGATTCGATTCCACACTACCGGCCGAAATAAATGGATCGCTTATTTCTGGGGCTATTGCAGCTCCGGAGGTTGAAGCAGGTAGAACTGCGCTCGTCGCACTATGCGGTCGCACAAGCAAGGGTCAATCTGAATCCGGTAACGGCCCGTTCTCAATTTACGAGAATGCCAGTTCCTTCGCGCGCTGCACCGCTTTTACCACCGCCTTGATCAGCGTCACGCGCAATTTGCCTTCTTCCAATTCCATGATTCCGTCGATCGTGCATCCCGCTGGAGTAGTGACCGCGTCTTTCAGCAGTGCCGGATGATCTCCCGTCTCGAGCACCACCCGCGCCGCGCCGAGTGTCGTCTGGGCGGCGAGCAAAGTCGCAATATCGCGTGGCAATCCGACCTTCACTCCCGCTTCGGCCAGCGACTCGAGAATGATGTAGATGTACGCCGGCCCGCTCGCCGATAGACCAGTCACCGCATCCATATGTTTTTCGTCGACCACAACCGTACGGCCGACTGCATCGAAAAACTTTGACGCCAGATCCAGATGATGCTTCTGCGCGAATCGTCCCTTGCACAGAGCGGTCATGCCCGCACCCAACACGCAAGGTGTATTCGGCATGGCGCGTACGACGGGCACCTCTCCGTCCAGTTCCCGCTCGATCATCTCCGTGGGCACCGACGCAGCGACCGAAATCAATAGCTGCTTGCGAGTGACATGCGCGCGGATCTCCCGCACCACTTCGACTACGACCTGCGGTTTCACACCCAAAAAGATAATGTCGGCGTCGCGTACCGCTTCCAGATTGTCGGTTCCGGCGTGGACTTTGAGCTTGTCCTTGAGTGCCCGCGCGCGTTCGGGGTGCGCCACCGTGGCCCACGTCTGCGACGGTGAAAGCAGGCCATCGCGGAGCAGTGCCTGCAATATGATGCCGCCGATCTTGCCGGTACCGAGGAAAGCGACTTTCTGTTTGCGGGTCACACTCTTGCTCATGGCTTGTTCTCCGGGCTGGTATTCGCGAATGTCCAGACTACACCAGGGTGATCGGGTTTGCGGGCCGGCGGACGCCGATCAGTGCGTCAAAAATTGCATCGGAACCATCTTCAAAACTTCTCGTCCAATCGGCAGCGAGGCCGTTGCCGCCGGGGACGGAACATTCAGCACATGCAAAAACCGGTCCTTGGGAACGAAGCGAAAATCATCCACCAGATTGCCGTCCTTAGCCAATGCCTGCGCGCGTACGCCGGCTCCGCCCGGAACTAAATCCTCTGCCCGGACTTCGGGAATCAGTTCCTGCAGCGAGCGCACGAACACGCTCTTCATAAACGACCGCTTGTATTCCGAAAGCCCGTAGCGCCATTGCCGGCTGGCCATCGCCAGGAACCCGCGATAGGTAAGCGTTTCGAACGCTTCACCAACTTTGAAATCCGTACGCCGGTAACCTTCCCGCCGCAGTGCGAGGACGGCGTTCGGACCAGCATCGATCGTTCCAGTAATACGCCGCGTAAAATGCACACCCAGAAAAGGGAAGCGCGGGTCGGGGACCGGATAAATGAGATTCCGCACCAATCCACTGCGTTCTGGGATCAAGTCGTAGTATTCGCCGCGAAACGGCACGATCATGATTTCCGGATCGTGCCCTGCCAGCCGCGCAATCCTATCGCTGTATAGGCCCGCGCAATTGACCACATAACGCGTGGAGAAATCTCCCGCGCGAGTCTGCACCACGATTTCATCAGCGGAATTCCGAAATCCCGTCACTCCCGCGCCGGTCTTGAGGTCAGCCCCATGAGCGACGGCAATCTCTGCGTACTTGCGAGCGACTTCCCCGTAGTGGGTGATTCCGGTCGAAGGCACCTTCAGTGCTTTCACGCCGACCAGATGTGGCTCGATTTCGCGCATCCCCTCGGGACCCAGCACTTCGAGACCGGTCAGGCCATTGGCCAGCCCGCGTTGATGTAAGCCATCGAGACGCGCAGTCTCCTCGGGGTTGATCGCAACGATGACTTTGCCGCAGACTTCGTAGGCGATGGCGTTGCGTTGGCAGAAATCCACCATCTCCCGCGCACCCTCGACACACAGCCGCGCCTTCAATGATCCCGGTTTGTAGTAGATCCCGCTGTGGATGACGCCGCTGTTATGCCCGGTCTGATGCTGTGCAACCCCGTTTTCCTTTTCCAGGATCAGCACCCGCAAGCCAGGATATTGCTCGCTCGCCTGCATGGCCACCGAGAGGCCTACGATACCGCCGCCAACAATCGCAATGTCGTACATAGGATTTGCAATTTGTGGTTGCAACCCGAATGCGACAACACTCGATACTATCGCATCCCTAACGGCCGGAAGAGTCGATGATCCCGCCGACGCAACAGAAGAATGTGCCACTCGCCGCCGTGCCGTGAAGTTTCCAATCACCAAACTACAAATTTCTCACTGGATCGTGAGGTTGAAGGTCACACTATGCTGCGCCTGTGGCTGCGTGGCTTCCGTTACAGTGACGGTGATTGCGGACGTCCCGGACGGCGTTGGAGTTTGGATATTGACCGTGGCATCTCCAGACCTGCCACTGTCTGCCTGAGCGCTGGCTGTTACCGTGACTGCCCCCACCGGAAGCGCCACCGGAGCCGTGTACAGTCCGTTCGCATCGACCGTCCCGTTTGCGGCTCCGCCGGTTACAGCCCAAGTCACACTCTGGTTAGTCGAATTGTGGACCGTGGCTGCGAACAGTTGTGTCTGCGGTGGTGCTCCGTTCAGGTTCGGATAGAGAGTATTCACAACGCTCGGATTCACCGTCACGCTCACTGGCGGTGGAGGTGGAGGAGGTTCATTCTTCGCGCCGAGTCCTCCGCACGCGATGAAGGTTGCCAAGAAAATCAGCATCATACTCAGCGCGAGGAGGTTGCAGCGGGGCAGCCGTTTCCTGGCCAGTCCGATGAGCATGATGCCCGCCAGTGGTAGCCCCGTGAGCAGTCGGGGAAGGCGGTTTTGACCGTGCGATGGCCGCTGCGTTCCCCCAAACGGTCCCGCCGTCAGGATGCTCAGGCCCACGCTCGTCGCTGGTCCGCCCGCGGCAATCTGCGGAGGATTGAACACACACAACAGTCCGGCGGGAAGCCCTGAACATACATAGGTCACCGCCCCGCTGAATGTGCCGCCACCGATCGGCGCCAGCATGAGCGACGTCGTCGCCGTCTGTCCAGGCTGCGCCGTTGCGTCTGCCATTGATGTGGGGACTTGCACATCCGTATTCACGGTTAGTGTTTTGTTGGTCGATGCGCGGGCCAACGTTCCGTCACTTCCCTGAATCGTGAAATCGAACACTGCCGCGGTGACGCTCCCCAATGTGACTGTAAACGGGGCTCCGTTCGCTGTCGGCACCAGCGATGCAGGCGTGAATTTGCACGTCCCGGGTTTTCCTACCCCGCACGAAAGAACGACCGTCTTGTTGTATCCATTGATAGCCGTCAATGTACCGGCCCATTGGATCGTTTGCTGTGCCAGTACCGTGGATGGATTCGCCGTGACCGCCACTGCAAAATCCGGCAGCGGCGCAATCACTCCGAGCGTGAGCGGTTGCGTCTTCGGCGCGGGTGCACCCGCAGTTGCGGCCTGGATCGTGATTGCATAGCTGTTCACCGCCACACTCGACGGCACCGATACCGTCAACGACACCGTGACCGGGTTCGCCACAGTCGGACTCACCGTAGCCGACGGCAGGAAATTGCAGGTTGCCCCGGTTGTAATCACCGTCCCCTGGCAACTCAGCGTCACAGCTCCTGCAAACGATCCCAATCCCGTCACTTGAAACGTTGTGGTGTTAGAGGTTCCACCCTGTTGCGCGGTGACCGTACTCGGGACCGGCGGGCTCAATCCGAAATCGACAACGTGCAGCGCAACCGCCGCGTCGTGCGTGATCGAGTTGCCATCCGCGCCCACGCCGTGGATGTTAAAGCTGTAGTCCCCCGCGGTGTTCCCGCTGTTCATCGAAACGCCGAACGCAGCACCGCCCGCCGTCGGAGTAATTGGATTGCCCGGAATCGTGCACGCTCCCGGAGCACCCGTTCCGCAACTGAGCGTGACTTTGCTCACGTAGCCATTGACGGACGTCAGCGTGCCATTGAATGCCGCCGTCTGGGTCGGAAAAACGCTGAGCGGTGTATTAGCGACTGCCAGTTGATAATCCGGAGTAGTCGCCAGATCGAATTCCCAGATGCCCCGCCCGTAGGTGGAAGCCCGCAGTCTCTTCGCGGCTCCAGAACTAAATATCCGGATCCCCGACACGGCCACGTTTGGCAAATATCCTGAAGCGCCCGGCTGAGCCAGGGGACCAACTTCAGTCCAACTTGCCACCGCCGTCGCACTGACAAATACACCGGTATCCGTGGCGGCATATATCTGTCCAGCATTCGAGTCGACCAGCAACGCGTTTACTGGAGAGTCCAACAAGCCATTGGAGGTATCGCCAAACGGAGTCCACGTTTGCCCCGCGTTCGCAGTCTTGAAGATATGTGCGTTGCCATCGCCCACAAATCCCATGATCCCGACGTAAGCTGTCTGCCCATTGCCCGCCGAGTTATCAAGTGCGACCGATGAGATAGTGTAATTCAGTGGATTGATTGCGCCCGTAACGTTCGACATCTGCGTGGTCGCGGCATTTGTCGTAACCCACACCTCGCCGCCAAATGGACCGCCGCAACTTCCAGTACAGTTCGGCCCGGATCCCTCGGTCGTGGCATACACAACGTTTGAAAAGCTGCCCTGAGTCGGGCCGCCTGCTGCCAGCCCCCGCACCAGATTGAATTCATTCCCGGTGCAAGTGCTATTGCTGAGCACATCAAAATTCACGCTCAGCGGGGAAAACGCCGTGCCCGCAGTGCTGCCGCGCCACATCCGGCATGTTCCCACTAGCATCTCGCCTGCGTTTTGCGGATCGAGAATGAAAGGCGTATAGAAAGGACCTTCATCTCCGCCGACGGTCGCATTCGTCACCACCGGAGAGAAGGTGTTTGTGTTGCACGCAATTCCCTGGTTGCATTCTTCAATGCTGACACCCGTATCAGAAGTGAACCACTGCGCGGGCGTTACAGGATTAATGACGCTGTATCCGCTGTCGCCCCCTTTGACAGTGATCCACTCCGAATTCGATGTCGCCGCGTTCGTTGCTGGAGAGCCGTTGTCCTGCGATCCTCCGAGCACTGTGTTCGGATCAACCGGATCATTCGAAAACGATACGAACTGTGTCAGCGATCCCAACTTCGCGTTCAGATTGTCGAACTGATTGTTTCCCGCCGTGTTGCACGATCCGATATTCAGTCCCGTGTATCCATCCAGCGCCCGATAGAGGCCGCCATCATTGCCGAAGTACAGGATCGCCTTTCCATTCGCCACCATCCAATCCATTCCGTGCTGGTCAGGATGCACCTGCGCCTTGCTGCTGCAGAAGCCGTAGGCGTGCGTGAGGTTGAGCCACGCATTGGGCAGATTGGCATCCACCGTCGAACAGGAAGTGGCGCTCGCGAGAAGTTTGCATTTGAAAAGATTCACGGCTCCCGCGTAGAGATCGGTCACGCCTGCTCCGTCCGGCACCGCAGCCAGCGTCAGGTTGTAATAGCCTTGCTCCGCGCCGCAGCCGTCGAAGTCGCCACAATTGGTCAGGCCATTTTCGGAAATTTGTGTCCACGCTCCGCCGCTGATCGACCGCCAGATTCCCTGGTCAACCGCATCGCCGTTGGAATCGAGACTGACGAACCATAGATACATCTCATCGCGGCCGGAAACGATCGCCAACTGTCCGCGATAGATCGGACAATTCTCCTGCGCCGAACATGCCGATGTCAGCGGAGCCGGTTGATTCGCCGGTCGCGTCCAGTTCGTTCCATCGAGTGACGTGTACAGTCCATGACCGCGCACCGCCGCCACGAACTTTCCCTGGATCGCGTTGTAAGCCATGTCCGTAGCGGAAATCGGCCCGCCATCGGGGAGCGATTGAAACGTCCACGTCACGCCGCCGTCCGCCGACCGGTAAAGCCCGCGATTGGTGGTACTGGTAATCTCGCCTTCATTGAAGCCCTTTGCGGTAGTCGCAGTTGCGGCGACCACGATGTTGGTTTGTCCGCTGCCTCTGCTCCAGGCAAACTTTGCCACGCCCAGCCCCGCGAATGGATGGCTGCCTCCATCGGCGGACGGAATCAGCGTCCAAGTTTCTCCACCGTTGATCGATCGCAAAATGCCCACGCCGTAGTAGCTGTCGATGGAGTTGTTCGGCTCCCCCGTCCCAACCAGCACGACCGCTCCATCTGGCTTAACAGAAACCGTTCCGGTCGCGAGCGACGCTTCCTGATCCGTTACCGGCGTCCAGATCACATTCGCCGCGGATGCGGTCGCATTGGTGGATTTCCATACGCCGCCATACGCCCCGCCGAGATAGACCGTGTTGCCAGTCGAGTCCGTCGGATCAATCGCAACCGATGTCACGCGCCCCGAAACCAACCCATAGAAATTGTTGTCGGAAACCAGCGGCGCCGGGCCGAGCCCAACCCATACGGATCCCGTCAGGTCGAAAGATCCGGTCCGCGAGGTTGCAGTCTCGCGCTGTGCTCGCATCGCCATCTTTTGCTGGTGTGCCCGCAAGCGCAGCGCTGCCGCGGCACTCCCCGCCTGAGCCTCCCGCCCACGCCGCATCCACTCCGCGCGTTTCGCCGGACGATCCTGGTCACGCGCATCGACGGAATCATATTCCGACCGTCTCTTCGAGCCTTGACCGAGTCCGTTCGTGACCAGCAAAGTGAGAACAAAAAGAGAAGAGAGAGAAAGGCGTAGATATTGGGTAGTCATAGGTTTGCGCTGCAAGGAGGGAACTGCGTCCAACCTACAAGCCGCGGTTATGCGGGTCTGTGACTGCGATCACTCTGAATTTGGTCGGTTTTCACCCCACCCTACCCGCCATTCACGCCATCCGCTATACTAGTCAGGCATGTCCGTGATTAAGAACACCGCCGCGATCGTCCAGGGAATGGGCATTACCCTGAAGGAAATGTTTCAGCCCACCATCGTCGAGAACTATCCCGACGGTCCGGGCCCTCTGAAGGGTGCGAAATTTCAGGAGCGTTTCCGAGGGATGCACGTCCTGCAGCGCGACGAAAACGGCCTGGAAAAGTGTGTGGCCTGTTTTCTGTGCGCAGCCGCCTGCCCTTCGAACTGTATTTACATCGAAGCCGCCGAGAATACCGAAGAGAAGCGCGTCTCGGGCGCCGAGCGTTACGCCCACGTTTACAACATCGACTACAATCGATGTATCTTCTGCGGATATTGCGTCGAGGCCTGCCCCACCGACGCGATCACTCACGGCCACGGTTTTGAACTGGCTTCTTTCAACGCCAGCAACCTGATTTATCGCAAAGAACAATTGCTGTCGATCATGCCGGCCCATATGGGTGCCAACTCCGTGTTCAGCGGAGCGGAGCCGGAAGGCGCCGCACCGGCGCTGGGAACTCAAGGGAGCTAGTCGACTTCGCAATTTTGAGATTCAATCCAACGCCGGTCCCCAGCGGGCCGGCGTTTGTGTATAGAAAGCGTCGTTGGCGATTCGTCCTTTGCTGTTCGCGGGACCCCCGTCGACGAGATAGCGAATAGCGAAGGACGAACAGCGAACGACGAATAGCGAACGACGCTTTGACCAATGACTGATTTTCTCCAACTCGTGCAAGACCGTGTCGTCGTCTACGACGGCGCCATGGGCACCAACATCCAGGTGCGCAATCCCAGCCTCGACGACTACTGGGGCAAAGAGAATTGCAGCGAAGTCCTGGTACTGAGCCGTCCCGACATCATCAGTGACATCCATGCAGCCTTCTTCAAGGTCGGCTGCGATGTGGTCGAAACCAACACCTTCGGCGGAACGAGTCTTGTCCTCCGTGAGTTTGAACTCGAAGATCGCGTCGAAGAAATCAATATCACCGCAGCCAAGTTGGCTCGCGCAGTCGCGCAGCAGTTCTCCACCAAGGACAAGCCGCGTTTTGTTGCCGGCTCCATGGGCCCGACCACCAAGCTGCCGTCGCTCGGACACATCGGCTTCGACGAGATGTTCGCCTCCTACGAACAGCAGGCACTGGCTCTGATCGAAGGCGGAGTTGACGTTCTGCTGATCGAAACGGCGCAAGATCTGCTGCAAGCCAAAGTGGCCACCGCTGCCGTGATCGAAGCGATGCGCAAGGCCGGGAAGCGCCTGCCCGTCACCGTGCAGGTCACGTTGCAGGAATCCGGCACAATGCTGCTCGGCACCGAAATCGGCGCCGCGCTCACCGCGCTCGAACCGTACGACATCGATATCATCGGTCTGAACTGCGCCACCGGTCCGGCTGAGATGCAGGATGCTGTTCGCTATCTCGGTCTGAACTCGACCAAGCACATCTCGATTCTGCCAAACGCCGGCCTGCCGCAAAACGAAGGCGGACACGCCGTCTACAAGCTGTCGCCAGAAGAGCTCGCAAAGTATCACAAGCATTTTGTCGTGGATTTCGGTGTCCGGATCGTCGGTGGCTGCTGCGGAACCAAGCCCGAACACTTGAAAGCCGTGGTTGACGCCGTCAGCAACGTGGAACCGGCGAAGAGGGAAGTGAAGCCGGTCGGCGCGGCGTCGAGTGCGTACACGACCGTACCGCTCGATCTCGAACCCAAGCCTTTGATCGTCGCCGAGGAAATGAACACCACCACGCGCGTGGACCATTTCCGCAAGCTCGTTCAAGGCAAGAAGTACGACGACATTCTCGCGCTCGCGAAAAAACTGACCAACGAAGGCTCGCACATGCTCGACCTGTGCTGCGCCATCGTAGGCGAAGACGAAAAAGGCTACATTTCGGCAATTCTCGAGAAGGTCGCGACCCGCGTGCCCGCGCCGATCCTCGTTGATTCGACCGAAGCCGACGTCATCGAAGAAGCGCTCAAGCGTATTCCCGGCAAGGCCATCATCAACTCAATCAACCTCGAAGACGGCGAGAAGCGCACCTCCAAGGTTCTGCCCATGGCGAAGCGCTACGGCGCCGCCGTGATTGCACTCACGATCGACGAAGAAGGCATGGCTCTTACTGCTGATCGCAAGGTTGCGATCGCGCACCGCATCTTCGATCTCGCCACAAAGAAGTACGGTATTCGACCGGTCGACATTATTTTCGACGCGCTCACGCTTCCGATCTCGACCGGGCAGGAAGAGTACCGCAGCGCCGGCATCGAAACATTGAACGCCGTCAAGCGCATCAAGCAGGAATTGCCGGAAGTAAAGACCATTCTCGGCTTGAGCAACATTAGTTTCGGACTCGATATTTATCCGCGGCGCGTATTGAATTCTGTCTTCATGCACGAAGCGGTCGACAACGGCCTCGATATGGCGATTGTCAATTACAGCAAGGTGTATCCGCTGTACAAGATCCCGCACGAAGAGGTGGAACTCGCGCGCAAGCTGATCTATCAGGATCGCTCGGCAGGTGATCCGCTGCAGGTCTACATGCAGCATTTTGCCGGGACGAAAGGCAAGCCGCAGGCGCAGACTGCCGCTCACGTCGATGCGCTTTCGATCGAGGACAAGCTGAAGTACGCCATCATCAACGGAGAGAAATCCGTCGGCGAAGGCGCGCAGAAGAAGACGCTCGATGAACTGTTGGAAGAGGCTCTCACTCAGTACACGCCGCTCGACCTGATCAACACCGTCCTGCTCGACGGCATGAAGACGGTCGGCGACCTCTTCGGCGCGCGGAAAATGCAGCTTCCCTCGGTGCTGGATTCCGCAGCCGTCATGAAAGCGGCTGTCGCCTACCTCGAGCCGAAGATGGAGAAAAAGTCCGGCTCGCAGCAGAAGGGCACGATCATTCTTGCGACCGTGAAGGGTGACGTTCACGACATCGGCAAGAATCTCGTGGACATCATCCTGTCGAACAACGGCTATAAAGTCGTGAACCTCGGCATCAAACAGGCGGGCGACGTCATCATCCGTGCCGCCAAAGAACACAACGCCGACGCTATCGGACTCAGTGGCCTGCTCGTAAAGTCCACGCTCGAGATGAAGTACGTGATCCAGGATCTCCAGCAGCAGAGTCTCGCCTACCCGGTGATCTGTGGCGGAGCGGCTCTGACGCGCAAATATGTAGAAGACGATCTGCGCCGCGAATATTCCAACGCCGTCTTCTACGGCGAAGATGCGTTTGCCGGACTGCACGTGATGGAAGACCTGGTCGCTGGCGGCGGCCAAAAAGCGACTCGCCTCACCGAAGGCAAGACCGTGAAAGAGTATGCCAAGGCCACCGCTGTCGACGAAGAAACCGGCCCGGTATTCGCCGAGCGCAGTCCAGTCGTCACCGATGCGCCCAACATTCCGACCCCGCCGTTCTGGGGCGTGCGGGTTATCAAGGATTACGACCTCAACGAACTCTTCCCCTTTATCAACGACACGGCACTCTTCAAGAACCAGTGGCAGCTCAAGACCGCTGCCCAGGAAGACTACGCGCGCCTCGTCGAAGAGAAATATCGTCCGATCAAGCACAAGCTGCAGGATGAAGTTTTAGCCAGTGGCCTGTTCGAGCCGAAAGTTGTCTACGGATATTTCCCCGCCCAAAGCGACGGCAACGACATCATCGTCTACGACCCGGGTAAATGTGGCGCGGGCGCCCCCGCCCGCGAGTCGAGCGAAGCTCGACAAGAACTCCTGCGCTTCACATTCCCGCGCCAGCGCGAAGGACGCAAACTGGCCATCGCAGATTTCATCGCTCCCAAGGCCTCTGGAAAAATGGACGTCCTGGGCTTGTCGCTGGTCACCATCGGGCCGGGAGCCTCCGTCGAAACCCAGCGCCTATTCGAAGCCGGAGAATACACGCGCTATCTCTACCTCCACGGACTAAGCGTAGAGACCGCCGAAGCCCTTGCCGAATTTCATCACAAGAAGATGCGCGAAGAACTCGGCATCGGCGGGGAGGACTCGCCGCACACCCGTGACCTCTTCCACCAGAAATATCGTGGATCACGCTACTCGTTCGGATATCCCGCGTGCCCGAACCTGGAAGATCAGACCAAATTGTTCAAATTGCTCGATCCGGAAAAGAACGTCGGCGTCCGCCTGACCAGCGGATTCCTTCTCGAACCCGAGCAGTCGACATCCGCGATCGTCATCCATCATCCGTCGGCGAAGTATTTCGTGGTGTAGTTGCAACCCTCATTGCGCTGTCATCCTGAGCGCAGTGAGTCCGCACGAAAAGCGAGCGGACTTACGAAGTCGAAGGACCCCGACACTGCAGATTGAACAAACGCCGCTGCAAGGCGTTCTAACCCGAATGCTCGACTCACGAGAGTGCGAAGTCACTTCTCCCGCTTCAGCATCTCCAACTCTTCTGGCGTGCGCGGCCAATCCTCGCGCAATAGTCGCGACAAAGCGCGGTCCGCCAGCAACTTTCCTCCCGTCTGGCACACCGGACAATAGTTCGTCTCATTCGACGCGTAGCGAATGCGCTGAATCCTGGCGCCACAACGCAGGCAAGGTTCCTTGTATCGCCCATGCACTGCCATCCCCGGACGAAACGCCGTGACCTTCTCAGGAAATTCATCGCCTGCCTCAGCGCGCAAGCGTGAAACCCATTCGCGCAGGTTTTCGCGCACCGCCACATACAGCCGCTCGATCTCTTCCGGCGTCATCTTTTGTGTCAGCCGGATGGGAGAGAGCTGTGCCTGAAACAAAATCTCATCCGAATAAGCATTCCCAATCCCGCTGAACGAGCGCGGATCCGTAAGCGCCCGCTTCAGCGTGTGATTTGAAGAAGTGAGTACGGCGGCGAATTGCTTCAGGCTCGCATCCAGCACTTCCAGGCCGCCCGGATCAAGCGCGCGCAGGCCAGCCTCCCCCGCGACAACGTGCAGGGAAGCGCGTTTGCGAGACCCCGCTTCGGTCCAGAGCAGGCTGCCATTCCCGAAATCAAACGCTGCCAGCCCGCGCGGCGGAGAAACCTTGATACCGCGTTTCTTCCAATGCAGCCGTCCCGCGATCATCAGATGGAGCACCAGCCACAGCTCGCCTTCCAAACCAATGCAGATCCGTTTGCCCATCCGGCGCAGCTGCACGACTTGCTTGCCTTCGACAGAAGACACCGGCGGATTCGCCGTGCGCAGCAGAAAAGGGCTGGCGATCCGCACCTGTTCGAGCGTTTGTCCGAGGATGCGTTTCTCGATCGCTTCGATGTAGACGACAATGTCGGGTAGTTCGGGCATGAGTGCGAGGCGTTCCGGTTGGTATATCGTAGCGCTTCGATGCGCGATCTGTATTGCTTCCACGCCGAAGGTGCAGGTTATCCAAGGGTCGTGAATCCTTTTCAGCTCCAAATACATCTGTTATAACGACTATTGTTGTGATGTTGACCCGAGGCGAAAATGAGTGAGCCCAAGAACAACCAACTCCAACCCGTAGTCTTCGTGTCTCACGGGTCGCCCATGGCCGCGTTAGAGCGTGGGCTTTACGCGCAGGCATTGAACCGGTTTGGAAAATCCGTCGCGCCCTCGGCGATCCTTGTTATCTCCGCGCACTGGCAGGAGCGCGACATCCGCATCGCGTCCGCGCCGCGTCCAGAACTGATTTACGACTTTGGCGGATTTCCTCGCGAATTGTATGAGATGAAATATCCCGCGCCGGGATCGCCCGATTTGTCTGCAGAAGCGGCAGCGGTGCTGAAGCGCGCAGGCTTCGGCGCCCAACTGGACGACCATCGTGGATGGGATCATGGAGTCTGGGTGCCGCTCCATCTCATGTTTCCCGAAGCGAAGGTGCCCGTCGTAGAAATCTCCCTGTCCACGCAATCCACACCGCAAGAGTTGTATCGCGTCGGAGAAGCTTTGCGTGAATTTCGCAAGAAGGGCGCACTGATCGTGGGCAGCGGCGGAATCGTCCACAATCTGCGCCTCATGAACTTTGCACAGCAGGACGCGGTGCCGGAAAGTTGGGCCAGCGAGTTTCAGGATTGGGTGCAGGACAAGATCGAGCGACACGACTTGACGTCACTCTTCAACTACCAGGCGATCGCTCCACATGTTGCTCGCGCGGTTCCGACCGAGGAGCACTTCGTTCCAATATTTCCTGTGTTGGGTGCGGCTGGAGTTGGCTACAAGGTCAACTCGATTTTTGAAGGGATCGAGTACGGCAACATGTCGATGTACACTTTCGCGCTTACCAGTTAACAGAAGCGATATATGACATCGAATGTCATATATCCCGGTTCTCCAGTTTTTCAACTCGCTGGACGACTTCATGCAGCGCATCCGACAGCGGATCGCGAATCTCGCGCGGATTCGTAATCACCACTCGCTTGCCGTTGCGGAAGATGATATGACCGGGCACGCCGACGATCGTGGAATTGTCCGGTACGTCGTCAATCACTACCGAAGCGGCACCGACACGTGAATTTTCTCCGACCGTGATATTTCCGAGTACCTGAGCTCCTGCGCCGATCACAACTCCGTTGCGGATGGTTGGATGACGTTTGCCTTTGTCTTTGCCCGTTCCGCCAAGCGTTACACCTTGATAAATCGTGACGTCGTCTCCGACGACTGCCGTTTCGCCAAACACCACGCCCATGCCGTGATCGATAAACAGGCGCTTGCCAATCTCGGCGCCTGGATGAATCTCAACTCCGGTGATCGCGCGCGCCCACTGCGAAATCAGGCGCGCCACCAGAAAGAGCCGGGCTCTATAGAGTTGATGGGTGAGGCGATAAATCCAGACCGCGTGCAGCCCGGGATAGCAGAGCAGCACCTCCAGGCGCGACTTCGGCGCCGGATCGCGCTCCATGATGGAGGTGATGTGTTCACCGATATTGCGAATCAGGCTCATGATGGTTTATGCCGCGACAGTTTCCATGGCCAGTGCCTCCTGGCGCAAGTGATCGAACAGGATACTGGTCAGGTAGCGTTCCCCAAAGTCCGGCAGCACGACCACAATCAGTTTGCCAGCATTTTCCGGACGGCGCGCAATTTGCACCGCGGCATGCGCTGCCGCTCCACAGGATATCCCGCTGAGCAGTCCTTCTTCCTGAGTAAGCCGCTTTGCCATTTCAATCGCATCTTCGTTCGAGACCTGCACCACCTCATCAATCAAGTCCGTCCGAAGAATCTCGGGAACGAAGCCGGCGCCGATCCCTTGAATTTTATGCGGACTCGGTTTACCGCCCGAAAGTACAGGACTGGCGCTGGGTTCCACGGCAATCGCTCGAAACGACGGTTTGCGCGCCTTGATGAATTCTGACACGCCCGTGATGGTGCCGCCCGTTCCAACACCGCACACGAGTATATCGGCCTGTCCGTCGGTATCGTCCCAAATTTCCGGGCCGGTCGTTTCGCGGTGGATCTTCGGATTGGCAGGATTCGAAAACTGCTGCAGGATGGCGCCGTTTGGAGTATCGGCCAGGATCTGGTTGGCCCGCGCGATTGCGCCCGGCATTCCATTCGGACCCGGTGTGAGAACAATTTCCGCGCCGAACGCGCGCAGCAGCACTCGCCGTTCGAGACTCATTGTCTCCGGCATGGTGAGGATCAACCGGTATCCGCGCACTGCCGCGACAAATGCCAGCCCGATTCCCGTGTTCCCACTGGTGGGTTCGATCAGTACGGTCTTGCCGGGCTGAATCTTTCCGGCGCGCTCCGCTTCGTTGATCATGCTGACGCCGATGCGGTCCTTCACGCTCGCGCATGGATTGAAACTCTCCAACTTAGCGACTACCGTCGCGGACGCGCCTTTCGTGATCCGGTTCAATCGGACCAGCGGCGTTTTGCCGATCAGTTCGGTTACGTCATTTGCGATTCTCATGAAATGCTCCTGTGATTCTTGATGTTTAGGATTGCCGTAAGGAAATGGGCGCAGCCAGTGAATTCTAACGACAACAACAGCAACAACAGGCGCAGGGGCCCTGCGAGAACCGATGAGAGCGGTATGGAGAGGCTAGAAACATAAGAAAGCCGCTTCGTTCTAAAGCTAAATCTATCACGCCGCGGGCGTGCCAGTCACATAGATGCCTGGAAACGAGGTACCGTCGCATTTGATATCGTGTCAGGTGCTAGGTCTCAGGAAATTCGATACTTTGTGAAGAGTCTGTTTTCCTGACACCTAACACCTAAGACCCGACACCTGTTTTTCCCTAGGAGCCTCATGGCGCGCAAATTCAAGGACTTATCCGAGCGTGAGATTCTGGCGCTTGCGATTGCAGCAGAGGAAGAGGATGGCCGGGTTTATGCGGATTTTGCCGACGGGCTCCGCGAAACCTATCCCGCCACCGCCAAGCTCTTTGAGGACATGCGCGAGGAAGAATCGCAGCACCGCTCCCGCCTGATCGAAACGTATCGCGAACGTTTTGGTGAGCACATTCCACTGGTTCGCCGGCAGGACATCAAGGGCTTCATTCAGCGCCGCCCCTTCTGGCTGACCCGTCCGCTGAAGATCGCCGACGTCCGCAAGCAAGCTGAGATCATGGAACTCGAGACCACCCGGTTCTACGAACGCTCCATGTCGCAGGTGACGGATGCCGGAATCCGCAAGCTGCTCGGCGACCTCGCCGAGAGCGAGCGCAAACATGCCGTGGCAGCAGAAGCGCTCCAGGAAAACATCACTCCTGATGTTGAGAAGACCGAGGATGAAGCGCAACGCCGTCTCTTCGTCCTGCAAATTGTTCAGCCTGGCTTAGCCGGACTGATGGACGGTTCCGTCTCAACTCTGGCTCCCGTCTTCGCCGCTGCCTTCGCGACCAAGAGCAGTCACGACGCCTTCGTCGTCGGACTCGCCGCTTCGATCGGAGCCGGCATCTCGATGGCATTCGCCGAGGCGTTGTCGGACGATGGCTCGCTCACAGGCCGCGGCCGTCCAGTCTTGCGAGGCGCAGTTACGGGACTTATGACTGCAGCGGGCGGCATTGGTCACACGCTGCCGTTCCTGCTCAAAGATTTCCACGCAGCCTTCGTTGCTGCCGTGGTGATTGTGGCGCTGGAACTCGCAGCCATTGCGTGGATTCGCAATCGCTACATGGACACACCGCTGCTCTCGGCTGCATTTCAAGTGGTCGTCGGGGGAGTGCTCGTGTTTATCACGGGGATTTGGATTGGGAGTTCGTGAGAGGTGAGCAGCCCCCAACTCAAGAAATGTCATCCTGAGCGGAGCGAAGGATCTGCTTTCTCCTCGCTGGCAGCAAAAGCAGGTCCTTCGCTCCGCTCAGGATGACAGTCTCCAAAAATGACAGTCTCAAAAGATTACAGTCTCAAAAAAGGTTCACGGTACGAATTTCAGCCATGCCGCAAAGGTTCGGACGATTCGGACGCTTGGTGCCGGTGCAGCTACGGCTGCGTCGGCGCCAGCACCTTCCACTTGTCGATCACAGCCTGCGGAAACGGCGGAGCTCCCTGCGGAATCTTGCCTTGACTGATCGCCCAGTGCTCGATCCATCCAGTGCCGCCTTCGCCGACATAGGTGTCGGGCAAGCTGTACGCTCCGTCGCTCAGCGCGTCTTCGAGGGTAATGAAGCGATAGCCGCGCTTACGAAACAAGTCGAGCAACTCACCGATGTGGTCGGCTTCCAGTTGGTTCGCGTGCAGCAAAATAATCTGCTTCGGCTCGTAGCCGACAATTTGTTTTGAAAGCTGTTCGGAATAAGCGAACGACGCGTCGCTGTAAGCGAGATAGCTCTTTGCCAACTCATCCTGCGCAGCCGTGTCCCCGCGTCGCTTGGCATCTTCGTAGACGGCGGCGTATGCCCAATCCCATGCGTCCAGTGTGATGGGAGCGATGTGGTATCCGCGCGCGGTCAGGAACGCATCCGCCTCGCGCCGCGTTAGCAGATCGCGTCCCGTATCGAGATATGGATGCCGGAAGTACCGCATCTTCATCTTGTGCTCGGCCAGCAGCAGGGTCGTGACACTCTCGCCCTGGATCACTTCGTCTTCCCAGGCTTTCAACCCAACCTTATTCAGCGAAGCATGACTATAAGTGTGATTGCCCAGTTCAAATCCGAAATCGAGCCACATGCGGAGGGCGGCGATACGCTGGTCGGCTTCTCCCGGTTTGTAGATCTTTTTCTCGTTGACGAATCCAACCACCGGAATTTTCTGATCGTGGAGCGTTGTCAGCAACTTCGTGGTCATCTCGGTGATGGCGGCCGCGGACAGTACATTGGAACCCGCCGGCAAGTCATCAATCGTGATGGCTACCTGGCGGTCTGGCTTGTTGTCCGCCGCCATTGACCTGGAGGGACTCCCGAAGATGCAGAGCACGCATACGATCGCAAGCAGTGTGGAGACTGGCCTGGGCATGAAAGCCCTCCTTGACGAAGCGCTTCCTCGAAGGTGCCGCCGCCAACGGGGGAGCGATTTTTGGCGCAGCGGTTCCGCCGCTGCGATGACAAGATTACTCCTATCCGGCATGAACCGCTGAGATATTGCGCTCTACTTCGTCGTCATCTGATCGTGATCGTAGTATTCGTACGCAGACATCGGCTTTGTGCCACCCTTTTTCCAGATGCGCGATTCTGCCGGCAGCTTGCCGAGGACGCGAGCCATTTCCCGGACATGTTCCGATACCGATCCGCAACACGATCCGATGTAGTTGATGCCGATTTCCTTTGCGCGGAGCGCATACTCGCCCATTTCCTTGCGCGTGAGTTGCAGGGGATCGAGCCCGTATGGGAACTCTTCGAGGCTGGTAAAGTCAGGCTTCTCTTTCGGAGTGCGATATCCGACCGGCTGGCAGGCAAGATATCCGCTCACAGCTTTTCTCATCTTTTCCATCGACGGCAAGGTGTGTTCCGGCGAGCGCAGACAGTTCATGCCGACAATGTCGGCGCCAGCATCCAGTAGAGTCTTGGCCGTTTCCTCTGCGTTCTTGCCTTCGGCCGTCTCATCCTTGTTCTCAAAGCAGATCGTGACCATCACGGGCAGGCCAGTCTTCTTCGCTCGCTCCACGGCCAGCAAAGCCTCGCCCAGCCAGGAGAATGTTTCGCCGATGATGAGGTCGACACCTTCGTCGCACTGGACCCGGAGCTGTTCGTCGAACGTCTCGCGCACGCGATCCGCCGCCGAGGCGCTGCCATGCTCGTACATCCAGGTCAGGCTGAGGTTGCCCGCGACCAGGCACTGATCGCCCGCAACTTCTTTCGCGACGCGAACGGCCGAGCGATTGATGTCCTCGACGCGATCTTCAAGGCCGACGGTCGCCAGCTTGTCGCGGCTCGCGTAGAAGGTGAGAGCCTGCAACACTTCCGCTCCCGCTTCGCGGAACTCGATGTGCAATTCGCGCAACGCGTTCGGATACACGATCGCAACCTCGGGAGTGAACGGGCCGGGCCGCACCCATCCGCGTTTCTCCAGTTCGAGTAGGTAACCGCCGTCGCCGAGAACCGGCCCATCTTTCAGACGTTCGAGAATGCCTTTCTTTGCCATGACTCCTCCTGAAAACTGCAGATCCCTCGCTTCGCTCGGGATGACAGAACCTAATAAGTGGCACTTAATCGTCTTTGTATTCAAATTTTGCTTTGATCGGCTTGCCTTCCGCAAAACGCGAAGGGCGAAACGCAGTAACGTCGACCGTGGTCGCCGCTCCGTCGAGAATCAATTCCGACATCACTAAGCCGATGGCGGGAGAGATCTTGAATCCCATTCCTGAAAATCCGGCGCAGAGATAAAGTCCTTCGACGCCCGGCACCGAGCCTAGTAGCGGCCGCGAATCTGGCGTCATGTCATAGACACCTGTCACACCGCGCATCACTTCTGCATTTTCAAGCTTCGGAACTCGCCGGCTGGCGCGTTCGATGATCTCTTCCAGTTCCGTTTCCGATGCACGCTGCGGAAAATTGTCGGGATCGACTGGCCGCTTGCCGTAGAAATCGCCAATGAGGAACTTGTCGCTGCCATCCGAACGAAAATAGGTGGCGGTTACGGAATCGATGCAAGCGCATCCGCCACTTCTCATGGCAGGGGCATTCTTTAGAATCGCAACCTGATGGTATTCGGGCTCAATCGGCGGATCGAATCCCGCCGGCTGAAGCAAAGGCCTTGTCCATGGCCCGGTTGCAGCGATCACGACCGGAGCGTGGATGGCGCCTGCTGCTGTTTCCACGCCGCGCACTCGTCCGCCCTCGACCAGCAACGATGCGAATGTTTTGGGCAGATACGTTGCACCTTGATCGCGCGCTCCACTCAGAAAATCGTTGGCCACTACGTTGCCGTCGCCGTAACCAGAATCCGGTTCGTAGGCGGCAAGCTCGACTTCGTTGACCACCCAATCCGGTTCCAGTTCGTGCAATTGCTGACGATCGATCAATTCAACGCCAGCGCCGAGTTCGCGCTGCATGGCCACGTTTTTCTTAAGTATGTCTGTTTCACCCGGATGCACGATCCGCACAAAACCTGTCTTACGAAACTCGCCGGCTTCGCCCACGATCTCGCGCCAGTGCTGAAACATCTTTAAGCTCACCAACGCCATCTGCACTTCAGGCGCGAAGCTGTAGTGCATGCGGACCAGCGCGGACGAACGGCTGCTGCCACCGCTGGCCACGTGATCTTTGTCGAGGACGGCAATGGATCCCGCCTTGCGGCGCGCCAGATGGAAGGCAATCGACGCTCCCATTACCCCGGCGCCGAGGACTATGAAGTCGGCCGTTCGCGTTGCGCCATTCGCACTCACGCCACGGCCTCCTTGAATTTGCCGCGCTTCCAATCGCGGAGAACCTGGTGTGCGGCATTGTGCCCGGGAGCGCCCGTGACACCGCCTCCCGGATGCGCGCCTGCTCCGCAAAGATAAAGCCCTGCAATTGGCGTTCGATACTGTGACCAGCCTGCCACCGGGCGATTGAAGAACAGCTGTTCGAGATTGAGTTCTCCGTGGAAGATGTTGCCTTCCGTCAAGCCGTAAGTCCGCTCAAGGTCGAGCGGCGTCAGCACCTGTCGCGCGATGATCGCGTTCGGCACATTCGGCGCGTATTCGGCGATCTTGCGGACGACGCGGTCCCCAAGCAAGCCGCGATTGTCATCCCAATTACCTTGCCGCAGTTTGTATGGGACGTATTGCACGAAGCAGGTCATCACATGCTTGCCGGGAGGACAGAGTGACGGGTCGGCATTGGAGGCGATGACGCAGTCCACCCAAAGCTGTTCCGGAATCTCGCCGAACTTGGCGATGTCGTAACAGCGCTCGGCGAATTCGAGCGAAGGCACCAGCGTAAAAAGCGAGCGTTGCTGCGCATCGTAGTTGCTGGGCGTGCCGGTGAAACGCGGCTCCTCGGAGAGGACCATGTTCACTTTCGCGCAGGGGCCGTCCATCTTGATGCCTTTGATTGCATGCACAAAGTCAGACGGCAGATCGTGTTCTGGAACCATCTTGAGAAAAGTCCGTTTCGGATCGGCGTTTGACAGCACGACGCGAGCGCGAATCTCGGTGCCATCTTCCAGAACAATTGCGCGCGCCCTTCCTTGACGGGAGTCAATCTGTGCGACCGAAGCACCGGTGCGAATCTCGACGCCGAAGCCGCGGGCCGCCTCGGCCATCGCACCCGTGATCGCGCCCATGCCTCCCATGACGTGGCCATAGAATCCCTGCAGTTCGTGTTCGCCGCCGCTCAACAGGTGAAACAGCAGGCCCAGAGCGGTTCCCGGCTGATACGGCCCGCCGTGTTTGCCGTAGACGTTGTTGGCGAGGAAGAGAGTCTTAACTTTTTCGGATTCGTAGTTGCGATCGAGGAAGTCGCCCAGGCTGCCGGTGAGAAAAGAAACGAGCTCGGAGATATCCGCACTCGAGATCCCACGAAATCGTTTGCCGACTCGCAGCAGATCGGCCCATCCTCCCAGCGAAGTTGTATCAACTTCTGGCGGAGGCTCGAGGAAGAACGGCTGCAGGTAGCGAGCCAGTTTTTTCAAACGATCATCAACGCGGATGAACGTTTCCGAATCTCTCACCGAAATCTTGCGTAGTTCCGCGACCACACGATCGCGATTCGACCACCACGAAACAACTTGTCCATCGGGGAAGGGAACCTGCAATGCGGGATCGCAGGGCACCATGCGCAATCCATGTTCCGCGAGTTTCAGATCGCGAATCACTTCCGGGCGCAACATGCTCGCGATGTAGGACGTTGTGGACGCGCGACAGCCAGGAGCGATCTCTTCGGTGACGCAACATCCGCCCACAATGTCCCGGCGCTCAAGCACCAAGGTGGACAATCCGGCGCGCGCGAGGTAGCAGGCAGCGGTCAGCCCGTTGTGGCCCGCGCCGATGACAATGGCGTCGTAGACACGATTTCCGGCTGTCGTTCTCATGAATGACCTATGGTCAAGAAAGGTCCCCGCCCCGGGTAAGCGAAATTAACGGAACGCAAGGAAAAAAGCCATTGAAAAATGGTTATCTAGTGCTGTATCGTGCCATTGACTCGGGGTCAAGCATGAATGGAATTGCCAGCAGTCTGGCCAAGCCCACGCAACTGCGGTCTGATGGAAAACCGCGTCCGCGATCGGAGGCCAAGCGCGCTCGAATCGTCGACGTAGCCATCCGCCATTTTGCGGAGCACGGTTACAGCGCGGCGCGCGTGGAAGATATTGCCGCCGAACTTGCCATCGCCAAGGGATCGGTCTTTCAGCATTTCAAGAGCAAGGACGGCCTGTTTTTCGAAGCCTACAAGAAAGCCGTACGCTCCTTTCCGAAATATATGGAGGCCCCGCCCGAGATTCAGAAGCAGGGCTTCTTCGAGATGTTGCGTTACTGGCTGGGCCGCACCGAACACATGGTGCGCGACAACTGGGCGTCCTATCGCATCTACCTGGTGGGGAACTACGGTACTGACCTCGCGTTGCGTCGTGAGATCAACCGCTTCCTCGTTGCAGAAGATCCTTATGGATGGCGCGATTTCGTTCACTATGGAGCATCTCGCGGCGAACTTCGCCAGGATCTTGACGCTGACATGATCGGCTCGATCCTGGAGTGGACCATGGATCGTTTTCAGGACGCACTTCTCACCGAAGAACTCGATCCCGGATTGTTCCGTAAACAAGGACCCGTGCCCGAGAAGAAGGAAGCCAGGATCGAACAATTTACGGACCTACTTCGCCGCGCCATCGGATCGGAAAAGATTCAGCACTTAGGAAAGAAAGCATGATCCTGGACAAGCCTATCGATCAGATCCTTGCCTCCTACGACGACAAGGCCGCATTGTCGGACGCTTACACGATTCCTGCGCCGTGGTATGTCGATCCCCGCGTAGCCGAGTTAGAGCGGCAGGTTGTTTTCAGCAAGACCTGGCAGGTGATCGGGCGTGTCGACCAGGTGGAAAAGCCGGGCCAGTTCTTGACTGCGACCGTAGCTGGCGAGCCGATCGTCGCGGTGCGGGGGAACGATGGCGTCTTGCGCGCGTTTTATAACGTGTGCCGCCATCACGCGGCAGCGGTTGTTACCGAACCCTGCGGACAAGCGTCAATCCTGCATTGTCCTTATCACGGCTGGAACTATGGCCTGGATGGCGCGCTCAAAGGCATGCCGGAATTCGACGGCGTAAAGAATTTCGAGCGCAAGGACAACGGACTGGTTCCTGTGAAATGCGACACCTGGGAGACGCTGGTGTTCGTCAACCTCGATCCGCAGGCGACTTCGTTGCAGGACTTTCTCGGTGGAATGGTGAAGCGGGCTGCTCCTCTGGAATTGCACAAGCTGAAATTCTTCGCCACGCAGTCCTACGACATCCACTGCAACTGGAAAGTTTTCGTCGACAACTATCTCGACGGGGGATATCACGTTCCGCATCTCCACAAGGGCCTGAGTTCGGTGCTCGACTACAAGCAATACACGATCGAAAACGAAGATCGATATTGCCTGCAGTCGAGTCCGATGGTGAGCGGTAATGAAGACGCTGCCACCTCCAACACGCGCCGCGGCGATCGTGCCTGGTATTACTGGCACTATCCGAATTTCATGTTCAATTGCTACGAAGGCTACATGGATACGAACCTCGTCATCCCGGTGGACGTTGACCATTGCCGCGTGATCTTCGATTTTTATTTCAGCGATATCAGCGAGCCCGCGCGGGCCTATAACGAGCAAAGCGTGGCTGTCGGCAATCGCGTGCAGGATGAAGACCTGGGCATTTGCGAAGCCGTGCAGCGCGGATTGAAGTCGCGCGCCTATCAGGCGGGACGATTGTCGGTGAGGCGGGAAGCGGGCGAGCAGTTGTTTCATCGGTTGTTGGCAGCAGATTTGCGCGCCGCGGTGGGAAAGACGGCGGTTGCGGCCGATTAGGTTTGAGGCGAGAGTACCGTCCCTGCGGGACTTGATCCTGGAATTCTCTGACCCGGCACTTACGTGCCGGGCTTTCACATTACGCCGCTTCGCGGCTGGAGCGTCTTTGATGCGCGTTCACTCAATCGAGAAGTCAGTGTTCTTTTCAGTCTTTTTGTTCTTCGTCTTGGCCTCGGCCGGCATTGCTCAAGTCACCGCTGTCCGCGCGGGGCGGCTCATCGATCCTGACTCCGGCACCGTCCTCACTGACCAGATCGTTCTGATCCAGGGCAGCAAGGTTCAGGCCGTCGGCAAGGGTTTGCCAATTCCTGCTGACGCTACTGTGATTGACCTATCCACGAAAACCGTTCTGCCCGGACTGATCGACTGCCACACACACGTCGCGGACGGCCACGGTGACGGCGAGCCTTTCAACGTACTCAAGAAAACGGCGTCGCAGATCGCGCTGGAATCCGTCGCCAATGCCCGGAAGACACTGGAGTCGGGTTTCACAACCGTGCGTGATGTGGGAACGTATCGAGCGCTCAACGACGTCGCTCTTCGCGATGCAATCATTCGAGGTGACATCATTGGCCCACGAATGTTTGTTGCTGGAGCATACATTACGATCACCGGCGGCGCCGGCGCGATGACTGGACAAGCGCCTGATATTCAACTTCCCTGGGATTTACATTACGGCGAAGCCAATAGCCCATGGGAAGTCCGGCAGAAGGTTCGTCTCCTGGCTCATAACGGCGTCGACGTCATCAAGATGCTCTCGACCGGCGCCGTCCTCACGCACGGCAGCAGTCCCATGTCGATTGAGTTCACGCCGGAAGAGCTTCAAGCTGGCGTTGAAGAAGCGAAAAACTTCGGACTGCGAGTTGCCGTCCACGCTCATGCGCGGGAGGGCATCAAGAACGCGATTGTGGCCGGCGCCGCCTCGATTGAACATTCCGAGTACATTGACGACGAGATCATCGCCCTTGCGAAGCAACACGGCACTTACCTTGATATGGATATCTACGACGAGGAATGTATCCAGGCTGGCGGCAAGACCGGGCAAACTCCGGCGGATTTTCTCGAACATGATGCCGGGCTCGCTCGCGTGCAACGCGAGAATTTTGGCAAGGCGGTCCGGGCAGGTGTGAAGATGTCGTTCGGCACCGACCTCGGCGTATGCCCCTACGGCACGAGCGGCAAACAGTTCGCTTTCATGGTCAAGTATGGGATGACCCCGATGCAGGCCATCCAGTCTGCTACGACCAGCGCCGCCGAACTGCTTGGACACTCAAACGAAATTGGATCGATCAAGCCAGGAAAATTTGCGGACCTGGTTGCCGTCAGCGGCGATCCGCTCAAAGATATCAGCGTGCTCGAAGACATTGAGTTCGTGATGAAGGAAGGCAAAGTCTATAAGCAGGGCGGCAGTGCGTCGTGCCAGAAATAATTCGTGCTCGCCGGTCTCCCGGCAAGTTATACAAGATGCCCAAGCCAGCCCAAGTCCAGAATTTTGCCGAACGCTATACCGCGGCGTGGTGTAGCCAAAATGCGGCGAGCGTAGCTGCCTGTTATGCGCCGGATGGATCGCTCAGCGTCAACGGTGGACCTCCTGCGGTGGGGCGGAATGCGATCACAGCAACGGCCCAGGGATTCATGACGGCGTTCCCCGATCTGAAAGTTTCGATGGATAGTCTGGAGCAGGACGGGCTGCGTGCCGTCTATCGCTGGACGCTGGACGGAACCAACGCCGGCACCGGGAAGAGAGTCCACATCAGTGGTTTCGAGGAATGGCAGATCGGCCACGACGGCCTGATTGCGGTGTCGCACGGCCATTTCGATAGCGCGGAGTATCAACGTCAACTTGAGCACGGCGCGCACCTATAACAGACCCATCCTTTGTCGGATTCTAGAACCGCGACTCTGCACAACCCACTCCCTGAGTTTCTTTCGCCCCTTCGGGGCTCGGTCGTCTTTCCGGATGGTACCCAGGGCTTGCGCCCCCTCGGCAAGCTCGGGGCAGGCTCTGGGCTGCATTCTTGCGCCGCTTTCGCGGCTGGAAATCGTCACAGAGACGCCGTGATCCAGGTCACCGCGACCGGGCAGTGCTCGGTGCAAAATGCAACAGGCTAATCGGTAGAGATTGTTAGGAAGTGGAGTTGGGCTTGGCGAAAGCGATGATGTAAGCGCAGCTATTCAGCAGCCCCGAAGGGGCAACAGGATGCAGCCCGGGGCGTAAGCCCCGGGTCTAAGGGTGGAAGAGGGCCGAGCCCTAAAAGGGCGAAAGAATCATGGCGCAAACCTGCGGCAATGTCGTGGTGCACCTGATCTTCAGTACCAAACAACGCAAACCTCTGATCACGAGTGAATTGCAGCCCGATCTGTTTGCTTACCTTGGTGGAATCGTGCGCGAACTTCGGTCTACGGCTCTTATCATCAATGGCACATGCGATCACGTTCATTTGCTGGTTCGCATCCGTCCCGCCCAGGCGGTTGCCGATCTGGCGCGCGTGATCAAAGCGAATTCATCCAAATGGGTCCGCCAAAAGGGCCACGGAGAATTCGCATGGCAAGCGGGATACGGGGTCTTCAGTGTGAGTGAGTCCAATATTCCGGCGGTTACGCGATACATCGCAACGCAGGAGGAACACCACACGAAGCGAACCTTTCAGACGGAATTTGTGGCGTTCTTGAAGAAGAACAATGTCGCCTACGACGAGCGTTACATCTGGGATTAGTTTCTTTCGCCCCTTCGGGGCTCGCTCGTCTTTCCGGATAGTACCCAGGGCTTGCGCCCTGGGCTGCATTCTTGCGCCGCTTCGCGGCTGGAGCCAAGTCGTCCTTGCGGCTGGAGCCAGGGGCGAGCGCGCCCTTTTGCGGTTGGGCGGGTTTCCTCGTCCCTCTCTGTTTGGGAACGGGGACTACTGGTGGTCCCTCGGAATTGTTTCTTCCCAGGTTTTCTGCTTGATTGTTTGTCCGTCTTTGAGCAACTCGCGGGTGTATTTGTAGTAGAAATTCTTCGCGTCGCTGCTGAAGTTCAGTCGTCCTCGCCATAACAAAACGCGATCTTTCAGATTGAGCGTCGTATCCGCCTCGCCTAGGATCGAACTGGTCTCGGGATGATTGTCATCCGCCCAGTACGTTAATTTCTCAAGATCAGTTTCTTTCCCCCACGGATATTCTTCCGAAGATTTTCCGCTCCAAATCACTTTGGTCTTGCCGTTCACCTGATCGCGCTCTGTCGACCACTCGCCGGGAAATGGGAAGCCAATCGAGACGATGTCTTTCCGTTCTTCCAATGGCTCGGGCGGAGCGAACCGGGGGACGGAGTATTGTGATGGCGGCACCAGCGGCAGGACGACTCGCGATCCCTGTTCGGCGCCGAGTTGAAGCGTGGTGGTCATGTTGTACGGAGTTGGCCAGATCATCGGCCAAAGCGCGTTTGAAACTGCCAGGCGAATTCTGTGTCCCTTGGGAAAGATCCAGGTCGTGAGGTGCATCTCGAGATCAAGCGGATAGACTTTCCCCGGCTCCAGATCCTTGGGGTCAGCCATGGATTCCCGCTGCGCACCATTCAATCCCGCGCCTGTCACAAGCGTTACTGACCCATCCGGCGCGATATCAGAAAGCCGAACGAACCAGTCTGCAAGCGGCGCTGACGCACTCGCCTGCAGCAAAGCATGAGGGCGCCCCAATACAGCGAGGTCTTCCTTGAGTGGGACCGAATCGTAGGTCAGGCTGAAGGCGTCCACCGGGCGCTGATCCGTGAGTAGCTCTCCCCACCAGAATCCCGCCTCGACTCCCACCGACGGGATGTATCGCAGTTGATGCGTCGCCGGCTTGGCAACTTCCGTTGAGAGGATATGCGCGTCCTGCAAATAGAGGGTCGTGTTGGCCGCATCGCGCGGAGGCCACAACGGTTCCGCCCGCCAGAATCCAGGCACCTTTTCCAGTTTCGCGTCCGGCGGGTGCCATTGCCGCATGTAAATCGAGATCGGGAGTTCGTCCATGATTCCCGTATTGCGATTCTTCAACCAGTAGTCCCACCACCGTACTGCCTGATCGCGCCACTCAATTTGTGGGCCGGGTGCCGCGTCGTGCGGAAATGTATGGTTCCACGGACCGACGATCGCCTTCACAGGAGCCTTTACCTGTTCCAGCATGCGTGGAATCGAATCACGATAGCCGTCGAGCAAACCGCCGATCAGGAAACAGGGAATCTTGATGTCTTTGAGGGGACGCACGGGACTTCGCCAGAACTGGCTGTCGCGTTGATGCTTCAAGTAAAGGAGCGACCAGGGCGCAGCATCGAACCGTGGACCAAGTACTTTTTCGTCGAGCGTGTAGTCGGGCGCGCCGGTCATCCCCGGCGCCATATCCATGTTGAGTTCAAATTCGTCGATGTGCATCAAGCCGTCGATGTAGTGAATATCGTCTTTGAACAACTCCTCTGTCGCATCAACGGCGATGATTGCTTTCAATGCCGGCGGACGCCGCATGGCCATCTGAATCGCGTTGAATCCTCCCCAGGAAATGCCGAACATGCCGACGTTGCCGTTCGACCAAGGCTGGCTGGCCAGCCAGGCGATTACCTGTTCGCCATCCAGTTGCTCACGTTCCGAATACTCGCGATCGGTGGGCACGCCTTCACTGGCGCCGAATCCGCGGATGTCCACGCGCACGGAAACATATCCGCGACGCGCGAAGTAGGAATGGATCGGATAGTCTCGCGATGCAGTCGAATCGTCTTTGCGGTAGGGAAGATATTCCAGCAGGGCAGGGAACTTGTCGTTGGGCTTCGCGCCATCCGGCATGTATAAGGTGATCGCGAGGCGAATGCCGTCGGCCATGGGAATCCATTGCTGCTCCATGCGGACGCCATAGCGTGTAGCTGGAGCCGCCAGGCACGGCGTTGCGAGGCCATAGACAACTCCGATCAAAATCAGAAGAGATATGTGCAGGAAACGGGGTCTGTTCATGGAGGCGAAAATCATACCAGCAGACGTTGACGCATTGCACGAATGGGAAGGACTGTCGGGGAGCGTACTACGCGTGCCCGGCCCGCCGCTGAGAGGCGGCTTTGTGGGGTCGTGGAGTAAGGCCGGGCACCAGCCTGAATTTCCTTGCGACCCTTGTACCAATCACGCATTCAAGGCCGCAGTGACGCCGGTCACAAGCCCGTGTGCCTGATGCGCACAATCTTTTGTGATGGAAGTCACTGCCCCCTGCGTCATCCGAAGGGTAAGTTGAAGCAGAACCTGGTGATAGAGGGTTCAGGAGAGGGTCATGGCCTACGTAATTACCGATAACTGTATTAAGGATCTGCTCTGTGTCGACGTTTGCCCCACCGATTGCATTCATCCCAAGGGAGACGAGGAAAAGTTTGCCGCCGCTACCCAGCTCTACGTCGATCCCGTAGGCTGCATCGATTGTGGCGCATGCATTCCGGTGTGCGGTTCCGACGCCATTTTTACCGCGGATGAACTGCCCGAAGACAAGAAAGAATATCTGGAAATCAACGCCGCCTACTACGCGAACTAGGCCGGATCGTGGAGTGTCGGCGCGAATTCCGGACGGAAGGCGCCGCACTCCCCCCTCGGGAGCGACGAACTACTCCAGAGAGTAGGTTGCTTCCCCGGGCAAGTGCCCATCGACTTTGACAACCTTGACGCCTGCTTTGACGTCGTCGATGGGCATCAAAGCAATCGCGCCGGCAAAAGACCGCACTGCTTCCAGTTGCATTCCATTGGAAGGAAGGGTTGCCGGTTCCGATTGGGCTTCGCCCCGGAACACCTGTTCGGTCCAGTGTTTCTTGTACTCCGCGTCCGACATGCCGAGCAGTTTTAGAAGCGCAATGTGCTCAGGCGTCCCGATCGCTCTCACAAAGAGTTTCACGGGTTGACCACCCGGCCATGAGCGTTTCTCTCCGGCAAATAGTTTGCGCAATTCGGCTGTCGTCAGAGTAGATACTCCGTTGTTCGCATTGACGACCACCGCGATCTTTCTCTCCTGCGCGAAGCCCCGCAGCGCGCAAGAAAGAACGAGCAGCAGGACGAAGACATTCCTTTGCAATCTCCTTGATGTCATTTCAGTCCTTAGAAAGTAAATGCCAACTGTAGTTGCAGTCCGTTCAAGTCGGGCTCACCTTTGCGAAATGTGTGATCCAGCTGGGCTTTGAGGGCCACGCTGTCGTTGAAGTCGTAACGCGCGCCAAACGATGGTCCATGGCGAAGGCCTACGTCTTCAAAGAGACTGTCTGGGTTTGCGTTGATGTACTGGTAGCGGAAAAATGGCCGATACCGCGCAAAGCTTTTCGATATCTGTGCGTAAAACGATGAAGTGTTGTAGACCGGGCCGTGCTCCTCATAGGCGTGATGGATGAGAAATCCTTCGCTGAGGAATTCAACGCCGCGCGCAACATAAACGGCGTGGACGTTGGTGATGGTTTGTCCAAGCCGGACCGAAGGCCCGCGATTGAAGTCGCTGATCTTGTCGTGATACACCGAAGCGCCAATCTGCAATCCGGGAATCGCATCGGGACGGACAAAGAATCCAACGTTGAAGTGGTTGCCGTTGTTCTCGTCCACCTCCCCGTCGTTGATGTCGACTTCCGGGCGGATCGTGTCGCTGGACCCATATTCAAAGGTGTAATTCAGGCCAAGCTTTCCTGATGGGATCAATCCGGTCATGGATACGCCCACGGCCTGGGTCGGCAATAGGCCGCCATCGTTGGCAAATTCCATGATCAGCGGCCGGTCTGCTGTCGTCTGCAACCATTTCCCGCTGTGGAAGGCCGTGTTGTAGTAACCGATGCCGGTGTGGTATCGCCCGAATGACATTTTCAGGTGATCGTTGTAGTCATACTTCAGTAACACTCGTTCCAGGTCGACATCGAAGCTTTGGGCATCGCCTTGTCCGAAAACAAGTTCGGCAAGCACGCTCGTTTTGTCGGTGATCTTCGATGTGAGGAACAGATCGAAATCGCCAGTATAGAAATTAGCGGCAGAACCGGGCACAAAACCGAAAGTCCCGAGTTCCGGCTGTCGCTGATCCAGAGCCTTGTAGTTGACTTCGCCGAAGCCGCGCCATTGGATGCCGTGCACTTCGTGGAGATCGAATGCAGCGGGTTGCTGCATTTCACTCGGTTCCTGCGCAGGTTGCACCATGGCCGACTTGGCTTCAGCCGGCGGCGCAGGTTGGCTACCCTGCTTTGCTTCCAGGGCGCTCACCTTTTCCTGAAGTTCTTTGACTTGCTGGACCAGTAGATGGATGGTTTCCTGGTCAGAAGAACTTACATTCTGGCCGAAACAGATTCCCGCAAAGAGTACAACAAAGGCCACGATATTCCGGGCTCGGTGCATGTGGAAGTCTTCCCCCTGCCGTCACGTTGGTAGATTGTGGATTTCATTTCCTTATCGGCGAATCTTAATGGACGGAGTCGAGAATCGCATCATTACGGATGTAACGACGGCCCTGTGCGACACACTCATCCTGCGCTCATTCTGGCGGGGACACGCATGCCGTTCGGTGACCCGACGCCATGGCGGCAGCGTAGAGAAGGACTGGCGCGAATGGAAAGTTCAGATCCAGGTGCTGGACTCTCAGCCGTTGACTTCCTATCGGAACGCATAGTCCCGCGAATATCCCACCAAATTTTCGAGGGATGTCACCTTGAGAGCTTGCGATTGAGCGTCAGTCTCTCCGATGAGTGCATCCAGGATGCACTCCATCGTTTCGGGCGACCCGGTCCAAACCGGGGAGAGCCATTCTCGCTCTACGGCCAATTCTCCTAACACTCGTCCCGCTGAAAAGCTGGCGTAGCGAGACCGTGCAACATTCATGTCCGCCGGCAGGGGCGCGGTTCCTCCGGCCATGAGCTGCAGGTTGGCGCAATTGAGCCAGTGGGTAAGCATGATCTTCAAGTGAACCTTGCCGCACACAGCGCGGATGCGACCCTCTCGCGCCAGTACCGGATTCCAAGACAGTACCTTCACTCGGTCGAGCCAGCAATTCTCCATCACTAGAAACCATCCGGCATGCCGCTTCGTTTCGATACCGCATACGCCGCACGACATACCAGTCGCTTGATCGCGATCCATAGGCTTTCCTTTCCAGATCATCAGGTTCTGTTGGTCAGGCTAACGCCGTCACCCAGGTTGGGCGCGGGTCGCGGTTCAGTGGCACCGTCATCATTCCCAGAGCGACGTCGAAGCGAAGCGTGAAGTGGCCGGAACACGCCTGGCATAGCCAGAAATGTTCCCGCCTGGGCGCCCTCTTTCGGAGACCGTCAGACAATGCGTCGGGAACGCTGTGAGGAGCTTCCGCGATAAAGAGTTTGCCTTCACGCAAGGAACGGAAGGGTACGATGCAGGCTGGGTTGGCGCACTTGCGCAGCATGGATACATCCCATCTACTCTTTCAAAACATCGGCCAGAGAGTGTCCTTGGCAGTGCACGCAACAGGCCGAATGTCCCACCTTATTGATGCCGAGTCAGCTGCTTGACTCCATGGATGTTACCGGGTCGGGTCGGATGGGAGACTCACGGCCGCACGACTTCGCCGACGGAGGTTAGTCGCTGCCGCCGAACTTTCGTCATCACGAAATCCTTGGGCGTCAGAAATCATGTTGCAGAGACGCGGCTCACTTCGTTCCTTGCCTCAAACGGAGACGAGGCAAGCCTCGTCACTGCAGTTGGATTTGTAGTGGCGGAATGCAACAATGCTACGAATGTTGGGGTGCCCCGGTTACTTCCATCGCCTGTTGCCGGCAGTCGCGACAGAGCGTCGCTTCCTTTAAGTCGATCCATTCCACGGCATGAGAAGGCGCCATGGCACAGGAATAGTCTTCGCAGTGTGTCAGGTCCAGAGTATGGCCAACTTCATGCACCGCTTCCTTGACGAGGCGGTCGACCAGCACCTTGGGATCCGCCGGCAAGCCATAAAACTCCTGCATGAGACGATGAAACGAAACCACTGCGCAGGGTCCGCCCATCTGAGCTTCGCCAAATACAAACGTCAGAATTGGAATGTACAGGTCGACGCCGGTGACACCCAGCACGCGCCATGCGCCGCGGTTGGCATGCTCCTGCATGGCCTGCAAAATTTCCGAGGAGTGATATTGCTGCCGCTCGCGATGAAATGCGAACTGCGGATCCACACGGGTGTCGAGAATCCGACATCCTACATGGAACGCATCGGCGAGCGCTGGAGCTGCTTCACGCAACAGCCGCTCGTCGAAATTTCCGATCGGCAGCAGGTTCAGCATTTTCATCTTGTTTCGACGGGCTTACTCCAGCCGTATCGCTTTACTTTGTGGTGCAGTGTGACGCGGTCAATCCCCAGCACTTCCGCCGCCCGCGTCTGATTCCATCCGCATTGTTCCAGCACGCGCTGGATGTGCGCCTTCTCTACGTCGTCCAATGACTTTGGACCGCCATTCGGAACCAGATTCACCACGATCTTGAAGGCGAAATCCTGCTCGCGAATTTCCGGCTCCTGCGCCACCACCATCGCCCGCTCGATCGCGTTTTCCAGTTCACGGATGTTGCCGGCCCAGGGCTGTTGCTGCAGCAATGCCATCGCGGCGGGAGACACGCGATTGATCTTCTTGTTCATTTGCTGCGAGAACTTGCGGACAAAGTGGTTTACCAGCAGGGGAATATCGTCGGCACGATCGCGCAGCGGCGGCAACTCGATGCGGAATACGTTCAGCCGGTAAAACAGGTCGGGACGAAACTTTCCTTCTTCAATCAACAACTCCAGGTTCTTGTTGGTTGCCGCCACACACCGGAAATCTACCTTGATGGGCTGCGTACTGCCCACGCGCACGATCTCATGCTCCTGCAGGACCCGCAGTAGATCTGTCTGCGTCTTCAGGCTGATGTCGCCGATTTCGTCGAGGAAAACTGTCCCACCCTCGGCGATTTCAAACTTGCCTTTCTTGCGATATTGCGCTCCGGTGAACGCGCCTTTTTCATGTCCGAAGAGTTCGCTTTCCAGCAAGGTTTCCGTCAACGCTCCGCAATGAATCACCACCAGGGGATGAAAGCGCCGCGGGCTGGCGTGATGAATCGCGCGCGCCACCAATTCTTTTCCCGTACCGCTTTCCCCGGTGACGAGAACCGTGGCGTCGGTTGGCCCTACGGTTTCGATGGCGTGGAAGACATGCTGCATGGGTTCGCTCTCCCCGATGATTTCTTCGGGACGAGCCACTTCTGCCACTGTCTCGCGCAGCCGGACGTTCTCTTCCTCGGTGCGCTTGTGCGCCAGCGCCTTCTTCACCAGGTGCGAGATTTCATCCGGATCGAGCGGCTTAGTGACATAGTCGTACGCGCCGTTTTTCAGCGCCGTAACGGCCGTATCTACCGACGCATAGCCAGTCATCATGATGACGATCATGTCCGGATCGATCTCGTGCATGCGTTTCTGCAACTCGATTCCGTCCGTACCGCGCATCTTGATGTCGACCAGGGCTGCGTCCCACTTGTGTTCCGCGAGTCGCGTGAGAGCGCTGTTCGCCTCTTCGGCAGTCCCAACGTCGTAGCCTTCTTCGTGAAACCACTTGGCGAGCGAATCGCGCACGCTCAACTCGTCGTCCACAATCAGCAGCCTTCCGGTTGTAATCACAGTGGTCACCTCGTTCTCCCCTCCGCGCCCGTCAAAATAGCATCCGTTGCTATGCTTGCTCTCGGTGCCGGCAGTGTGATGGTCACCGTAGTGCCTTTCCCCAATTCCGATTGCACACCAATCTTGCCGCTATGCCGTTCGACGATGCTGCGGCTCACCGCCAACCCCAGTCCTGTACCGTGGCCATGCTCTTTTGTGGTCACAAAGGGGTCGAATATCTTGGGAAGGATATCGGGAGCGATCCCGCCGCCGTCATCGCGTACGGTGATTGCCACCCGGGCGCCGTCGTTCGACAATTTCGTGCCCAGCCATAAATTTCCGCCGCGCGGCATCGCGTCCATCGCATTCACGATCAAGGCCAGCAACACTTGCTCAATCTGGGATGGGTCACACTGCAAGAGGGGAAGTCCGTCGGCCACGCCCAGGTTCAGCTGGATTGAGGCATGCTCCAGGTTGTGCCGCAGAAGCAGAACGCATTGCTGCACAACCTTATTGATGTCCGTGGGCTGCACGTTCATGGGGCCTTGGCGCGAGAAACTCAGCAGGCTCTTCACCAGGTCCCCGCATCGCCGGCTCTCGGACGTAATCAGATCGAGGCACTGGATGGCCTCTTCTTTTCTGGCGGCGCCAGTTTCGTCCTGATCGACCCACTTCTTAAGCAGCTTCGAATAGGTAAGAATCCCCGAGAGGGGATTGTTGATCTCGTGCGCCACCACGGCGGCCATTTTTCCCAACGATGACATGGTCTCGACATGCAGGACTTCGTCATAGGCGCGGCGCAACTCGCGGGTCTTCTGTTCCACGCGATCTTCGAGCGTGCGCGTCCATGAAACCAGTTCTTCATTGGCGCCATGCAACTGCATGCTCATCGTATTGAATGACGATGCCAGGTCGCCGATTTGATCCTGCGATGGCAATTCAATCTGGTATCCCAACTCGCCCTTGCTCAGCCGCTCCGTTCCTTCTTCCAACTGCTTGAGGGGGCGGTCCACCATCTTCCAGATGAAAAGCCAGCTGAGCACCGCGATCGCAATCATCGCGAGCAGATCGTACGCCAGCATCTGCCACGTGCTCTGTGCGAGCTGCTGATCGGCGCGCGCGAGTGACATATGGGTGTCGAGCACTCCCAGAATCTGCTGGCTTTCGGGATGCGCATGGCAGGCAGCGTTCGAACATTCGGCCTGGTTCTCAATCGGCGTAATGATCGCAAGCACCCGCGCCCCACCCCCGTTGCGATACACACGGAAGCGGTCTGGGCGGTTCAGTTTCGAGAGCGGTTGTTGCTGTGCATGACAGCCGTAGCAAGCCTCAGCATTCTTATCCACGCCATGGCTGAGTTCGGTGGGTTCGGTGGAATAGGTGATGCGCCCCTCGCGATCGAAAATCCGCACACGCACCACTCCCGGCTCGTTCGCCATCGTTGCCATGGAGTGGTACAGGCCTTCACGATCGTTGCGCATCATGGAGTACATCGTGCTGCGCTTGATGACGTCGCTGATCCGTTCCGCGCTCTGCAACGCGGCCGCGTCAAGATGTTGGCGGTGAAGCCGGATGGTGAGGTATCCCAGGAGCGCAAAAATGACGATCATCGCTCCCAGTAACAATCCGATCAACTTGGTGCCCAGCCCGTGCCGGAAGTGCTCCCGCACGGCGGTCCACCATCGCGTTAGCTCAGTCTCCGGCATGGACGAACGTCCCAGCACCTGCCACCCGTTCTGGTTCCGGTTGCGCGAGTGCGTGATGCTCTTCAGCGGGGAAGATGGGCAGATACTTCGCGGCCAGCCCAAACAGCGCAAATCCGGCAGCGATGATGGCTCCCGTGATCGCCAGTTCCGGCCACTTCGGGACGTAGTGCATCCCGGCCGATGCCTCCAACCCCGTGATACTCACATTCAGTCGATTCGTGATGAATCCGAGCACGACCAGCACTGCAATCACGTACAGGCCGCCGGCGCTCGAACGTATTTTCTTCTGCGTCAAGAGGATTAGCGGTAACACGGCACTCAAGGAAATCTCCAGCCAGAACAGGTACATCTCATAGCTTGGCTTGAGCGTTTGTGCGAGCATCCCGCGATGAAGCAGGTCCTCGAAGCGCAGGATGGCAATCACGCCCAGCACCACCAGCAGTACGCGTCCGAGTTCCTGGATGATCGGTAATTCCAGCTGACGTCCAAAGTGCTTGGCGCTCATGGACGATTCAAAGATCGTCATCGCCAGCCCGACCGCAATCGCCGACAAGAAAAAGAACACCGGCAGCAGCGGTGTATACCAGAACGGATGCAATTTCCCTGGCATGATCAGGTAGAGCGTCCCTAGCGAAGACTGGTGCAACGTGGAGAGGATGACACCGCCGATCACCAGCGGGATCAGAACCGCGCGAACAATCTTCAACGGTTTCTGTAAATTGAAGTGCTCGAGGACAATCGGAGAAAACTCCAGACTCAGCACAGTCGTGTACAACATCACGCAATACGCAACTTCAAACATCACCGAGTGCGGGTTCCGCATGATCAGGGGATGCCATATGTTGTAGGGCTTTCCGAGATCGAACATCAGGGCAATCGAAACCAGCACGTAGCCCAGGAACGCAGTGAGAATCGTCGGCCGCACGATGGGCTTCAGGCGCTTGATATTGAGAATGTGAACGGCTGCCGTGAGCGTGAACCCGCCCGCGGCCAGCATCACGCCGCAGAGTACATCGAAACCGACCCAGATGCCCCAGGGGAACTGGTCGCTCAAATTGGTCGCTGCGCCCAGGCCTTTGGCGAAACGGACGTAGGTCGCGCAGACACCCGCCGCCATTAGAAACAGGAAGACGATTTTCCAGAATGTGATCTTCATCTTCATTTCGGTCCCCTGTCATCGCTACGCGGATAAAAGACATTTTGTTTTGCGGGTTCTTCTGCCGCTGCAACTTCCTCCCGGCGGTGCGTGATCCACCACACGCCTCCCAGCACCATCCCGCCCAGCGGGATGAAATCGGGAATTCGTGACAGCACTCGATACGTAAATAAGGGGAGGGGATCGCGCGTCAGGTCGGGGCGGTATCCAAACTCATCGAATCCCACGCTCGAAAGCAACAGGACAGAGGTTCCGCCCACTTCATTCAATCCATAGATGTGGTTGACGTAGTTGGTGGGATTGTCGTGCAGCCGCTTTTGCGCTTCCGTGATCAGTTCGTCGCGATCGCCAAACTTCGTGGCTCCCGTGGGGCAGATCCCTGCACAGGCCGTTGGCTCGCCCGCCAGCACACGGTCGGAGCACATATCGCACTTGCGCACGCGCGGCGCCAGTTTGCTCCACTCATATTTCGGCACGTTGAAGGGGCAAGCGACCATGCAGTAACGGCATCCCATGCACCGTCCCGCGTCGTAGGTAACGGGGCCTTCCGCGGTCTTCTTCAGAGCGGCTACCGGGCACACCGATGCGCAAGCGGGATCCCCGCAGTTCATGCAAAGCCGACGCATGTACTTCTCGTTCTTGTTTAGAACGACTGTGAACTTGTGTTCGGATTGCCGATCTTCCGCAGCGACGGGGTCGCTGTAACCAAGATGGTTTTTCTCGGCACATGCCGCCTCGCACTGCTTGCAGTTGATGCAGAGCGTTGCGTCATAAAGGATAGCCTTGCTCATGGCAAATTCTCCCAGCCACTTCGGGACAGGGAGTCCGCGCCCGCGGATGATATGTAGGCGTTGGGGATGGCTGTAGCGAAGTGACAGCCGCGAGCCGGAAGGGGGTAAGTCCAGCCCGCGGCCAGTAAAAAGCCCGGGCCTTGGCTTCCCCACAAGGCCTGGGCAGACCGTTCTCTATCTAGCGGAAGGGTGATTCGCCGGCTCTCCAGAATCTCAGAGCCGCCGTTCTTTAGGATGAGTTCGTTTCCACCGCATGACGGCATAACGAATCACCTCCCGCAGTCTCCCCGCTACCACTTCCAGGTTGGCAGCGGAGAGCGAAGCAGAACAGTCGATCCGTTACTTCTTCTGCAAGTCGCGAACGTACGCGATGACGGCCTTGGTCTGGTCCGGTGTCAGCGCCTTCGCCACGCCCGCATGCTTCGCGTTGCTGGCCAGAAATTTCGTGATGTCGTCATCCGACTTTGCTTTAACTTCTGGTGCAACCAGGCTCGGAATCTTGGCGGCCGGTTTGCCTGCGCCGTCTGGACCATGACACATTGCGCATTTCGCTTTGTACAGACCAGCGCCGTCTTCGGCCCAAGCCAGGCTCGGGATAAGAATGAACAGTGCCACCGCGATCACCAGGACCATCATTACGACCTTCGTTGTCTTCATGAGTGCGTTGTCCTTTCAAAAATGTTTACTTTGCGCAGTGCCCCGTCGTGCCGGGCTGACAACCTGTTGTGAATCTTTGCAATTACCTTCGTTTCTGATGTCACCTGTTGCATTTCTGCGCTGAGGTAAGTTTCAACAGTAAGAGGTCCACCCGCCGTGACCCCTGTCACATTTGAACGTGATTAAGCTACGCCAGCAACGTGTTGTGCAACAGGGAGATACGCGCTTTCCAGGAGGCAAAATCGGAATGAAAGTCCTGAGAGGGGGGCGTCGCAACCGAACTGGAGTCGGCAAGACTGTAGTAGAGACGCGGCTTGCCGCGCCTCCTTGGGGGGTACCAAGTCACTTCACGAGCAAAGCCGAAGCTGAGGCTAGTATTCCCACGCTTCCAAGCAGCAGGCCCAGATACCAGAACAGCCGTTTTCCGGAAAGTAGCGTAATCGAAGTAATCACCAGCGCAATCTCCAGGAACACTTCCGCGAGATCGAACCGGTCGGTCTTTCGATGCGCGAGATCCGCTTCCTGCTCCAGTTCGCGCGCCTTGGCGTCCAACTCCTTCTGCTCGTCGCGATAGCGGTCGGCTTCCGCACGATACTTTTCCTGCAGCTTCGTCGCTTCTTCCGCGTTCTTGGTTGCAATCACGGTGGTCAAATCGGCAAACAACTCGTCGGTATGGCGGCGGATATTCTTTGCCTGGTAGTAGCCCCACTGATCGGTGACCTTGTTTTGCAGGATCACTTCTTCGGTGCTGGTGCGGTGTCCAAGCAGGGAAACGGTGGCCACCAGAACCGCCAGCACAGCCATCGTGAGCGTGACTGGAGCAAGGCTCGGATTGTGCTTCGCATGTTCCGCATGTTCGTGTAGCTCGTGCAATTCCTCTGACATGAATGTCTCTCTCCCGTGAAGGCAATCTCAGAATTGTAAATTCAAACCTCTGCCCCGAACCGCAAACCTTGCCCTACTCTCCCATCACCTTGACGATGACGCGCTTGTCGCGTTGCCCGTCGAACTCGGCGTAGAAGATTCGCTGCCAAGTGCCGAAATCCAACTTGCCGTTCGTGATCGGTACGATGACTTCATGATGAATAAGGAGAGCCTTCAGATGCGAGTCACCGTTATCTTCACCCGTCTGATGATGCTGGTAGTCGGGACTAAACGGCGCCAGCCCCTCCAGCCACTGGTCGATATCCGCGATCAACCCACTCTCATTGTCATTCACGTATACGCCCGCCGTGATGTGCATCGCCGAAACCAGCACCATCCCGTCTTTGATGCCGGACTTCTTAAGAATCCCTTCGACTTGCGGGGTCAGGTGGACATAAGCACGTTTGGTTTTGGTGTGAAACGTCAGATATTCCGTGTGGAATTTCATCTTTCACGTTTACCACGTCACCGCAAGAAATTCCAAACCTTGAGAGAAGCTGAAAATAGCGAAAAGAAAAAGGGCTCCGCGAAGGTCGCGCGAAGCCCTCCACCCGACAGCGACTCGGTTGTTATTGGCCGTTCCCCACCAACTTCGCCTCCGGAACAACCGCCTTTCCGTTCAGTCCCATTACCAGCTTGGCAGTCGCATTGCCGGGCCTCGTCGGAGTGAATGTGACATTCACCGTGCAGCTCGCCCCAGGAGCAAGCGAAACGCCGCAATTACTGTTCGCAACAAACGCTGCTTCGGACGCCGTGATCTGCTGGATCGTCAACTTGGTGTTGGCAGCGTTTGCGAGTGTCACCGGAAGCGTGCTGCTCTGGCCTACTGTCACACCCCCGAAGTTCAATTGAATCGGGAATACGACGATCGGTTGGATCGCCCCAATCCCACTCAAATTCACGGTCTGCGGACTGTTCATTCCATTATCCGTGATAGAAAGTGTCGCCGTCTCTGCAAATGGCTGACTGGGACTAAACCGCACCAGGAACGTGCAACTCTTTCCCGGATCGACCGTCGTACCGCAATCATTCGTTTGCGAGAAGTCGGCATTCGACAAGCTTATGTCCGTAATGTTCGCAGCGACCAGTCCGCCATTGGTCAGCGTAAACTTCTGCGGACGACTTGGGCTGCCGATCTTGTGGTAGCCAAAGTCCAGAGTGCTTGCGGAGACGGTCACCGTGGGCGCACTTGGAAACCATAGCAAGGACGTTTTTCCTGCCAGGGATGGAGTGTCGAAGCTAAATTGAGTGGCCAGATTGGAGGTCACCTGAACGCCCACGGTGGCGGTGGCTCCGTTGTCGTTAGAGCCATCCGTTCCGCCAAAGACAGTGTCCGCGTAGTTGAATTGGACGTTGCTGCTGCCTTCAAAGAACACGACCTCAAACTTAACCGTGCCAGCGCGACTGTTGCAGCAATAAGGAATATTCCGCCACTCCACGACCAGCTGCCGGTTGGGTGCCGTCCCCGTTACAGCCCAGAAGACGTTGTTGTCGCTGCCCGAGCTCCACGGATAGAGCGACGTCCAGAAAGGAGCAATCAGGGTCTGAGTTTGACCCGTTGGAAGCGGCGAATTGTAGGGGTATACAAAATTAGAGAACGAAATCGTTCCGCTCCCGGCAACAGTCATCGTGGTATAGCTGCCGCCGCCATATTGAATCGGGAAGGGAGAATCGATATTCGCTCCATTGTAGTAGGAGAGATTCAAATTCGTCCCCGTAATTGCGCGGTACTTATAGGCGACCGCCTGTTGTGCATAGTTGATCGGCGTATAGACGGTGAAAGGCAGCGTACTCGATGTGCCTCCGCCCGGCTGGGGAGTGAACACGGAGATCTGGGCGACACCTGCATTCGCAAGATTTGCCGCCGGAATCGTAAAGTAGATCTGCGTGTTTCCATAGTTCGAGGAGTAAGGCAAAGCAACGCTATTCCAAAGCACGCGAGAGTTATAGGTGAACCCGGTCCCAGTCAGCGTCATTGACGTATCGGGAGATCCCGCGGCTACGCTGGCAAGAGACAGTGACGAGACAGTCGGAACGGGCGCTTGCCCTGTCCCAGTGGCATTCAGCGAAACCTGGAAGTACGCACTATCGGTACTGATCGACAAGTATCCATTCTCATTGCCCTGATTGGTGGGCGTAAAAGTGACTGTCAGCGTGCAACTTGCGTTCACTGCCAGGTAGGCGGGGCAGTCATTGGTTTGGGGAAAATCATTGTAAGAATAAATTTGCTGAATACCGAGCGGCCCGGTCCCCGTATTCGTCAAGGTCGCCGTCTGAGGGGGGCTGCTTTGTCCGATGATCGTGGTTGGGAATGTCAGTGAGGTTGGATTGAGAATTGGAATGCCCGCGCTCACACTGCTGCCGTTGATGTTGATCGACTGGGTGTTCGGCTGCGCGTTGTCAGTCACGGTGATATTGCCGTATTCATATCCCGTTATTGTCGGCGCGAACGTGATGCTGATCGTACAGGCTGCGCCGATCGCGAGCACATTGGGTTGGATCGGGCAATCGTTGCTTTCCGAGAAATCGGTGGCGCCTGTGTACGCGATATTGCTGATGGAAAGCGGCGCCTGCCCCACGTTCGTCAATGTTCCCGCCTGGGTAACTTGTGTGCCGATGACCTGATTGTAGAAATAAAAATTGCCATTGAACTGCACTTGCGGAGCGAGTCCGGTTCCGATCAAGGTGACCGACTTGGGATTCGCACTCGCATCCGTGAAAATTCCGAGCGCGCTACCGATCGCTCCTCCGCCTAGCGGGCTGAAGGTTACGCTGATCCGGCAACTACTACTCGCAGGCAGGGTCGCCGCACAGTTATTGGTCTGCGCAAAACTTGGGCCGGTTGCGATCAGATTCAGAGGGATTGCCGTTTTTCCGTTGTTGGTAAGCGTCACGACCTGCGGAGAACTAGTAGTCCCAACCTGCTGTCCCGCGAAGTGCAAGGCTGACAATGAAATTGCTACCGTCGGTTTCTTGGAATACTCGTCTACCCCGATGTCCACGGTTCCACCGGCGACCCGCGGGTCCCCATCGTAGTCAACGGTCGGCTGCGGAGAGGCAGCGTTGGTGCCGGCATTGATCATCGGGGAACCAGCTTGAAGATGAACGTTGTCGCTCAGCAAATCGACAAACAAGGGGTCAGTCGACTGGTTGCCATCCGTGCCTGTCAGGTCCTGGCAGGCTCCGCCGTAGGCAGCATTGCCGGCCGAAAACACGTCATTATTCGTAAAAACTGGAGCGCTCAAATATTGCTGGCACCAAAGGGCACCTCCGCTCCCGGTCGCGATGAAAAGGTTATTCTGCAACGTAACCTGACTGGAGACCTCGCTGATGACAATCTCACTCGCGCCTGATCCGCAGCATCCCGGCTGATTATCGGTGACCGTGTTATTCACCATGGTCAGGGGCCCCGGACCGCCGGCGAGATAAATCCCCACACCTACGTTCCCCAGAACCAGATTCTGTATCAGGTTTAGACTATTGCCGAAAGAGTAGGCGGCGAAACCGGTGCTGGAATTTCCGGCGATCGTGTTCTGCTGGACGACATCGGTGCCGTTCGAATAATTCAAAGCCACACCCACTGCATTGCCTGCGACGAGGTTGCCAGTAATCTGGATACCGTTGTCGCTGTACACGGTGATGCCGCTTTGCCGGTTTCCAACGATCAGGTTGTTTTGGATCACCGGGGCACCCCCTTGTACGTAGAGGCCGTTTGTATAGCTTTGCGATCCCCCCGAAATCACATTCCATCGGATCGTCGGCGATGAGTTCGAGATATAGATAACTTGATTGTTGGAATTCTGAATCGCGAAGCCACTCAGGACTGACGTAGTGGTTTCATTGGAAATGAAGTTCACAGTCGAGTAATAAGGTTGCCCGCCGTCAATGACCGTCAGCCCCGGACCCTTCTCACTGGTTACGGTGATGGCCTTCCCATAGAAATCGATGTTTTCGTGATAGGTCCCGGCCGAAACTTGTACCGTGTCACCGTTGGAGGCGGCATCAATGCCGGCCTGAATAGTCGGCTGATCCGCTGGCACATGAATGATGGTGCCGGCAAATCCAGTGGAAGGAAACCAGTAGATGATGCACAACAGGGACAAGACAGTTCTAGCCAGATGCGACGACATAGTAAGGACCTTTCAAGAAGCAGACGAGTGTCGAAAATCGGGGCCGGGCGGAAGGTATGGACTGTAAGCCGGAGATGTTATCGAAGTTATCGGCAGCCCAAGCGTTGCCGCAAAATAACAGGCACCGTTTTATATCGAAAATGCTGGGCTGTCAAGAAAAGTGTTGGCGAACCCTCACGCTGTACGGTGAACCAGATCGCGCGATGGAAACAGCTTTTCAGAGCGTGTGTGTTGGCCGAGGTGGTCCGGTGACGGTGGACGGCTGGTTTGTTCTCAAGATCAAGAAGTGGCTGCCCGCCGCCCAGGTAACAAAGCCCTTCGCCGCAGACAGCATCACTGCCCACTTCTCGCAAAGAGCGCGAGAAATGGGTCCCCGAGTTAATATGTGGGTGGAAGAGGTGGGCCACCCGCTCCAGACGATCAAATGGGGTTCGTGGATTAAACCTCCACGTGGAGGAACCCAATATGAAAGCCATTCGTGCGTTTTGGGGGCCGGGGCTCATTCTCGCAATTGTCTTGTTTGGGTTCTGGTATAACACCGCGAGCAATTACGACTATGGGGTTCTAGCAGGAACCTATGGGTTTGATGGGAACGGCGAGAATTGCGTCTTGCAACTGCGGGCAGATCGTACCTTTGTGCAAGAGCTAAGGCGTTCAGGTGAAATCAAGAGAGCAGAAGGACATTGGGACCGCTACGGTGAAGCGCACGTTTCGTTTTCCCATGAATTCCTGAAACTGTCGGGACAAGAGATGAATACAGAGGGACAAGCACACGGCCAGTTTGACAAGGCGTTCGGAATATTCCCGACCCTCGTTTTGGCCCCACTTCCAAACGGACCTCATTTCCGAAAGAAGTTAATTGGCTAAGAAGGTGGGTGGCCCAGGTGGCTCGCGGGTGCCCCATTCTTTCGCGCATTTTGCGAATGGCTGGCCGCCGCCTGGTGCCTGGTGCCCCAGGTTCGCGCCCCCGTCTCTAAGTTCGGAAATCTAGATTGCCCCGATTTTTGGGGCGCTAACCTGGGGCACAGCGAACCGACCCGTCCAACCGACGACTCCTTTACCACGAGGTTTGGCGGGTGTAGTTTTCTTACTATGTTTCGCGACCTGCGGATACTATCGATCCGGCCCGATCCGCGAGCAGACTTGTCGGCGGCGCCCGATTTGAAATTGTTGAAACCCAGGTTAGCGCCCCAAGAACAGAGCATCGTGAGATCGACCGTTCGTATGGGGCGCGAACCTGGGGCACCAGGCGAATGTCTGGGGCGCCCTAAAGTTATGCGGCACCCGGCTCAGACGCAAGGTACCGACTACGGATTGTGAAGAATGATGCAGGCACCCGGACAACCTAGGCCAAGCATCACCCGTGTGATTGTGTTTTTTGTCGCTTTTGTCTTTTCGGGCGAAGTTGTTTCGGCCTTGTTAGGATGGCTGGGCCTATCGGACTTCAACGGGCCTATCGTTGAAAGTGGTGCATACGCTTTTTTGTTGTTGCCATTAGTCTATTGGGCGGACCCTCGAGTTTTCACCAAAGAATTGTGGCGACTACCAATTCATGCATGGGCTGGTGTTGTGGCCTTGGCAGTATTGCAGGTGTTCATCAACTCAATCGGCCCAAATCCGTCCCTGACAAAATACCGGATTTTCTCAGCCATTCTTGTCGCCCCAATAATTGAAGAAATGGCGAGAGCGGCAATGCAGTGTACACTCCTGCAACGAATAGGAGTTTTTTGGGCCGTAGTCACGACTGCGACCCTGTGGGCGACTGCACACGCACACTTTTGGATCGCCCTGCCCCAACAGCTTGCCCTCTCAGTGATTTTCGTTTCCTGCCGAAAGTCCTTGCCTGCCACGATAATCGCTCATCTCGTTATGAACATCCTTGCGATTGTGGGATTCGAGCTCTCTGGACTTCATCCATGAATCAGAGTGTGGCGGTTGGCCCTCTTCTCAGCATCGTGGGGAATTCGTGGGGGCAATTCCCTGAGGCGCCTGGCCCATTTCTCGGAGCGAACGCGGAAAACGAGGCTTTACCATCGCTAATTGGTAATCGATTACGGTCCCGACATTGCCCTTCTGCGTGGGTCCCCTGCTGGCCCAATGCCAATCTCCGCGACCGCCAAGTGGGCAATGCCCCTTAGCCCTTTTGGCATCTGAGCCCTGCCTGATTTCGCGGCTATAGTCCTTAGACATGTCCGCTACCGCCTCATCCCCCGACGGCAGCAAGGTAACGCTCGCCCTGCTCCAGCTCCTGCGTGGACGCTCCTACGAAGAGATCCGCGCCCGCATGTACGACAACGCTCTGGGTACTCCATGGTGGTCCGCCTGTAAGACGGAACTGGATATCCGCAACAGCGAACGCCTGACCACGTCGCTGGCGGAAAATTCCCGCGTCGTCGCCCGGATCACGACCTCGGCCGAGCACATGGAGAAGCTCACCGAGACGTTGCTGGAAGTAACGGCGGGAGTCGCGGATGTGGTGAGAGAAGTGAAGAAGTCCAGCCGTCGATTGGAATTTGCGACCTACGCCATCATCGGAGTGGCGGTCGCGCAATTGTTCTACGTCGCCTTCCTCGCGCTCGGAAGGCGTTAGCGTTCACGGGTAATGTTGTATGGCGGGATTGAATTACTAGCTGCTGTCTTCCTACCGCATTGACTCTTCGACTTCCGAAATCCAGTCCGGACGCTTCAGGACTTCGCGCGGCTTCGGTCCATCGGCGGCGCCGACGATGCCGTCGCGCTCCATGAGGTCGATGAGATGAGCAGCCCGGCCGTAGCCAACGCGCAGCCGCCGCTGCAGCAGGGAAGTGGAGGCCTTGCCGAACTCAATTACCAGGCGCACAGCATCGTTGAAGAGAGGATCATTGTCATCCTCGCCTACCTCACCGGAGTCGGTGCCGTCACCGGAAGCCGCACGATCTTCTTTCGGCGCTTCCAGGAATTTCTCCTGATATTGCGCCAGGCCTTGTGCCTTCCAGAATTCGACCACCCCGGCAATTTCTTTCTCCGTAACGAACGGAGCATGCAGGCGATGAACACGCGCCGATCCCGAAGGTAGGTACAACATGTCGCCGCGCCCGAGCAAGGACTCCGCGCCGTTGGCGTCCAGAATCGTACGCGAGTCGACTTTGGTCGCCACGCGGAAGGAAATGCGGGCAGGGAAATTCGCCTTGATTAATCCAGTAATCACATCCACCGACGGACGTTGCGTCGCGAGCACGAGGTGGATCCCAACCGCGCGCGCCATCTGTGCCAGGCGCGTAATCGACTCCTCCACGTTGTTGCCGTCGAGCATCATCAGGTCGGCGAGTTCGTCGATGATGATGATGATGTAAGGGATCGGGCCTTCATCCGGAGACTGCTCCGCAAATAAACTGGGCGTGTCGTCAAACAACCGGTTGTAACTGTCGATGTTGCGGACGCCTTTGGCAGCCAGTAACTTCAGGCGACGCTCCATCTCACGAACCGCATTTCGCAAAGCATTTGCCGCCAGCTTGGGCTCGGTGATGATGGGTGTCAGAAGGTGTGGAATGCCTTCGTAGTTCCCTAATTCCAGGCGTTTCGGATCGACCAGCACCAGACGCACCTGATCCGGAGTCGCCTTGTAAAGCACCGACATGATCATCGCGTTGATGCAAACGCTCTTGCCGGTGCCCGTGGATCCGGCGATCAGCAAGTGCGGCATTCCCGCCAGGTCTGCAACTGCAAGACGACCATTGATATCCTTGCCCATGCCGAGCGTGAGCTTGGACTTTGTCCCAATAAACTCTTGTGACTCGATGTTCTCGCGCAGCCAGATGACCTCGCGCTCGCGATTCGGAACCTGAATGCCCACTGTACTCTTGCCCGGCATGCGCTCGATCAGAATGCTCTCCGCGCGCAAGGCGAGACAGAGATCGTCGGTCAGCCCCGTGATGCGGCTGTACTTGATCCCTGCTTCGGGCTTGAACTCAAACGTCGTCACCACCGGGCCCGGATTGATCTGCGTAACCTGCCCATGGACATCGAACTCAGCGTACTTATCGGTCAACACCTGGGCGAGGAGTTTGAGTTCGCCTTCGTCTACTGATTGCGCTTCGTCCGGACGATGCAACAGGCTTGAAGGCGGCAACTTGTAGGTGCCGGCAATCTTCGGGAGCGTTGTCTTCGACTTGAGTTGCGAGTCCGCGCGATTCGTGACTTCGATATCGGATGGAGTTGCTTCGTCGGCTTCAGCGGGAGGCGCGACAAACGCCACCGGATCTTCTTCCGCCATCCGCTCAATGCCAGTGCGGCGTCCCTCGGCGACGGGTTCCGTTCGCGCCGGCGCATATTCCTGTGCCGGTTCCGTCCGCGCTTGCGCAGGTCGAGCCGGGACGAGTTGCGTGGTCACCATCGGCTTCTGTGCGCGGCGTCGTTCTAACTCAAACTGCTGGCGCTTGCGCTGACGCTCATCCTGCCAGTCGCGATACCGATCCCGCAGAGCGATCACCCACGCGAATCGCGTCGGTGCCCACACTTCAATGGCGGCGAAGGAGAACGCCGTGGTCAGATAGAGCGCGACCGCGAGAAACGTTGTGCAGACAATGTAAGCGCCAGCGACGTTGAAGAAATGAATCAGGGCATCGCCAATCACGCGGCCCAGCAAGCCTTCAACCGGGATGGCACCCATCCACTTGAAGTGTCCCGGCAAGATCGCGAGGAGGGCGGGGACAAACATAAGGAGCCATGCGCCGCCGAGAGTTTTGGCGATGGGCGTCTGCACGGCTCGCGAACGGAACCAGCGGATTCCCAGCATTCCCAGGAAGACGGGTAGAAGAAAAGATCCGATGCCCCAGAACTGCAGGACGATATCGGACAGGTAGGCGCCGATGATCCCGATCCAGTTGCGGGCCGCGCGCGATCCGGTCAATACGGACGCACTATTCAGCGAGGGATCAAGCGGCGAGTACGAAGCAAGTGCGAGAAAAAGGAGGAGCGCGGAGACGCACAGCAGGAATCCGATCAGCTCATTGAGCCGCCGGTTCCTGGTGGGCGCAAAAATCTTCGAAAGAAATTTCATTGGCATCAACGGCGTCCGGGAGTTGGATGCAGACACTTCAACCGGGGTACCGTAAAGAGGCCAGAGCACCATGATTATGACAAGAAGTCTGGTGCCCGACAATGCAGGAAAGAGTACAGGGTGGCGAACTGGATACTAGGCCGTCGCCGCCGGCCCCACTCTTACCTTCCCAGTACGCCTGCAGCCCATCCCAGTACGGCAATCCCCACCACAATCCGATAGACCGCAAACGGTGCAAATCCACGCTTTCGGACCCAGTTCATGAACCATGCCACGGCTCCGTAGGCGACGAGGAACGAGACCACGAAGCCAATCGCGAGGATGACCCACTGCTGGGACGTTATCTGGGACACGCCGATGGGGTTTTCGTCTTTGCCAGAAATTGACTTGTAGAGTGTGTACAGCGTGGCCACCGCCATGGTGGGCATGGAAAGGAAGAAGGAGAATTCCAGCGCCGCGGCGCGCGACATCCCCGCCAGTTGTCCAGCAGCAATCGTCGCCATTGACCGAGATGTTCCGGGGAACACTGCCGACAGGATCTGACATGCGCCGATCCAGATTGCCTGACCACCGTGAATGTCATCCATTTTCCACGTGTGGATCGGCGAACCCGGTGCTCCCGTGCCTGCCGTCTCCCATGGCGCTTTCATCGTGTCGATCGCCCACATCACGATCCCACCCACCAGGAGTGATCCACCCATCACGTACAAGCTTTCCAGGTTCTTGCCGATCAGTTTCGACAACAGGAACGACGGCCCCGCAGTCACCACGAACGCGATCATCACCAAACTCAACGGATGCGTGAGGATCGTGCAGTCCTTCCTCTCGCCTTCCGGGAACGTCGAAAACAGCTTGGCGATGTGCGCGCGGAAATAAATCGGCAGTACGAGAATTGCGCCTAACTGGATCACGATCGAGTACATCTTCCAGTAACCGCTCGACAGCGGCACGTTCAGAAGGGCTTCGGCTAGGCGCAAATGGGCGGTAGAGCTGACTGGCAGGAATTCGGTGAGCCCCTCGATGATGCCGAGGAGCACGGACAAAAGATATTCGTTCAAGCAGCCTCCGGTGACGCCCCATAGCAGTATTACAGAAAGAGGTTGCGGACGAGTTACGAAGCTTGATTCTTGAGGGACCGATTGAGGGCGCACCTGTCGTCTTTACCGACGTTCCTGCCCACTGCTATCCTTCCTCGCTGGGTTGTCGGATTTTCGTCCATCAAGGGGTCCCGATGAAACGTGTATTGCTTGCATCATTCCTGTACTTCTGTGTTGCCGTTTTTCCCGCACGCCTCATCGCTCAGGTCACGATGGCGTCCGCGCACACTCTGTTTGCATGGACCGGGGACGCTGCTGGCAAAGGCAACGACTTCCTCGCAGTGATTGATGCCGACCCATCCTCACCTTCCTACGGACACCTCGTCACGACGCTTGCCACGGACCAGAAGACGATGAAAGCGCATCACACGGAATACACGATGCCTGCCAGCGGCATGTTGTTTGCCAACGACCATGACGCCGGACGCACTTTCATATTCGATGTGCGCGACCCAGTTCATCCGAAGACCGTGACTTCATTCACCGACATGGCCGGGTATATGCATCCGCATTCCTACCTGCGTTTGCCCAATGGCAACGTGCTTGCCACCTTCCAGCATGCTCACCATGCCGATGGGCATACCGGCGGACTGGTGGAGATTGACGACAGCGGGAAAGTGATTCGTTCGGCCAGCAGCGCTGATCCCACCTTTGCCGACGCCTTGTTGACGCCCTACAGCCTTGTGGTCGTCCCGGAACTCGATCGGGTGGTGTCCACCAATTCTTCGATGCACCTGGAAACCATATTTCTTGGATCGACCTATCAGGTCTGGCGTTTGTCTGACTTGAAACTTCTTAGGACGGCATACTTCGACATCGGGGCCAATCACTACGGACAGATTAGTCCGGAAGAGCCGCGACTCGGTCCGGATGGCTCAGTCTTTGTGCAGACTCTAGGTTGCGGTATCGAGCGCATCACCGGAGTGAATTCAGACGAGCCTACATCAAGACTTGTTTACAACTTTCCCGGCAACTGGTGCGGCGTCCCGACGATTGTCGGACGCTACCTGATTCAGAGCGTCCCTTCGATACATGGTTTGATCGTTTTGGACTTGAAGGACGGAGCGAAGCCGGTCGAAGTATCGCGGCTCAAGATTGATGACGCATTCGATCCGCACTGGACCGGTTGGGACCCGAAGGCGCAACGCCTGGCCATCACCGGTTCAGGCAACCGCCTCTACCTGCTCAAGCTGGATCAGGCAACGGGGACTTTGACCATGGATGAAGCCTTCCGCGATGCCGACGGAAAAGTCGGTTTCAATTTTGATAATCGCGACTGGCCGCACGGGTGGAAGGGTTCCGGTCATCCCCACGGAGTTGTTTTCTCGCGCTAGGCTGGTGACTAGTTACCCGCCGCGTACCGCCGGAAGAAACTGGTCTGTTTCCACTGCGGATGATTTCCGTTGTTCGCGACGTCGATCAAAAGGCTGCGAACAATCTCTTCATACTTGGCTGCTGATTCGAAGTCCACAGGCTGGTTCAGATCGTCTGAGGGCGCGTGGTAACGATTCGTCAGCCAGTCTTTGAATATCTTCGACTCCGGTGAGCCCGGTTCGGTACCGACGCTCATGATGATCGACGGCACTCCGTGACGAATGAAGTTGTACTGGTCACTGCGTACGAACAGGTTGCGCAGCGGTTCGGGGTCCGGCTGAACTTGTACGTTGTAGGACTGCGCGATAGCACGGGCGCGGTCGCCCAGGTCAGAATCGTCCAAGCCAAGCACGCGCAGGACTTTCAACGGAACGATGGGGAGGAACATATCCACGTTGACATCCGCGACCAGCGATTTCGCCGGCACCGTAGGATGAGCCGCAAAATACTTTGATCCCAGCAGCCCCTTTTCTTCCGCAGTGACAAACACGAACAAGATCGAGCGGCGCAGTTTTTCGGGGTTCTTCTTGAAAGTGGCTGCCTCGTCCATCAGCAGGGCACTGCCGGAACCATCGTCCATGGCGCCGTTGTAAATGCTGTCACCGTTGATGGGCGCCCCGATCCCGACATGATCGATGTGGGCCGAGAGCACGACATATTCGTCTTTCAGCTTTGGATCGCTTCCTTTAAGTTTGGCGACCACGTTTGCTGATTCCACCTTCTGAGTTTCAATTTTGGTTTTCGCTTCGAGCGAAACGGAGAGCGGAAAGTGCGGCAGCACTTTGCGATCTTTACCGAGCGCGGCAATTTCGGCGAAGGTATGGCCCGATCCCGCAAAGAGTTTCTTAGCGCTCGCCGGGTTCACAGTTACGGCCAGGTGCAAGCCAGCCGTTTCATTGAATTCCGGATAGTCAAGATCCATGCTGGGATGTGTGCGATTGAGCGAGATACGCGACCACGGAATATCCATCGAAGCAGGGTTAATCAGAGATATGATGCCGATCGCCCCGGCAGCGCGAAGAACCTTCCCCCGCTCGAGCAGAGTTTGATAATGGGAAGCCAGCGGGCCAGGAATTTCCTCAGGCGATCCGGAAAAGATCACGGCCAGCTTGCCTTTCACGTCGACGCCCGCGAAGTCGTCGTACTTATTTTCCGGAACAGTGAGTCCGTAGCCGACAAAGACCATGGGGGCATTGACCTCTGCCGCCGGTGCAATCCGGGTGCCGATGAAAGCGTCATCACCAAGAACCAGTGGTTCGCGTTGGCCGTCATGGACGAGCGTGAGGCTGGAATCCTTTTCCACGATCTGCCGCGAGACAAACTTTATTGGCTGATAGAAGCCCTTCGTGCCCGCGGGTTCCAAGCCAGCTTTCTTTAATTGTTCGACTACATATTCCTGTGCGGCATGCTCTCCACGGCTGCCCGTATCGCGGCCTTCCATTTTGTCGTCAGCGATGACTTTGATGGTGTCCCACCAGGTATGGCCGTCGAAATGGCCAGCAGTTTGGGCCGACACAAAAATGGCCATAGCGAAGACAAATAAGGAGAGCTTCCTCATGGAAATATCCTCAGCAAAGATTTTTAGCATAACAGGTGAGCTGGCTCTTGCACGACGCGGGCGGAAATCTGGTCCTCCGGCCATGCAGATGGCTCTGGGTCGAACGCCTTCTTGAGAGGACCCTTGAAGCCGAATGAAGGTTTGTATCATCTACTATGTTTCACACCAGTATTTTTCCCAGGTAAAACTATGGCGACTCCTCCAATTTCCAGTGTGCTCGATGCCAAGACGCAAACGTTTCCCGCCCTCTCCGAAGCGCAGATCAAGCGGCTCATGCCGCTCGGCACCGTTCGTAAAGTCAAAGTGGGCGAAGTCCTGTTCCAGCCGGGAACCACGCTTGTGCCGTTTTTTGTTGTCCTCAGCGGGAGCATGGAAATCGTGCAGTCCTCTCTCAAGGGTGAGCGCCTGATCGTCGCGCACGACACGCGCGGCGATTTCACCGGAGAACTCACCATGATCTCCGGGCGTGCCGTTCTGGTGACGGGGCGCGTGAATGTGGCCGGAGAATTTCTTGAACTTACTCCCGAGGCGTTCCGGGCGGTGATTGCCAAGGATGCCGAACTCAGCGAAATCCTGATGCGGGCCTTTATCCTGCGGCGCCTCGCGCTGATCAATGCGGGCTACGGCAACTTGATCCTCATGGGGTCGAACCATTCCGCGCACACTCTGCGGCTGCGAGAATTCCTGACTCGCAATGGACAGCCTCACAACTATGTCGACCTCGATACTGACAAGGATTCCCAGGAACTGCTGGACCGTTTTCATATTTCGGTCGATGAGATTCCGGTGGTCATTTGCAGCAGCAGCCGCAACGTCATGCGCAATCCGACCGTGTCGGAACTGGCAGATTGCCTGGGATTCAATGCGACGGTCGACGAGTCCCAGGTTCACGATGTGGTTGTCATCGGTGCGGGACCGTCTGGGCTGGCCGCCGCTGTCTATGCGGCTTCCGAAGGACTCGACGTCATGGTGATCGAGACTGCTGCACCCGGAGGCCAGGCTGGTTCCAGCTCGAAGATCGAAAACTATCTCGGCTTTCCCACCGGTGTTTCCGGACAGGAACTGGCGAATCGCGCGACCACGCAAGCCTTGAAATTCGGCGCGAAGATGATGGTCGCGCATAGCGTGGAGAGTCTGGACTGCAGCGCTCGTCCCTACAAGGTGATGCTCGACGGCGGTACTTGTCTCTTGACCCGCAGCATCGTAATTTCCAGCGGCGCGCAATACAACAAGCCGAAAATCGGAAATCTTGCGAAGTTCGAAGGGCAGGGTGTCTATTACGGCGCGACCTTTATGGAGTCGCAAATGTGCGGCGGCGATGATGTGATCGTGGTGGGTGGCGGAAATTCCGCGGGACAGGCGGCCGTCTACATGTCGCAGGCGACTCGCAAGGTCTACATGCTGGTGCGGGCGCCAGAACTTTCGAGTACGATGTCGCGCTATCTCATCCAGCGAATCGAAGAAAATCCTGCGATCGAACTGCACTATAAAACAGAAATCATCGCCCTGGGCGGAGACACACACTTGGAGAGCGTAACTTGGCGAGACAACGCTACCGGAGAGACCTCGACCCACCCGATCCGGCATATTTTTGTCATGACGGGCGCGTCGCCGCGAACGGATTGGCTCAAAGGATGTCTCGCGCTCGACCCGAAAGGTTTCATTCTCACCGGTCGTGATGTGGTCGAAGGCGCATTGCAGGACGAGGGGCCGGCGTGGCCAAAGACGCGTCTGCCATTCATGCTGGAGACGAGCCTGCCGGGAGTTTTTGCGGTGGGCGACGTCCGCTCGGGAAACGTAAAGCGGGTGGCGTCAGCCGTGGGAGAGGGCGCGATCTCGATTCACATGGTGCACCAGGTGTTGGCGGAGTCGTAACCGTTCGCTCTAGACAGCAGTTGACGCAGCTTCAACAATCCCTGGCGAATCTGGGTCTTTACCGTGCCCAGCGGACGGCCCGTCGCATCGGCAATTTCTTCTTGTGTCATGCCTTGAAAGTAAGCCAATTCCAAAGCCTGTTTCTGTCTCGGGTTGAGTTCTGCCAAGGCAGTTCTTACGTTTTCCGCGTCGTGCCGGGCGATTGACAGTTTTTCCGCGTCGGGCGCACGGGATGGCGCGTCCCAGTCGTCTCCCAAGTTCTCTTCATACTGCCGCCTCGTTTTTTGCATGCGCAGGCGATCGAGAATCCGGCTGCGGGCAATCACGATGACCCACACCGATGGATTTCCCAGGGCTGGGTTGAAAGTGGAGGCTTTTCGCCAAACGTGGAGGAAAGTGTCCATCATGGCCTCTTCGGCGTCGCGGGGATCGAGGAGCACGCGCAGCGCCATGCCATAGACCACCGAACTGGCCCGGTCAAAAGCAACGGCCATGGCTTGCTGGTCTCCGGTTGCGATTCGTTCGAGCAGATGGACATCCACGAGTTCCCGTCGGGGAGTCCGAGATTCGGGAGCTACCGTCGAGCGGGTTCCCGCAAATATCATTCCAAGTGTTTCAGCACTGGCCGCCATCGTCGTACCCTTTCGAGCCACTCTCAGGTGGCATGTGAACTATGGGAGCGACTTTGTACGCAGGCGCGGGGAGGTGCAATGGACCAGGACTGGTTTCGCCCTGCCCGCCACCTTCCCTAAGATCTTGCAGAAAACAATCGAGTTGCGCGGATAGATTCCCCAAGAATTGAGTGGCTCGCGTGTCGTTCGCGGCCTGTAATGGTAAGATTTCTCCACCCCGCCCCCCGCTTGCACGGTACGAATGAGCATCAGCAAGCCAATCCAATTCGGAGTATTTGAGGTCGACCTGGAAGCAGGCGAACTGCGCAAGCGCGGTGTCCGCCTACGCCTGCAGGCGCAACCCTTTGGCGTCCTGGCGTTCCTGCTGGAAAGGCCTGGCGCCATCGTTTCGCGGGAGGAACTGCGCCAACGGTTGTGGCCGAGCGACGTGTTCGTCGATTTTGATCAAGGACTGAATAAGGCGATTAATAAATTGCGGGAGGCTCTGGGAGACTCCGCCGAGAGTCCGCGCTTCATCGAGACGGTCCCCCGCAAGGGCTATCGCTTCATTGCTCCTGTATCAGGAGCGACCGGGCTGGAAGCCGCGGCGCCCCAATCCGTGGATACGACCTCTGACTCTGCAGTCCCACCCGCTCGCATGGAACGCGTTGTCCTGATGGCAGCGGCAATCGCTATCTTCATCTTCGCGCTCGCGCTGGGCGGCTACTACCTGACTCGTAAAAGAGAAGTTGGGACGATTGATTCCATCGCAGTTCTGCCACTGGTGAACGACGCTCATGTGGCCGACCTGGACTATCTGTGTGAAGGAGTGACGGAGAGCGTCACCAACAAGCTCTCTCAGATTGCTGGCTTGCGCGTCATGGCGCGGAGCACGGTCTTCCACTACCAGGGCAAAGAAGGTGATCCCCGGGCCGTGGGACGGGAGTTAGGTGTACGAGCCGTGCTCGCCGGGCACGTGCTGCAGCACGACGACTTGATGACCATCAGCGTCGAACTGACCAGCGTCGACGACGGCTCCCTCATATGGGGGGAACAATATAACCGTAAGCCAACCGATATTCTCGGCGTGCTGGACGAGATCGCACCGCAGATCGCAACCGCACTGAAGGTTCAACTGACGGCGCCGCAGCAACGCCGTCTGATGCAACACTCCACTGAAGATAGCGAAGCACACCAGCTTTATTTGCAGGGACGGTTCTATTTCAACAAGCGCACGGATGCCGGATTTGCCAAGGCCACCGACTTTTTTCAGCAGGCCATCGCCAAGGATCCGACGTACGGACTGGCGTATGCGGGACTGGCGGACACCTATGGCCTGCTCGGGTGGGAGACCGATCCGCCGAAAGACTACTTTCCTCGAGCCAGGCAGATGGCGGAAAAAGCGCTCGCGATTGACGATCAGATGGCCGAAGCGCATGTTTCGCTGGCCATGGTGAAGGCGCTCTATGAGTGGGACTGGGACGGGGCAGAGCGCGAGTTCCGGCGGGCCATCGAGTTGAATCCGGGGCACGCCACTGCCCACCACTGGTACGGGATCCATCTGGGTGCAATGGGGCGTTTTGAGGAATCGAAAGCCGAATTGCAGAAGGCGCTGGAACTTGATCCGTTGTCGTTGATCATCAACTCGAATCGCGCGTATCCGTATCACTATCAGCATCAATACGCCCCGGCCATCAAGATCTATCGCAAGGCGATCGATATGGACCCGAATTTTCCGGTTGCCCATGAAGACCTGATGGCGGTCTATGAACAGCAGGGCAAGTACGAAGACGCGATGCGCGAAGCGATTCTCAATCTAAGGTTTTCGGGCGATGGCAAGCTGGCTGACCGCGTTGGTTACATTAATTCCGCGCAAGGATACCGCGCCGCTCTGACGGGTTGGCTGGATGGGTTGAAAGAGGAATCCAAAGCGCATTACGTTTCCCCCATTCGATTTGCACAAGTCCATACTCTTCTTGGCGACAAGGATCAGGCCTTGACTTGGCTGGGGCGAGCCGTGGAGGAACGCAGTCCGCAGGTGGTGTATTTGAAAGTGGACCCGCGCTACGACCGGTTGCGGGCCGATCCCCGGTTCGCGGAGTTGTTGCGGCGCGTGGGACTGCCGCAGTAACGGCGTTGGCAGGATGGGTCTCTACTGGACCACGTTGCCGTAGGCCGGAACTCCCTGCTGCAAGAGATAGAGCAGCATCTGTCCGCGGGCGGACCAGTCGCTCTGCGGATACTGCGACACCAACTGTTGCGCCAGGGCAATCGCCCGACTTTTCGATTCTTCTGATTTCTTCGCTTGCTCTTCTGTCTTGTAAATTTCGACCAGAGCTGCCCGGCGGAAAGTCGCACGGTAGAGCGCCTCAGGAGCGGACGGCGACTGCGGATGCTCCTTTACGTATTTTTCAAACATCTCCGCTTCTTTGTCTGGGCATTTCGATGTCCCTTGCCAGTCTCCGCAGACTTTGTTGTCGAGCAGATGGAAGGCGGCGAGGTCAGCCCACTTCGTCCCGGGAAACTTCTTGATGACTTGCTTCATGGGCTGTTCGTCCATGCCCTCGCGCATCGATGCATCTTTTTCGCGGGCGGAGGGGCGAGTCATCACATCTGACTTTTCGATCTGCCATTTGACGTCGGCGGCGCGGTAGAGTCCTTCTCCCGCCAGCGGAGAGGCCGGGAACAGATCATAGACGCGGCGATAGAGGCGCAAGGCGTCCTGATCGGCGCCGCGGCGGCCATGGCGGCGGCTTGCTTCATCTTCGGAATCGACCGCTGCGCCAAACAGAATCCGATCACCGTTTGCGGTGGATTCCCACACCAGTCCGGTATCGAGGATCCATCCTGAAATAGTCTTGCCTTCCATATCCTCATCTTCCACGAAGGCGGGATCGGGCGTCTTGGAAAATCCGAGCAAGGCCTCGACATGCAACCAGTTCTTGCTGCGATCGAGGAGAATCATCTCGCGTCCGCGGCCTGCTTCGCCGAGTTTGCTGGACGTGACGTCAGGAGAAAGATAGATCACCGCTTCACGCACCAGCACGCCGCGCTCGGCAGAGCGCGCGTTCGGCGTCGCCAGGGTCAGCACAGAAAATGCGAAAAGCACGGGAACCAAGGTCTTCGCAACCATTTTTATCTCCAAAATTCAGGGTAGCACGGAAGGCAGGAAGCATTCAGTCCTCAGGCCGAGGTCCTCAGGGCCACGGACCCAGGGGCTAGCCAGTTGCCACGTGCTGATTGTTAGATGCAACATCTCAATCTTCTTGTTGACATGGATGCAACGAATGTTGTAAACCCGGTGTCGCTGTTGCATGGGCCCCTGGAGGCGAGCATGGCCGTGAACGGAGTGCAAAAGTGGGCGACGCCTTTGGAGCAGCGCCTACAGCGAGCCGACGACAAACTGAGTGCACGGCGCAAGCGGTTACTGCTTTCCATTCTGGAGAATGCCGAAGACACCTATTACCTCTCCTCACGCAAGATGGCGCGCCGCTACGGAGTCGATGCCGCCACGATCGTTCGCACCATCCAGGTGCTGGGGTACCAGCAGTATGCGGAATTCACTTCCGATCTTAGGTCGTACTTTGTCACGCGAATCACTCCTTATCGCCAGATGAAGTCGGCGACCCGCGAGCGCCGCACCATCGAGGGGCACGTGCAGCAGAGTCTGGACATGGAGAGGGAGAATCTTGACGCGCTGCGCGCCGCCGTGCCTCCGCAACGCGCTGTTGAACTGGCACGCCGCCTCGACAAGGCACAGCAGATCGTTGTGGTCGGCGTCGACCTGGCCTATTCGCTGGCATGGTTTCTCGCGTACGGCCTGGCCTGGCTCGGGGCCAGAGCCGACGCTCCCGTCGGAAGCACGGGCAACCTCCATCATCGTATCCGTGCACTTGGTTCGCACGATGTCCTGATTGCCATCAGTTTTGGCCGGTGCCTTCGCGATTCCGTGGAAGCTGCGCGCACCGCGAAAGAACGCGGTGCCTGGACTTTCGGCTTCACCGATGCGAGCGATTCTCCCATCGCTCGTGTCTGCAGCGATCACTGGATCGTGTCGGTAACCAATCCCAGTTTTAACGGCTCGTATGTCGCGCCCCTGGCGGCTCTGGACGCGCTGCTGGTAGCATTCGCGCACGTGCGATCCAAGCGGTCGCTCAACCGTCTGCGTGAAATTGACCAGCAAGAGGCGGCAGCCGGGCGCTGGTACGCACCGTCTGCAAAGGAGGATGGCAATTGAGCGCCCGCAGTCCGCAAAACATCGTGATCCGTGACCTTAAGAACTATGACGACCTTCTCCAAATGCGCGTAGTGGAGAAGGAAGTCTGGGGCATGGCGGAGGACGATAGTTTTCCGATGACGCTGGCGATTGCTCTGCAGGCTGCAGGCAGCATCTTTGTCGGCGCGTTCGAAGGCGAGAAATTGCTGGGCTTCGCCTTCGGATTTTGCGGACGCGAACACGGGCAGATTACGGTGCACTCCCACATGCTGGCGGTGCTCGATGCCTACCGGCAGCACGATCTCGGGCTAAAGCTGAAGCACGCCCAGCGGGAACGCGCACTCGCAACGGGGATCCGGGAAATGACGTGGACTTACGATCCGCTGCAAAGCCGCAATGCCCACTTTAATTTCGCGAAATTAGGAATTGTCTCCGACACTTACAAAATTGATTTCTACGGGCCGGAAACTTCCAGCATGCTGCACCGCAACGGCACAGACCGCCTATGGGTGCGCTGGTTGCTGGACTCGCGCCGCGTCAAGGATCGCGCGGCAGGCAAGGACACACGTGCTGAGACTCTCGATGCGATGCGACTTTTGGTTCCGCTGGTGAGCTTCAATCCCGACGGCCACCCGGCCCGCGCTGATCTGAAGGAATCCCTATCCCGGCAACGCGTGAGCATCGAAATTCCAGGAGAGATTCTGGACGTGGAACGCACGGACATGGGATTGGCTCGTGAATGGCGCGAAGCAACGCGTTGGGCCTTCACCGAAGCGCTCGCTGCCGGTTTTTATGTAGTGGAGTTTTGCAGATCGATTCGCGGACAACAGGGTCCCGGCGCCTATCTGCTCGAGAAGGGAACTGTGGCCGAGGCGATATCTTCCACGTGAGATGCCGTGTGGTGAAGCCCCACGCCTCGAACGCTTGGCGACGCTAGTCCGACTACTTAAACCTTACGGCGTCGTCACCTTCACGTGCTGGATACCCTTCACTGCACGCGCATATTGGGCGCGCTCAAACGCCGCCGGATCCGGACAATGGAGCTGGCTCATGCTGCCCTGCATCTGCACGACGGACTCATACTCGTGCGACTCCATCCACTGCACGACTCCGCGTTCGATTTCGCCCAGGTAGTCGATACCATTGCGCAACAGGCTCGAGCAGAGCATTGTCACGTCCGCGCCCACCATCAGCAACTTGATCACATCTTCCGCGCTGTGCACCCCACTCGTTGCTGCAAGACTGGCCTTTAGCCGGCCATACAGGATTCCAATCCATGTCAACGGCAGTCGCATCGCTTGCGGCGTGCTCAGAAGTACGTGTGGCTTCATTTCCAATGCTTCGAGATCGATGTCGGGCTGGTAGAAGCGGTTGAAGAGCACCAGTCCGTCCGCTCCGACGTCGTCGAGGTGCTTCGCCATATTCGACAGGCTGGTGAAAAACGGGCTTAACTTGATGGCGACTGGAATTCTGACGGCCTGCTTCACTGCCTGAAGGATATCAATGTAGTGCCGCTCCACCGCATCGGGCGTCGCATCAGGATCGGTCACGATCCAATAAATGTTGCACTCCAGCGCATCCGCGCCGGCCTGCTCAATCTGCGTGGCGTATTGGATCCACGCGCCGACCGAACTGCCGTTCAGACTGGCGATGATCGGGATATCCACCGCTTCCTTCGCTTTGCGGATGTGTTCCAGATACCCATCCGGGCCGAGGAAGAATTCCTTCGGCTGCGGGAAATAACTCAGGCTCTCGGGAAAACTCTCCGTGCCTTCGGAGAGATAGAAGTCGAGTTCAACGCTTTCGCGGCGGAGTTGTTCCTCAAACAGCGAATAGAGGACGACGGCGGAGGCTCCCGCATCTTCGAGGTGCCGGATGCCGGCAATCTCCTGTGAGATCGGCGATGCGGACGCCACCAGCGGAGTTCGCAGCGGCATGCCTAGATAAGTGGTCGTCAGGTCAAACATAAGTCCTCCTTACTTCTGCAGCGCTGTCTCGTTGGCCGCTGGCGCCTTCGCGGTTTCGGTGGTTGGCTCGGTCTTTGCAGGGCCCGCGGGCCGTGTTTCTGTTTTTGCCACGTCTGATTTCCGCGATGCCATGTACTCATAGAAACGGTAGCGGACATCGACGTCGTGTTGCGCCTCGGCCCACAGCCGCTTGGCGGCTTCCGGATTACTCTTGGTCAGCATCTTGAAACGCGTTTCCATTTGCATGAAGTCCTGCACTTTGCGAGTGGGTGTGCGCGAATCGAGTTGCAGGGGGTTCTCGCCCGTTGCGGTCCGCTCTGGATGATAGCGATAGAGCAACCACTGTCCGGAATCGACAATCGCTTTCTGATTCTGCATGGCCGTCGTCATATCGATGCCGTGCGCGATGCAGTGCGAGTACGCGATGATGATGCTGGGACCGTCATAGGCTTCGGCTTCCAGGAAAGCTTTCAGCGTATGCTCGTCCTTCGCGCCCATCGCGACGCTGGCGACGTAAACATTGCCGTAGGTCATCGCAATCAGGCCGAGATCTTTCTTGCCCCCAGGCTTGCCGCCGGCTGCAAACTTGGCAACTGCTCCTCGAGGAGTGGCCTTGGATTGCTGCCCGCCGGTATTGGAATAGACCTCGGTGTCGAGCACGAGCAGGTTGACGTTCTTGCCGCTCGCGATCACGTGGTCGAGGCCGCCGTAGCCGATGTCATAGGCCCAGCCGTCGCCGCCCACGATCCACACACTCTTCTTTACCAGCATATCGGCGAGGACGTTGAGTTGCTTTGCATCCGGGGTGGAGGAACCCGCCAGCTTCTCCCGCAGCAACGAAACCCGCTGCCGCTGTTCGTAGATGTCGGATTCATCCTTCTGGGAAGCGTTCAGTAATGCAGTGGCCAGTTCGTCGCCGATGATTCCGGCGCAGCGTTTCACCAACTCGCGGGCGAACTCAGTCTGCTTGTCGATCGAGAGCCGGAAGCCAAGCCCGAACTCGGCGTTATCTTCGAAGAGTGAATTCGACCAGGCCGGTCCGCGGCCGTCGGCGTTCTTGGACCACGGTGTCGTCGGCAGGTTGCCGCCGTAAATCGAGGAACAGCCGGTGGCGTTGGCGATCAGTGCGCGGTCGCCGAACAGTTGCGAGAGCAGCTTCAGGTACGGCGTCTCGCCGCATCCGGAGCATGCTCCTGAAAATTCGAAGAGCGGTTCCTGTACCTGTTGCTGGCGGATCGCGCCCGCCTTGATCTTGCGACGATCAAGTTCCGGAATCTTGAGGAAGAAGTTCCAGTTCTCAGCTTCCGCTGCGCGCAACGGCGGCTGCGCCGTCATGTTGATTGCCTTCAACCGCGCCTGACTCTTGTTCTTTACCGGGCAGACTTCCACGCAGATGCCGCATCCTGTGCAGTCTTCCGGCGCAACCTGCAGGCTGTATTTCATGCCCGCCCATTCCTTGTCGCGCGCTTCGGTGGACTTGAAAGTTGCGGGTGCGCTTTGCAGTTCCGTGGAGTCGAACACCTTGATTCGAATCACGGAATGCGGGCATACCATCGCGCACTTGCCGCACTGAATGCAGATTTTGTCGTCCCACACTGGAATCTCGAGAGCGAGATTCCGTTTTTCCCACTTTGCGGTTCCGGTTGGGAATGTGCCATCGATTGGAAATGCGCTGACCGGCAATTCTTCACCGCGGTTGCCGTAAATCGTTCCCAGGACATTGCGCTCGAAATCGGGTGCATGGGAAGGGAAGGGGGAGGGCAATTGAAACCGGCTGGTGACGGTGGCAGGCACTTTTACTTCGTTCAGGTGGGCCAGCGTCTCGTCGACGGCTTTCATATTCTTCTGGACGATCTCTTCGCCCTTGCGTCCGTAGGTGTCGCGAATCGATTTGCGAATCGCCTCGATTGCTCCATCGCCCGGCAATACTTTCGAGATCGCAAAGAAGCAGACCTGCAGGATCGTATTCATGCGACTGCCCATACCCGTGTCGCGCGCCACCTGGTAACCGTCGATCACGAAGAACTTGGCTTTCTTGGCGATCAACTGCTCCTGCACCAGTTGCGGCAGCTTGTCCCAAATCTCGTCGGGGCCAAAGGGACTGTTCAGCAGGAATGTCCCGCCATCGACGAGCGCGCTGAGCATGTCGTAACGATCGAGGAAGATCCACTGGTGGCAGGCGACGAAATTTGCTTTGGAAACCAGGTAGGTCGAGCGAATCGGATTCGGTCCAAAGCGCAGGTGAGAAACGGTTACCGCGCCCGACTTCTTGGAGTCATACACGAAGTAGCCCTGCGCGTAGTTGTCGGTATTTTCGCCGATGATCTTGATGGAATTCTTGTTCGCGCCCACCGTGCCGTCTGCGCCGAGCCCATAGAACAGGGCGCGCACCACATTGTCTGGTTCGGTGGAAAAAGCAGTGTCATAGTCGAGGTTGGAGTGGCTAACATCGTCCTGGATGCCGACTGTGAAGTGCGGCTTCGGACTCTTGGAGGCCAGGTTGTCGTAGACGGCCTTAACCATTGCGGGAGTAAATTCCTTCGAGGACAGGCCGTAACGTCCGCCAATCACCTCCACGGACCGCTTTCCTTCGTGCAGAGCATTGACCACGTCGAGATAGAGCGGATCGCCTTCTGCGCCCGCTTCTTTCGTGCGATCAAGGACCACAATCTTCTTCACCGATGCGGGTAGCGCTGCCAGGAACTGCTTCCCTGCGAACGGACGATAGAGCCGTACTTTCAGCAAACCCACTTTCTCGCCCCGCGCCGTCAGCGCCTCCACAGTTTCATGAGCTGCTTCGGCGCCCGATCCCATCATCACGATCACGCGTTCGGCGTCAGGAGCTCCCACATAATCGAACAGGTGATAAGAGCGGCCCACGACTTGCGCGAACTTATCCATCACGGATTGCACTTTGTCCGGGCACGCGTCGTAGAAAGGCGTGATCGCTTCGCGCATTTGGAAAAACACATCTGGATTCTGCGCCGTGCCCCGCAGCACCGGATGTTCCGGCGAAAGTGCGCGTGCGCGGTGCTCGAAGACGCGGTCCATGTTGATCAGGGCGCGGAGATCGTCGTCCGCCAGCATTTCGATCTTGTTCACTTCGTGCGAGGTGCGGAAGCCATCGAAGAAGTGGAGGAAGGGAATTCGTGTTTCCAGCGTGGCGGCATGGGCAATCAGCGCCATGTCCATGGCTTCCTGCACGGAATTCGATGACAGCATTGCGAAGCCTGTCGTGCGGCAGAACATGACGTCACTGTGGTCGCCGAAAATTGAAAGCGCGTGGGTCGCGATGGTGCGAGCCGAAACATGGAAAGCCGTCGGGGTCAGTTCTCCCGCGATCTTGTTCATGTTCGGGATCATCAAGAGCAAGCCTTGCGACGCGGTAAAGGTCGTCGACAGAGAGCCCGTCTGAAGAGCTCCGTGAACCGCGCCGGCCGCTCCGCCTTCGCTCTGCATTTCGGTGACCTGCGGGACCGTACCCCAGATGTTCTCGATTCCTTCGGAAGCCCACTGGTCAGCCCACTCTCCCATGTTGGACGAGGGCGTGATGGGATAGATCGCGATCACTTCGTTGACGCGGTAGGCGACGTGAGCGACGGCTTCGTTCGCGTCCATGGTTTTGAACTTGCGACTCATGATTGTTCCCCTCTGGTACGTCGACCCCACTGGCGGCGACGCCATCTCGTTCATGATGCCGGAGGAACGGGCCAAGGGTCGGCAACGTGGGTCACACCCGGTTGTGACGACAATCACACGAGGTTTGGACGTGCCGAAAACCGTTTCTTGACTAAAGAGGCCACAGGGAACACGGGGAAGCCAAGGCATCGAGTTTCCTCCGCATCCCCTGCGACCTCCGTGGTTTAAAGAATTTGCCTTTCCCCGCGGCAGACATTCCCATCCCGCCCAAGTAAAATCGTTCCCGTTGTCCTGGGCCAGGTTGATGGCCCAACTACCCGAGGAAGATAAAATGTCAGACGCAGCAGGGAACCAGCCCCACATTGATTCCACGCTGGACGAACAGCGCAAGTTTGAATGTCCAGCGGAATTTGCCCAGAAGGCGCACCTCAAGAGCCTGGCGGAGTATGAAGCGCTCTACAAAGAATCCATCGAGAATCCCGAAAAATTCTGGGGACGCGCCGCCGAAGAACTGCACTGGTTCAAGAAGTGGGACAAAGTCCTGGAATGGAAATCTCCCTGGGCGAAGTGGTTTGTCGGAGGCCAGCTCAATCTCTCCTACAACTGCCTGGACCGCCACGTTCTAACTTCGCGCAAGAATAAGGCGGCACTGATCTGGGAAAGCGAACCCGGCGAAGTGCGCACGTACACCTACCAGCAGCTTTGGAAAGAAGTGCAAAAATTCGCAAACGTGTTGAAGTCTCTGGGCGTCCGCAAAGGCGATCGCGTGGCGATTTACATGGGCATGACGCCGGAACTGCCGATTGCCATGCTCGCCTGCGCTCGGATCGGGGCCCCGCATTCCATAGTCTTTGGCGGATTTTCTTCCAACGCACTCATCGACCGTATTCATGATTCGCAGGCAACCGCCGTCATCACCCAGGATGGTTCGTACCGCCGAGGCGCTGAGGTCAAGCTGTTTCCAGCCGTCGAAGAGGCGTTGAAGTCTTGCCCGTCCGTGAAGAGCGTGGTCGTCTACAAGCGCACGGGATCGCCGATTCACTTGCAGCCGGGGCGTGATCACTGGTGGCATGAATTGATGGCCTCGGTTTCCGATCAGTGTCCTGCCGAGCCGCTCGACTCCGAGCACCCGCTCTACATCCTGTACACGTCGGGGACTACCGGTAAGCCGAAGGGCGTGGTGCACACGACCGGCGGATATTCGGTGGGCACGGCCCTTACCACCAAGTACGTCTTCGACCTGAAGGAAGAGGACACATACTGGTGCACAGCCGACATCGGATGGGTTACCGGGCACAGCTACATCGTCTACGGACCGCTGCAGAACGGCGCGACCAGCGTGATGTATGAAGGCGCTCCTAATTTTCCCGAGCCAGACCGTTTCTGGAGCCTGATCGACAAGCACGACGTCAACATTTTCTACACCGCCCCGACCGCGATCCGCACGTTTATCAAGTGGGGAGAGCAATGGCCGAGAAAGCATCGTCTCGATAGCCTGCGTCTGCTCGGGACCGTAGGCGAGCCGATCAATCCTGAAGCATGGATGTGGTACCGCGAGGTGATCGGTCATGAGCGTTGTCCGATCGTCGATACCTGGTGGCAAACCGAAACGGGCTCGATCATGATCTCGCCCATCCCCGGCGCAGTGGCCACCAAGCCGGGTTCGGCGACCAAGCCGTTTTTTGGCGTTGCCCCAGAGATTGTCACGATCGATGGCAAGGCAGTTCCGGAAGGCTCCGGGGGATTTCTCGTCATTCGGCAACCCTGGCCGGCCATGCTGCGAACCATCTATGGCGATCCCGACCGCTACGTGCAGCAATACTGGTCGCAGATCCCCAGCACCTACTTCACAGGTGACGGCGCTCGCAAAGACAAAGACGGCTACTACTGGATCATGGGCCGGGTCGATGATGTCCTCAACGTTTCCGGCCACCGGTTAAGCACGATGGAAGTGGAGTCAGCGCTGGTCGCTCACGAAAAAGTTGCCGAAGCGGCGGTGGTGGGCCGTCCAGATGACATCAAGGGGCAGGCGATATCCGCGTTTGTGTCGCTCGAACACGGCGTTACGCCCAGCGAGGAACTAAAAGAAGAGTTGAAACGCTGGGTTGCGAAAGAAATTGGCTCTCTCGCGAAGCCGGACGATATCCGCTTCACCGACATGCTTCCCAAGACACGCAGCGGTAAGATCATGCGCCGCCTGTTGCGCGAATTGGCCAGCAGTGGCGACGTAAAAGGCGACACCACAACCCTCGAAGACTTCGGCGTGATCGCCAAGTTGAAAGAGCAAGACGAAGTTTAGATCTTCGTGGTCACACTTGTTCCTGCTGTAGAGACGCGGCTTGCCGCGTCTCAAGCCGGCCATACCTCTATCGCGGTTCCGGTTGGTCCGGCAGTTGGTCGGGAGACGAATCCAGGTTGGGGAGTACGACTTCCGAAAGGATCAGCCAGATACCGAGAGCGAGCAGGAATGCGGCGGCTGGATCCATGAGAACTCTTTTCTGGAGCTGTAAGACGCAGCAGGCTGCATCTCGAAATTAATGTATTTCCAATGCCTGTCTCTGTTCCCGCATCTTTTCAAGGAACGCATCGAGCGGGATTTTCGATTTGTGCCGGAACAACTCCAGCAGACTATCCTCGCCGGCAGCGGTCGCCGCCGCCTCGGCCGGCAAAGCGCCTTCCAGGCCATCAGGCTCGACCAGCAGTTCCGGCGATTTTGCTCCACTTGCCCGCAGTGTCTCGATTAACCGATGCACCTGGTCATGCTGCTCGCTTGTGGATTGGAGGAACTCTACTCCCATACCAAATTCAGGATGAACGATACGAATCACTCCGCCTGCCCGCAGCGATAACTCGGCGGTCTTCATGGACAAAGTGACGCGCGTCCCATGGGGAAAGGGTGAGACTGTCTTCAAATAGCAGCCGCCCAGGCTGAGGTCGGTCAATGTACAGCTGACGGGCGGATCATCCGGTTCGGCCTCAGGCAACTGGCCATTCAACCATTGGCGCAGCGTCTGCAGCTGTTCCTCGGAAATGGTTTTGAAGCGGACGCCGGCTTGGGCGCGATGCCCTTCCCACGCCAATTCGCCTTCCACTTCAAACTTGCGGTCCATGCCGGGCAAGTCGAGCGAGAAACGCAGCGAATTTTCCTTGGGGAACGGTCCCGGAAACTGCATGGCCATCCCGCCTTCGCAAAGGTCCAAAGTACTGCCTTTGAATACCACCGCACTGCCAAAGGCGCGGCATTCGACCGGGATCTGGACCGGCACCCGCAATTGCCGCCGCCGCTCCCGTTTCATCAAGGCTCGGACGGCTCGGAAGCTGGCCTTCGCGCGCTCTCCTGAAATCGGCTTGTGCAGAACAAAGTGGGCTCCCATATCGAAGCCGCCGCGCATCCCAAGTGCGGGATCCACGAGCACGATTCCGATGGCGCGATTATTGGCAGGGGCGGCCTTGGCTGCCCGCAAGACACTGGCACCCTCTTCCGGGATCGAGCAATCCACAATGATGGATTCAAAACGCTGCCGTGTGATTTTTCGAATCGCCCCATCGGCGGCTTCGCAATGCTCGACCAGGATTTCCAGGTCGCTAAGAACCCGGCGCAGGATGCGCACGGTTTTCTCGTCGGCACTCACCAGTAGACACTTCAAATTCATAAGCTTCGGGAACGGGTCGAACCTTTGTCCCGGCCGCGCTGGGGCGCGGTAGCCGAGTCCGACCGGGCACTCCTACATCGCACTCTAAGTCTATGGAAATCCATGGTCAACGCTATGGCCTGATCTTCCGGTTACGCTGGTCACCTGGAGGTACCTGGCAGCGGTGTTTTGCATCGGGGAAGAGCCGACTAACTTGCATGGCACGGATTGGGATGGGGCAGGATCACCATGGGGCAGAGACTGTTGGAAGTCGCTGGATGGAAAGGGGATATGTGCCAAGATATTCCAAATGTCATTTTTCTGTTGACTAATGGATGGAAACCCATTATTATCAGTAGTTTCCAAATGGAATATTGAGCGTAGTGCAGGCTGCAACTACGCTGAATTTATGTCTGGAGCATGAATCCCGGATACGGTTTTTGGAATCAAAGTTAAAGGAAATGCTGAAGTAGCCGTCATCTTAAGCAAGAAAGGGTTGTCTTCCCCATGGCAAAGCGACGTGGAAATCCTAATTGGGGCAAGCCCGAGCCGATCGGGCCCGTGACTCCGACCATTACCGAGTTTGAGCAGGTTGTGCGGGAGTACAAGCTCTCTCCTGATCAATACTTGCGGTCGACTCGACTGCGCGAATGGGCGCGGCGCAACAAGAACTCCAAGTACATTCCTGAGCCCTTGCTCGAAGCCTGGGGCTTTGAAATCGAGTCCACACTGTAATCAAGTTAAGGCTCAGTTCTTCCATAGGGTCGCCTAGCGCGACCCTTTTGCTTTTGGAGTGAAGGTTTGCGATTAAGACATGATGGGAAGCTGATCCGCAACCAGAAACCAGAAACCAGAAACCTGAAACCTGCCACCTGAGACCCGACACCTGAGACCTGTGCCCGTCCCTGAGGTATCCTTGCGTTCATGAAATTCGGGGGAACCGAACTCGTGGGTTTGCTGGTTGCCACCAGCTTCGCCGCCGGACTGAATGTGTATGCGACGGTTGGGACTCTGGGCATCCTGGCGCACCTCGGCGTGTTGGCTTTGCCACCGGGGATCCATCTGGTTGCCAGTTGGTGGGTCATTGCCGCTTCCCTCGTACTGTTTGTCATCGAGTTCTTCGCTGACAAGATTCCCGCTTTTGACCTCATCTGGAACGCGCTCCACACTTTTGTTCGGGTACCAGTCGCCGCCGTCATCGCTTATAGCGCCACGTCTCAGTTGTCGCCGGAAAAGCAGCTCCTGGCGACCTTGGCGGGCGGCGCCATCGCCCTGGCAGCACATGGCGGCAAGACCGCCGCGCGAGCCGCTGTGACACCTTCGCCGGAACCTGTTTCCAACATTTCTCTCAGCATGGGAGAGGATGTACTGGCAATCTTTCTGGTCTGGTTCTCCACCCAGCATCCAGTTCTGTCGTCCATGATCGTGCTGGCGTTGCTGATTGCGATTGCTGTGGTCGTCCGGTGGGTAATTCGGGCGTTGAAGAATTTGTTCAGCGGAGCCGAAAGAGAAGCCGCAGAACTGAAAGCATGAAAGGCGGTCCGACCTTACTTGCTCAGCCAGATTTCCGGCGTTTCCCTGCCTTCCGGACCCCGCACAACGTAGGGCGTGATCACGATCAGCAGTTCGTTGTCTTCTTCCTGCTTGGAGCTTTCGGCGGCCAGAGTTTTTAGTAGCGGCACTCGCGACATTCCCGGCAATCCGCTCAGACTTTTCTGCTCGGTCTTGCTCACCATGCCGGCTACCACGGCCGGTTCGCCTTCCTTCAAAGCGATGCCACCCTTGAATTCACGATTCGAAATGACGGGTACGCCGTTCAGGCTTGCGCCTCCCAGGGTGCGAAACAGGAGTTCCAATTGCATGCTTACATCGGACGTCCCATGCACCGCCGGCTTCACCTTGACGGTGAGTCCCAGGTCTTCGTAGTTCACGGAAGGGAAAGGCGCGGTGAAGGAATTGTTCCCGATCACCTTCGCGATCTGCGGATTGTTGAACACCGGGGCAAAACTGGAATTGAGAATCGGAAAACGCGACCCCAACTTGAAGGTAGCTTCCCGGTCGTGGCTAGCCCGCAATGTGACGTGTTCGAGCGTCCGCACCGAACTTTCGTGGACTGAGAGTCCTGCCCGTAGTTGATCTACACTCAGCCCAAACAGCGTGATGCCGCCGCCGAACGTGGCTAGCGGCTGGCTGAAAATCGAACCTGTCTGTCCCTGCAATTGCTCGAGCAGCGACTGGATGTCCTGATTCCCAGCCTGGTTGATGCCGCCCGAGGCTATCAATTGATTGATCAGATCCTGAATATTCTGGCCACTGGCAGCCAGCAAGGCGGCCAGCGGGATATTGAAAAGATGAAAATCGTTCGGGATGTGCAGGCCAATGCTGCGGGCGAAGCTGTGATCGATCGAATACACCTTCACGTCCAGCAGCACTTCGGGACGCGCGTTATCGAGGGTGTCAAGATACCGGGTGACGGCCTCCAGAATGCTTTGCGGCCCGCGGACAGTGATCACGCTGGAAGCGATATTCAAACTGGCAAAGCGCAATTCAAACAGCGAGCGGATGGAGTTCAACAGTTCGTTCAGTTCCTGCGGTGTACCGCTTCCGGGAACATAAAACGAACGCATTCCCATGCGATCGTACAGGCGATGGTTCTCAGGATTATCGAGCGTGGCAAACAGGACTTTTTCGTCGAGCGGCACCGCAAAACTCTTCGTAACCGACTCTGCTGCCTGCAGGGCGGTGGGGAAATCGACATCTTCCACATCAAAGTGGACGCGGCGGCTGGGAAACGCGTCATCGAAAATTATTGTGAGTCCGAAACTTGTGGCAACAGCGGTGAGCAGACCGCGAGAATCTCCGCGATAGTGAAAGTCATGACGCTCTTCTTTGGGCTTGGAAGCGAGCGCGTCAACGCTCTCAACCATTTCTGGCGCACCCATAATGTGGACCGCAGGCGTGCCCGCAGCATCCCGCAACCGTTGTTGCGCGAAGTCGTTCTGCGGATCGAGTTGTACGGCGAGCCGGAAATCAGCCAGCGCCTCGACTTGATGTCCATTTTGAAGCTGGTCGTTGCCGTGTTCCAGGTGGGACGCGATTACTTGCTGGCGCAGCATTTCCCGCGCTGTAAGGTATTCCACGTTCTGCGGGACGAGCCGGGATGCCTCTTCAAACTGTGAGAATGCCTCATCGAAGTTTTTGGAGTGTTCGAACTTCAATCCGCGAGTAAACGCCTGGCGAGCCGCTTTCAAGTCCTTGGCCGCTGCTTTGCACGCGGGAGCACCCGCCGCCTCCGAGCAGGGAGACGAAGGAATGCCATCGGCAGCAAGACAAGCCGCGGCACTCAAAAGCAGGATTCCCGTAAACAGCGATCGCATGGCTATACCTACTATAGAATGCGTCGCCGCCAGTGTCTTGCAAGCAAAATCAGGAGAGAGGAACTACCGTCGTAACGGGGAGAAATGTCGTTTAACGCAGCATCAACCGCTTCATGCCCGTGGCCCGTCCCGACTTGCTGTCACACTCGACCACGACCGCGCACAAGCGGACATCCCCGGTCGCCGCTTCGAAACGTGCAGGCATCCCGCTGACAAACTTATCCACGACCAACTCTTTGCGCACGCCGATCACGCTATCGTACGGGCCCGTCATCCCCACGTCGGTGATATACGCGGTCCCTTTGGGCAACACGATTTCGTCCGCGGTCGGAATGTGCGTGTGCGTACCGACGATCGCCGTGACCCGTCCATCGAGGTACCACCCGAACGCAACTTTTTCGGACGTGGCCTCGGCGTGGAAATCGACGAAGATCACCTTGGCTTTGATTTTCTCGAGAAGCTTGTCCACGTATCGAAACGGATCGTCACTCGACCCCATGAACACGCGCCCCTGCAGGTTAACCACCGCGTAGCCAACGCCCTTCTTCTCGCCTTCATACACTCCCCAGCCGGGCATGCCGGCGGGAAAATTCGCCGGACGCAGCAGTCGTCGCGCCGGACTGTGCGGGTTGCCATCCGCCATCTGAAAGTATTCGATGATTTCGCGTTTGTCCCAGACGTGATTTCCGGTCGTCATCACGTCGATGCCGAGATCGAACAGTTCGTCGGCCAGTTGCGGCGTGATGCCAAATCCGGCAGCAGAGTTCTCGCCGTTGGCAATGACGAGGTCGATGGCATGGTCCTTGACGATGCCGGGCAGGCGTTCCTTGACGATGGTCCGCCCAGGGCGGCCAAAAATGTCGCCGATGAAGAGAATGTTCAAAGAAGCAGGTCTCAGGTGTTAGGTGTCAGGTCTCAGGAACGGCAAAGGCGGCGCCTGGAGCTGGTCGAGCTTTTCATGTTATCACGCGAAATCTCTTGATTTCGCTGGTGAGCGAGAACGGGCTACTGCATTTCGGCCGTCTTCAGGAAATCGTAGTTGCCGGGCGGATTCAGCGTGACATTTTTCACTCGCCGCGTATGCACTAGCACATTGTCGAGATACCAGAGGTTGATGTAGGGAAGATCCGTGGCGAGAATCTGCTGCACTTCAGCGTAGATCTGCTTGCGCGCGTTTGGATCGGTTTCGCGCCTTCCTTGATCGATGAGGGCGTCAAGATGGGGGTTGGAATAGAAACTGCGATTGGCGCCATTGGGTGGAAATTTTGCGCTGTGGAAGGCGTACTCGAAGATGTCGGGATCTTCGTTGGCGCCGATCCAGCGCAATCCATAGAGCTGAAACGCGCCGTGCGTTACGTCCGAAAAGAAAGTCGCAAACTCGAAAGTGCGAATGTCGAGCACGATACCGACTCCGCGCAACTGCTGTTGCATGACCGCGACCATCAATCGCGTGTTTTCGTCGGTCGAGGTTTTCATCGTGATATGAAAGCGCACGCCGTTCACTTCCGGATAACCGGCCGCGTCGAGCAAGAGGCGGGCCTTCGCGGGATCAAAATCATACCGAGAAACATGATCGTCGTAGGCCCAGCTCTGGCGTGGCAACACGCTGTCGGCGGCCTGCACCTGATTGCGCCATAGATGCTCGATCATCGGGCGGCGATCCACCGCGTAGGCGATTGCCTGGCGGACCCGGACATCCTTCAGGATGGGATCGCGCAGATTAAACGCAAGGTAGGCGAGCCGCGTGCCCGGTCCTCGCTGAACAGTGAGCGAAGGATCGCGTTCTAGCGTCAAAACCGTGTCTGGCGGCATCGGAGAGTTGATCGTGAGGTCGGCACTACCCTTGCGTAGTTCAAGCGCCTGCGTGGTCGCGTCCGGCACAACGACAAAACGCACACGGCTGAGATGAGGCGCTGCTCCCCAGTACGCATCGTTGCGTTGCAGGATGACTTCCTTGTCCGTCTCCGCGCTGACAAAACGGAAAGGGCCAGAGCCAATGGGATGGTTGGTCATCTCATCTCCGCTGCCGAAGGGCACAATGCCGATGACGCCGTCCGATAAGTTCCACAACAAAGTGGAAGACGGCTCTTTGAGGCGAAAGACGACGGTCCTTTCATCGGGCGTATCGATGCGATCCAAGATGCGGTACGTTCCTGTCTTGGTGCTGCGGATCTTGCCTTCGAGAAGCGAATCGAAAGTCCATTTCACATCGCGGGAGGTGAGCGTACGGCCATCGTGAAACTTCACGTCGCGGCGGAGATGGAAGACATACGTCAGCGGGTCGGGAATCTCCCAACGTTCCGCGAGCGACGGCGTCACGTTGAGATGCTCGTCGCGTTCAAGCAGATCGTCGAAGATCAGCGCATCGATGCGTGCCGATTGCGCGTCCAGGCCGACACGAGGGTCGAGGTTGGTCGGGCTGCTCTCGATGATCATGACCAGCGTGTTCGGATCGGGAGGCTGGGAGCAGGAGAGGAGGAAGAGAAGAAGGATGGTCGCCAGTCCAAGAGCAATAGCCCTGCCGCCACTCTTATGAGAACTGTCATCCTGAGCGAAGCGAAGGACCTGCTTTCCTTGCGAACGAAAAGAAAGCAGGTCCTTCGCGTCGCTCAGGATGGCAGTTTTGAGGAAGGAATGCGCAGCTCGAGCCTTACGCATAGGAAATCTTCCCCAGAACCGCTGCTCGCTTTGCTCCGGTTGCTGACGGGACATTCGACGGTCTCCGGTGCCACGTCTCGTAAGCGAGGATCGCGAACGCGACCGCTTCTTTTGCCTCCGTAGGCACTCCGAATTCGTCGGAGAAGCGCAGCGCAATCCCAAGCGGCGCAAGTTCGTTGCGTAACATCGCCATGAGCGTTGGGTTATTCGCGCCCCCGCCCGACACAATCATTTCCTGATAGGCGCCGCGCTTCCGAGCTACGTAGCGCTGGACTGCATCGGCAATCGACCGAGCGGTGAGGGCGGTCGCAGTGGCGACGATGTCGCGCTTATCGGCGCGTCCGCAGCGGCGGAGGAACTCCTTCGCGTAAACGCTGCCGAACTCTTCGCGGCCGGCAGTCTTGGGAGGCTTCAGACGGAAGAAAGGCGCTTTCATTAGTTGCGCGACCACATCTTCAAGAACTTGCCCGGACGCGGCGATTCGTCCGTCGCGATCGTACCGTTTGCCAAACAACTTCTCGGTGACCGCATCCATCACCATATTGCCCGGACCCGTATCGAAGGCGATGACCTGATCGGCCTTCGCATTGGAAGGAATCGCGGTGAGGTTAGCAATGCCGCCGATGTTCTGTGCGATGCGTCCGATGCGCGGGTCGCGGTAGACCGCGTAGTCGAGAAACGGCACCAGCGGCGCGCCCTTTCCACCAGCGGCCATGTCAGCGGGACGAAAATCCGAAACTACCGGCACACCAAGTCGGGCGGCGATCACCGCGCCTTCGCCCGTTTGCCAGGTGACCGCCACCATGCGTCCTAGAAACGGTGCCGCAGTTCCCTGGTGATAGAGCGTCTGGCCGTGACATCCGACCAATTCGATTTTTGCCCGGTGCAAACGGACCGTCTTGCCGATAGCCTCGGAGTAAAGTTCGCCCAGCAAGAAATTCAGCCGCGCAATGTCAGCGACGCGCGCCGACTCCGCGTTCATCATTCCAAGAATCGCCCGCCGCACCTGAGCCGGGAACGGGTATTCGGCATGAGCGAGGATGGTGTGGCGCGGGCGCCCACGCCCGCGTTCGCTGATGCGAACGAGTGCAACGTTGATCCCATCCGCCGATGTCCCGCTCATCACGCCAGCGACGATCATGCGGATTGCCCCTCAACTTCCAGCGAATCGAGCCGGATCTCCTCGCCGAACTCCCACAGCTGGCGGGTGAGTTTCTGCGTGGCCGCGTCGGTCGGAATCGGCGAGCGCCGCGGCTTCCATTTCCTTTTGAACGCCAACACGCGTTTGACCGATTCTTCGACTCGCCGCGCAAACTTGCGATCGCGACTGGCTTCGCGAGTCAAGCCTGCAAACGCCCGCACGATGTAATCCTCCTGGTGGCAAATCAGTCCGAGATCTCCACCCGCGCGAATGAATCCGACCGTTGCTTCTTCAATCGGCGCTGCTTTGAGCACTCCGCCCATTTCCAGATCGTCCGAGCAGATCAGGCCGCGGTAGCCGATCTTCTTGCGGAGGATGTCGGTGATCCACTTCTTCGAGAGCGACGCGGGTGTTTTTTCTTTGGTGACCAGCGGGAATGCGGCGTGCGAAACCATTACGAAGGGAAGTGCGCGATGCATGGTGCGATAAGGGACCAGGTCTTCAGCCCACAGTTTTCGCAACGTCTTCTCGACGCTCGGGAGTTCATGATGCGTGTCGAGGTTGGCTTCACCGAGTCCGGGAAAATGTTTGCCGCAGCCGAGGACTCCGGCATCGCCCAGCCCGCGAAGGAATTCGCGAGCGTAAATGATGACCTGCTTCGGGTCGGCGGAGACTGCGCGGGAACTCATGACTGAGCGCGATGCTTTCAAGGCTAGGTCGAGCGCGGGAGCGAAGTCGACGTTAAAGCCAAGGGCGCGGCAGTTCGTGCCGATGATGCGTCCGTGCTTGCGATAGAGTTCGCGGCGCCCGGTGGCGAAGACTTGCGCAGGGGACGGTGCGGGCCCGAGCACGTTGCGGAAGCGGTCGACCGTGCCGCCTTCGAGGTCGACGCAGGTAAACAGGGGCGTCGCGACGTGTTTCTGGCAGGCGCGAAGCAGGCGATGCGTCTGGTCGGCACTGGCAATGTTACGCGCGAAGAGGATCACACCGGCCGGTTGGACACGAGTGAGCAGGGAAGCGAGACGCGGCGACATCTCGGTACCGTCGAAGCCGATGATGAGGAGTTGTCCGATGTTCGCTGCGGTCGACGGATGCGCCAAGGTCAAATCTCGCTTTCTAGTCTGAAACTGCGCACAGCGAAAAGTAGCGCCGGCACCTTGCCGGCCGTCCCGAGGGCGCCTCGCCCTCGGATGTGGCGGCGGGTCGCCGCCACGACTGCCGCCGGGGCGGCGGCGCTACGCTCGGGCTGCCCGCTAGTCAATCTGCCTCTTCAACTCCGCCAGCAAATTCAGCGCCTCCAGCGGTGTCATCCGATTCAAATCCGCTTCTCGCAATTTCTCCAGCACTGGTTGCGAGAGCGGAGTGAAGATCGTCAACTGCGCCGGACGTTCCGGCTGCGAACCGGGGGTCAAATGTTCTGACAATTGCCGCTCCGCCGACTCATGCTCGGCCAGCACTTCCCGCGCCCGCACCACCACTTCATTCGGCAGTCCCGCGAGTTTGGCGACTTCGATGCCATAACTCTTGTCCGCGGCGCCCGGTTCCACTTTGCGGAGGAACACTACGCCTCCGCCGGTCTCTTTTACGGATACATGGTAGTTCTTTACGCCGCTGAGTTGTTCGGCTAATTCGGTCAGCTCGAAATAATGAGTGGCGAAGAGCGTCTTGGCGTGGACGCGAGTGTGCAGGTATTCAACCGCGGCCCAGGCGATGGCGAGGCCGTCATAGGTGGCGGTGCCGCGTCCGACTTCGTCGAGCAGGATGAGCGAACGCGGCGTGGCGGTGTGCAGGATGGCTGCGGTTTCGGTCATTTCGACCATGAAGGTGGAGCGTCCACGGGCGAGGTTGTCGCTGGCGCCGATGCGGGTGAAGACACGATCGACAATGCCAAGGCGTGCGGAGCGAGCGGGAACGAACGATCCCATCTGCGCCAGGATCACGATCAGGGCGGCCTGTCGCAGGTAGGTACTCTTACCTCCCATATTCGGGCCAGTCAGTACAACGATGTTGTGAGTCGTCGAATTCAGGAACAGATCGTTGGGGACGAAGCGCTCGCTGCCCGCTGCCAGTTCCTGTTGTTCGATCACGGGGTGGCGGCCGTCGACAATCTCGAGATCGCCGGAGTCTCCCGCCTTCTCGCCGGGCGCCTCAGTAAACTTCGGGCGGCAGTAATTGCGCAATGCCGCGACATTTGCCAGGCACGCCAGCACATCCACTTCAGCCAGGGCCAGCGCGGTCTGCCGAATGCGCTTGGCTTCGGCTGCAATGGCCGTTCGCAACTCGGCGAACAGACGTCGCTCGATGTCGACAATTTTTTCCTGCGCGTCGAGAATCTTCGATTCGTATTCCTTAAGCTCAGGAGTCGTGTACCGCTCGGCGTTCACCAGAGTTTGTTTGCGTTCGTAATCGGTGGGAGCGAGGTGCTGGTTCGCTTTCGAAATCTCGATGTAGTAACCAAATACAGAATTGAACTTTACTTTGAGCGATCGGATGCCGGTTCGTTCCCGTTCGCGTTGCTCCACCTGCGCGAGATATTGTTTTGAGTTGCGACTCAGGTCGCGAAGGTCGTCGAGATCCTTGTCGATTCCCGCGGCGATCACGCCACCATCGCTCAGGGTGAGCGGAGGTTCCTCGACAATCGTGCTGTCGATCTTGGCGCGCAAATCAGCGAGTTCATCGATCAGGCCATGGAGTGCGCCCAACCGTGCCGCCGCAAATCCTGCCAGCCCGCTTCGCACCTGAGGAATTTTCGCAAGCGAAGCGGATAGCGCCAGTACGTCCCGCGGGTTTGCCGTCTCCAGCGTGACCCGGCTCAGTAAGCGCTCCAGGTCGAGGATCCCTTCGAGCGCCCGCCGCAACTCTTCGCGCCGGATCAGATCTTTGACTTGCCCCTCCACCGCATCCAGCCTCGCTTCTATCTCTGAACGGTCGAGCGAAGGCCGCAGCATCCAGGCGCGGAGCAGACGCTTACCCATCGGCGTCACGGTTGCGTCCAGCCCGCGAAAGAGCGTGACGCCCGCGTCGGTTCCGGCGAAGAGGGGTTCGATCAGTTCGAGGTTGCGCACCGTGACGGCGTCGAGGACCAGACAATTTTGACGTTCATAGAAGCCGATGCGGTCCACGTGCTGCAGCGCGCCGCGTTGCGTCGAGCGGATGTAATAGAGGATCGCTCCTGCCGCCGATGCTGCTGCCGGTTTGCCCGCGAGTCCGAAGCCTTCGAGCGAGAGCACGCCGAAATGATTTTCCAGCAGAGGTACGGCATGGTCGGGAGCGAAGATCCAGTCGTCGAGAGGCGTCTCTGCCCATGTCGACCGCTGCCCTTGTCCATGTGGGGACAGGTCTCTGACCTGTCCAGGCCGGGCCAAACTCGGCAGGCCGTCTTCAGTCCTCGCCCTTCCCTCCAGTAGCGGTACGGAAGACCCGTACAAAAGCTCTCTTGGACGTAACTGTTCAAGTTCTTCTTGAATGCGGCGAGCGGCCGATTCTCCGGCGAATTCGGTCGCTCGAAACTCGCCCGTGGACAAATCCAGGGCAGCAAATCCCACCCGATCGCCAACTGCCGCCACGGCCGCCAGAAAATTGTTTTCTTCCGAACCCAGGGACGAATCCGCAGCTGTCCCCGGCGTGACGACTCTCGTGACCTCGCGCCGCACCAATTTCTTGGCGAGTCGCGCGTCTTCCATTTGCTCGCAGATCGCGACTTTGTATCCGCGGCGGATGAGCTTCGAAATGTATCCCTCGGCGGCGTGGTAGGGCACTCCGCACATCGGGATGGCCATCCCCTTTTCCTTGTTCCGCGACGTCAGTGTGATTTGCAATTCGCGGGCCGCCACCACCGCGTCTTCAAAGAAGAGTTCGTAGAAATCCCCCAGCCGAAACAACAGCAGAGCATTGGGATGCTCTTTCTTGATGGCGGAATATTGCCGCATCAGCGGCGTGGAGGGCTCAGACATGGCGAACTGGTAATTTTGTAATTTGTAATCGGGCAATTTGCAATCTCAGTGAGTATACGGCTGGTTTCGTTTGGAAATTGCAAATCACAAATTATCAAATCACAAATTTACACTTCCCATTTGACGTGCCTGTTGCATTTTGTTCTCCTGCTAGCTATGGAACTCCGTAAAGATCCGATCACGCGCTCCTGGGTGATTACCGGCGACGATGTCCCCGAGCCGGCGCCGCGTCCCGGACCATGTCTGTTTTGCGGTGACGGATCGCAGCAGTTGCAAGTGGTCGCCACTCTGCCCGGCCTGGACGGCAACACATGGGCGGCTCGTTCCGTGGTGCATCCGGCACCGATTTACCACATTGAAGGCGAACCGGGGCGACGCGGCGATGGCTTGTATGACCGCATGGGATCGATCGGCGCCCACGAACTTCTGCTCGAAAATCCCAAGCACGATCGCCATCTCTGGGAAGCCAGCGACCGCGAACTGGAGCCATTCCTGCGCTTGATGGCGCAGCGCATCCAGGATCTGAAACTCGACAGCCGCTTCAAATACGTGAGCGTTTTCAAGAATCATGGCCCGATTGCTGGACAGGAGTTCGAACATCCCGCTTCACAGCTGACTGCGACGACTTTTGTCCCTCGCCGTGTGCTCTACGAACTGCGCGCCGCGCGTGACTACTTCGAGAGCAAAGAGCGCTGTGTGTTTTGCGACATCGTTGCGCAGGAAGAGCGCCAGGGATCGCGCATCCTTGAGATCCGCGGTGACTATACGGCGTTCTGTCCCTACGCTCCGCGCGCGCCGTATGAGACATGGATCGTGCCGCGCACCCATGAGTCTTCGTTTGAGCGTACCGGGGCTCTGAAGGCCGGCGCGATTGCCGATCTGGCAGCACTCTTGCGACGCACTTTGAAGAGAATCCGCAGTATCACGGAGGCTTTCCATCTGGTGCTGCACACGGCGCCGAACAGCCGCCATCAATCGGGCACGCTCGGCTACTGGAAGACGCTCGACGAGGACTATCACTGGCATATTGAAATCCTGCCCGTGATCGCGTCCAAAGGACGTTCGTACACTTTCAAAGAGGTCTACTATTCTCCGGTGACTTCGGAGACGGCGGTGAAGCGTTTGCGAGAGGCGAAGATATAACGCATGCGAATGCGAGCCCTTGCCATCGTGGAGATACTCTTCCCTCACTGTCATCCCGAGCGGAGCGAGAGATCCGCAGTTCGCCGCCAGCTGCAGATCCCTCGCTTCGCTCGGGATGGCAGACCTTGGGGGAGGGTCAATCGGTGGCGAGCCGCTACTTTTGCATGGACGATGTGCTGCTCGATGATCAGCGGAATCGCGGTTGCGCAAAACGCCGCAGCCGCTCCGCAGGAAAAGCAGCAAGCCCTCTGGCAGAAACTGGAGAGTTCGATCGGCGACGTCGATCGCAACCTTGATGGGTCGATGGGCGTCGCGATTCTCGATCTCACTGACGGCCACAAATATTTACTGCATGGCAATGACGTCTTCGCCCAAGCCAGTTCCATCAAGATATGCGTGCTCGCTGAACTCTACCGGCAGGCACAGCAAGGCAAGCTCAAACTGACGGACCTTTACACGGTTAATGCCTCTGACCTTGTTCAGGACAGCGACATCATGGGCGGCCTGACTCCCGGCGTCACGAAGATCACGCTGCGCGATCTGGCGACCATGATGGTTGCGGTCAGCGATAACTCCGCTACCAACGTGCTGATCGACCGGGTTGGCATGGAGAACGTCAACGCATGGCTGGATTCGCTTGGCCTCACCCACACGCGCCTGCGCCGCAAGATGATGGACCTGAAAGCCGCCGGCGAAGGCCGGGAAAATATCTCGACACCGTCCGAGATGATGGCCCTGCTTGAGGCGCTTTATCGCGGCAAAGTGCTCAACAAAGAGATGACGGAAGACTTCTTCCGCGTGCTCGCGACCCACAAAGATAGTTGGATCCCGCGCGATCTCCCCGACGACTTGAAGATCGCCGATAAGCCCGGCGCGCTAGAAGGTGTCCGCAACGATTCCGGCGTAATTTTCGTGGAGAAGCGTCCGTACATTTTGTGCGTGATGACTTCGTATCTGCATCGCGAGCGCGAGGGCGAAGAAGCCATCAGCAAGATTTCTCTCTCCGCTTGGAGAATGTTCGATCGCCTGGCTCGCGCCAGCGAATACGGCCGCGTGATTTCGCCGGGGAATTCCAGTAAATAGCGGATCGTCGTCGGTCGTTCGTCCTTCGTCGTTAGCAAATCCATGCCTGGCGAACGACGAACGACCAACGACGGATCTAGTGACACTTTCACTTCTGGCACGTCCAAGGGCTATCTGCAGTGCCTTGTGCGCAAGGAGCCACTCATCGCCACCAACATTTCGCCGCCACCCGAGATCGGTACACTTCGTCGGATCGCCTCACCGTGGCACACCGTTGCCGTGCTTGCTGCCATTGGCACACTCGCCTTCCGAGGATGGCAGCGTGCCGCACTGATGCACGCCATGGCCGATCAACATCGCGTCGGACTCTATCTGCGCACCATCGCGACGGAATGGCTTCTTGTCGGGCTTGTGCTCATCGGACTATGGCTGGCTGGATCGTCGGCTCTCACTGTCTTAGGAGAACGCTGGCAGTCCTTCGGGGATTTCTTTCGCGATATTGGAATCGGAGTGCTCTTTCTGATCGTATCGATCGGTGTCCTGTCGATGCTTGCTTCTCATCGCGACGCGCAAGACGAGAGCACGCGGTTTCTCCTGCCGCATACCACCCTTGAGAGAGTGCTGTGGGTGGCGCTCTCGATCAGCGCCGGCATCTGTGAGGAGGCTGTCTTTCGTGGCTACTTGCAGAAACAATTCGCTGCTCTGACCAAAAGTATTCCCGCTGGCATCGTTCTGTCTGCGTCCGTGTTCGGTGCCGCGCATTCCTATCAGGGTCTCGCGAAGGCGTTGCAAATCGGAGTGCTCGGAGTGCTGCTCGGTCTGCTCGCGTACTGGCGTCGCAGCCTGCGGCCGGGCATGATTTCGCACACGCTGCAAGATGTGCTGGGCGGCTTCGTCAGACACTAACCGCCGGCGTCCGTGAACATCTGTCAGCTCAATCCTTCTGGAATCCGATTGCCTTCATCATCGGATCGATTTCAGGATTGGACATGAAAGCTTTCCACAAAAGTCCCGTGCGGTGGTTTTCGATCATGTCCACAATCGGTCCCTGGTTCAGTCCCATGTTGACGTCTTCGAACCAGTTTTCCGTCAGGTTGAAGCCATCGCGGAATCCGTACACGCCCCACAACTTCCCGCCCAGATCACGGTAGAAATGTTTCAACGCTTTCATCGACTCTTCCGGCGTATAGGGGAATGATGCCAGTGCGGCCGTACAGGTAACGGTGCCATTGTCGCCGCGCGGATGCGACTTGCCTTCGCGGGCATTGACGCCGTCGCTGCGTCCCCACGAATTGTCGGCGTAGCCCGCATGCTTCAGAGGATTGGCCACCGCGTAGGCGTGAGCGATCAGCGCAATGTTGCGGCTGTTCTGGAAGTAGTTGGTGTAGCGGTCGTGCTTGTTGCGTGGATCGAATCCCAGAAACGAATAGTGAGTGAAGAAAAGTCCACCACCTTCGCCGACTCCGACATCGAGTTTGATTCCGTAATAGGAATTTCCGTTCTGGAAGTGATCGCCTTGCGTCGTCCGTCCCCAGCCTTGCCGGTATTCCGCCGCAAAGTCGGACTGGCTGGCAAATCCGCTGTAGTACATGCTGGCTGGAATCGGATGTGTCGGAGAAGCGATCCCCAGCAGGTACGCAATCATCGTCTCGTTCCAGCCGATCAGAGGATGATGAATGTAGAAGCCCTTGTCGGGCGACCAGTGCCAGTAAAGAAAATTCGGATCCGGCCCCTTTGCGTACCAGTCCCATTCCACCGACTTCCACAGACTGGTGATGGTGTCACGCACTTCGCGCTCAGCGGCATTGTCTGCGGTGAAATATTGGCGCGCGGTCAGCAGTCCTTCCACCAGGAAGGCGGTTTCGATCAGGTCGCCTCCGTTGTCATACGGACCAAAGTACGGCATGACTTTGCCGGTGCGGCCGTCGAGGAAGTGCGGCCAGACTCCATGGAAGCGATCCGCCTTCGATAGGAAGCGAACGATCTTCAGCATGCGATCTGCGCCTTGCGGTCGCGTAATGAACCCGCGGTCCGTGCCCACCACCAGCGCCATGACGCCGAAACCTGACGATCCCACGGCTACCATGTTGGGGTCGCCGGGCTGAATCTCGAGGGCCATCCCGGCATTGGGGTGCGCGCCTTCCCAGTAGTAGCGGAAGCATGCCTCCTGCACCATGGTCAGCAATTCATCGTCAGTGAACGCGCGTGTGCTGGCGCTCGCTTCGGAAGAAAGCGGAGACTCGTCGTAACCGACACTCACCGCGCTGATCTTGTAATGGGCGGTCTTGTCACTCGCGCCCAAAAAATCCTCATATCGCGATCGGCCGGATCGCTGAATGCCAATCGGTTCGTAGGATTTCCCATCCAGCGAGCGATAGATTGTGTAATAGCGAAGGTCCGGTTCGGACTGCGCGGTCCACGACAATTCAACGTGCCGGTCATATCCTTTTGCCGCCAAACCCAAAGGTGTTACAGGAGGATGACTCGATGCGGGCGAATCGTCGCGAACCTCAATGTCGTCGAGGTAGAGAGTGTGCGACTTGCCATCGTCTAATCCCTGTACGATGCCGATCTCCGACAGTTTTGCCAGATCAAAGTGCGACTCGCGCGTGTTCTCTACTTGTCCCTTGAAGGAGTCAAGCGGAAGCTGAATTCGCACCCATTTCTGCGCTGGGATTCGATCCAGTTTGCCCAGCAGGCGAATCGTATTGGTCCCCTCGTCGTTTCCCGCCAGGTAGATGAGGGGAGACTCCGCAGACGACAGGCCCTCCTCGGAAAAAGCCCAGAACCACAGAGAGTGTCCCGAGAAATCGGGCATGCCGTAATTCGCCCGCGCTCTCAGATTGACGTCCCATTCCCCTCCGGTGCGCGAACTCCACTTCAAGCGCAATGAATTCGGCGGGCTCACCGAGTGCGCCGCATCGACGGGCAACTTGCCATCGATCGCATCAATCTCGCTGGGAAGAGTTGACGATACATGGCTTGAATAAAACGACCGGTCGGCGAGGCTATTGTCAAAACTTACGTGATCGTAATATGAGGACTGCGCCCAACCGAGTATCGGGGTGAGTAACGCGAGCACCAGCAGACTTCGACGGTTTTGCATGTTAAAAAATCCTCTCTCCAACCGACCTGTCACTGCAGGCATTGAAAACGGATCATGGTGCGCAGTCAAGCGCTGCCCCGACGTGCCCGCTGAAATGCGCATGGACCGGATGTACAAATTTCTGTTGTGACGGACGTCACATGTACTTGTGATCCCGCCTGTTTCCGCGCGTGGAGACCACCATGCACACTATAATCACTGGGTTCGGGTGAGGGATGAATCCTTCAGCCGATGTCCTGCATACATCAAGACTATGACTTTGATCTGGTTGCGAGTGGCGCTGTTTTGTTATGCCGTGGGCTTGCTGTATGCCCTAGTCGCGCTCAACCGCACTGCGGAAACTCTTAGCAAAGTGGCTTTGCATGCTGCCTACCTTGGGATGGTGTTGCACTTCGTATCCCTGGTAGAGGCGGTTGTCGATGCCGGCCAGTTTACCTTGGCATCGGTGCATAATTCGGAGTCCCTGCTCGCGTTCCTGATCATGGTTGTCTTCATGATCGCGTACCTGATTTACAAGACGACCTCGCCCGGGATCGTGGTCTTTCCGATCGTCTTTCTGCTGACATTCGTCGCCGCCACCGCCCAGCAGCCGCTCGTGCTGACGCCGGTAGCCGTCAAGGGATGGCTTGCGGCGCACATCCTGATGATCTTCACCGGATATGCGGCACTATTCCTCAGCTTCGGAGCCAGTCTGCTGTACCTGTTGCAGGAACGTGCCCTGAAGGCGAAGAATTCCGTGGGGGTGTTTGCACGCTTACCCGCGCTCCAGGTCATTGACGACATCGGCTACCGTTCGCTGATGTTGGGCTTCCCGTTCATGACGCTGGGCCTGGTACTCGGATCGGTAGTTGCGGAATCTGCGTACGGCAAAGTCGATTTCTTCGATCCGAAGATTCTGCTTTCGGTTCTGATGTGGGTCGTGTACCTGCTCATGGTCTACATGCGCCTGAGTGCGGGATGGCGGGGACGCCGAGCCGCGCTATTGGCCAGTGTTGCCTTCGTCGCGGCGATCGTGGCATGGGCAGCGAACTATTTCAGCGGCATGCACAGGTTTATTGCCTCATGAGATTTCAACTCATCGGCGTGAATCACAAGACGGCCCCGGTCGAAGTGCGCGAGCGCCTTGCCATCCCGGAATCGCGCCTGCCGGAGGCTTGCAAGCGACTTGCGGAACATGCGGACGTCGCTGAAGGCATGATCGTTTCCACCTGCAACCGCGTGGAATTTCTCGCCAACATGAAGAATGGTTCCGGCGACCTGCGCGCTTTCATGCGCGATTACTTCGATGTCGACATGGGGCCGTTTGAAAGCCATCTCTACGAGTTTCGCGAGGACGAAGCCATCCGTCACGTGTTCCGCGTTGCCGCCAGCCTCGACTCCATGATCGTCGGCGAGCCGCAAATCTTGGGTCAGATCAAAGAGGCATACGCGACCGCCCGCGCAGTCGGCGCCGTCCGCATGCAGTTGGACCAGTTGCTCACCCGTGCTTTTGCCGTCGCCAAGCGAGTGCGCACGGAAACCGCGGTCGGTTCATCGTCCGTGTCCGTTGCCTCGGTTGCGGTCGAGCTGGCGGAAAAAATCTTCGGCAACCTGAAAGGGAAGTCCGTTTACCTGGTCGGCGCGGGCAAGATGAGCGAACTGGCTGCCCGGCATCTCCTCGCTCATGGCGCGGAGTCGATTTTTGTCGCCAATCGCACTTACGATCGCGCGATTGGGCTCGCCCACAAATTTAACGGACAGGCCATCGAGTTCAGCCGTCTTTACGAAACGTGCGATCGCGCCGACATCGTCATAACCTCCACCGGATCGCCAAATTTTATCTTCAAACGCGAGCATGGAGAGCAGTTCCTGTCGCGCCGCCGCAACCGTCCCATGTTCTTCATCGATATTGCTGTGCCTCGCGATGTCGATCCGGAGATGAACAAGCTGGACGGTGTCTTCGTCTATGACATCGACGATCTGCAGCAGGCTGTAGCGTCGCACGTAGCCGATCGCAAGAAAGAAGCCGAAAAGGCCGAAGCGATCGTCAACGGCGAGGTGGTGAAATTTAATGCTCGCCTGCAGACGCTCGACGTCGTTCCCACCATCGTCTCGCTGCACGATCATCTGGAGACTATCCGGCAAGCCGAAATCGATCGCGTCCGCGGACGCCTGGGCACAATGTCTCCCGATCAGGAAATGGCGGTGGAAGCACTGACCCGCGGCATCATCAACAAGATCATGCATACCCCGATCAGCACATTAAAGACGGCTGCCCGCGAACCGGAGTCCACGACCGTCGTTGAACTGGTGCGCCGCCTGTTCAACCTCGAAGAGGGCGAGTCGCCCGAGCAGGGAAAAGAAAAGCGTACCGCAGCCTCCAAGTCTGGCCGTGATGCAGGAGAGTCTAACTAATGGCACTCCTCCGGATCGGTTCTCGCGGCTCCCAACTGGCCCTCTGGCAGGCGCATCATATTTCTGATCTGCTGCGCGCCCAGGGACACACTGTCGAACTGGAGATCATCAAGACCACCGGCGACAAGATCACCGACGTCGCCCTCGCCAAAGTCGGTACCAAGGGCATGTTCACCAAGGAAATCGAAGAGGCCCTGGTGGAGAATCGCGTCGACTTGGCGGTGCATAGCTTGAAAGATCTGCCTACGGAATTGGCGAGTGATTTTGAAATTGCTGCCATTACGTCGCGCGAAAATCCCAACGATGTTTTCTGCTCGGTGAACATCGCCAGCATCGCAGACCTGCCGCAAGGAGCCAATGTCGGCACCAGCAGCCTGCGCCGCCAGGCTCAACTGATGGCGATCCGGCCGGACTTGAAGATTCATCCCCTGCGCGGCAATGTCGACACGCGTCTTCGCAAGCTCGAAGCGGGGGACTACGATGCCATCATTCTCGCCGCCGCCGGATTGAATCGCCTGGGAAAGACGCAGCTCATCCGCCAGGTCATTCCAGTCGATGTCATGACTCCTGCCGCTGGGCAAGGCGCTCTCGGAATTGAGATCCGAAACGGTGATAGCGCAACCCGCGCTCATCTCGCTTTTCTCGATGACCATGCTGCCCGTGCCAGCACCACCTGCGAACGCGCTCTACTCAATAAGCTCGGAGGCGGTTGCCAGGTACCAATCGGCGCTTTTGCCCAAGTGCAAAATGGCAAGATCCACTTGAACGCTCTGGTTGCACATCCGGACGGAACAAAAGTCCTCCGAGAGACGCGCGCAGGCAATGATCCGGTTAAGTTAGGTGAGGAAGTCGGCGAAACTCTTCTCCGACGTGGCGGAGATGCGATACTGGAAGAAGTCTACGGATCCGGATTCGCACTGCCGTAGTAAAGCAGTTCCCAGTTCCCGGTTCTCAGTTCTCAGTAAAACCAGAAACCGGGACCAGCGTTCCGGTTTCTAAAGAGATCTGTTGACGCCCATTTACCAGTGTTTTTGCCTTTTCTGAGAACTGAGAACTGAGAACTGAGAACTAAGAACTAAGAACTAAGAACTAGGAACTGAGAACTGGTTTCCATGGCCCCGAACGAAAAACGTCCTCTCCGCGGTACTCGAATTCTTGTCGGACGCGCTCGTCATCAAGCGAGCGCACTTTCTGCTGGCCTGCGCACGCTCGGCGCGAGTGTCATCGAGATTCCATTTATCGAGATTCGCAAGCCGGAATCCTTTCAGCCACTCGATGAGGCGCTCAGGAATTTGAAGAACTACGACTGGCTGATTCTGACCAGTGTCAACGGCGTGAAAGCGATGTGGGAACGCCGCCGCAAGTTCCGCCTGACCGCCCGGCATTTCAAGCATTTGCAGATCGCCGCCATCGGCCCGGCTACCAAGGCAGCACTCTTGAAAAGCGGCCTGAAAGTGAAGATGGTTCCAGAAGAATACGTTGCCGAATCCGTGGTGAAAGGCTTGCGCGACAAGGTAAACGGGAAGCGTGTCTTGCTGGTCCGCGCCAAAGTCGCTCGCGATGTGATTCCTGAGGAACTTCGCTCGGCCGGCGCTACCGTCGATGTTGTAGAAGCCTACGAGACCGTCGTGCCGAAGAAATCGCAAATCCGTTTACGTGCCCTGATGAAAGACCCAGAACGGCGTCCACACATCGTGACTTTTACCAGCTCTTCCACGGTGCGAAATTTTGCCGAACTCCTCGGGTCATCCCGTGCTCGCTCGCTCAAGAAAGTTCAATTCGCATCGATTGGTCCGGTAACCTCGGCCACGCTTCGAGAATTGCAATTGGTGCCTGGGATTGAAGCCCGCGAATTCACCATGGGCGGCCTGATTCGCGCCATCCTGCTCGCCCGCTACGCCACCTTCGCGGCGTGAAGTGCAGCTACGGTATTTTTTAAGATTCTGTCATCCCGCGCGGAGCGAGGGATCTGCAGCTGGCGGTTTAGCGGAAGCCTGTCGTTTCGACGCCGGCGATTGAGGAATAGGGGTCGCCGGTAAATTCGATCCCGTTCCCCACGCCCGGATCGCACGTTCGCACCACGGCAGTGATCGTGATGTGCTCGTTCTGCAGATAGAAGTCGACGCGCAGGACGGTTCCGATCGGCAGTGGCATGATGCTTTCCACGTAACAACCATTGCCGCTGACATCGGTAGCGCTGATCCGCATCGGCGTCTTGAAGCGCTCGTCGCGGAGTTCAATTGGGAATGAAATCTTGTGCCGGGGCCACTTCCGCCGATTGCTCTCGAGAATCGTGGCCGTGGTCCCTTGCATCGGCAAGTAGGCTTTCCACGGACAATCCTGATCCGCCAGCAACTTGATGCCAACCTGATTTTTCTTGATGGGGCCGGTGTTCATCACCCACATCACCGTGCAGCGAGTTTTCTTCTCTTCACACTGCACGCCGATGATGTCCCCGACCTTCAGTTCACTTTCGATCCCTGCCAGTAAAGCGCCTTCTGAACTGATGTTCTGCGCCCGCGCGTGCTGCGAGAACGGACGTCCGTCCGCAGTCATCCCCCACACCCGCACCGGCAGGTCCACAGTCACGCGTGGTTCGGGTTGTTGGGTCATGGATAGCCTATTGACCGCTCTACAGCCGATGATACCGCTCGGCCGCGTCACCACGATAATACAAAGGGGTGCCGCTCCGGTACTTTAGGTCAGAGACTCGCGATGGTCAATCCGTCTCTATAGTAGGGCCCGCCGGATCATCTCCAGCGCCTGTTGCGAGGCATACCAGCGCACGCGCTTGCGGTCGCCAGGGAAGTTCCGCTCAACGACCTGCGTCCCTTCTTCCCCCGCCAGGGCCACGTAGACCAGGCCAACCGGCTTCTGTTCGGTGCCGCCCGTCGGGCCGGCCACGCCCGTAATACCAATTCCGTAGCTCGAAAGGCACCGTTGGCGGATCCCCTCCGCCAGCGCCTTGGCGACCTCGCGGCTGACCGCTCCATGCTTGGCGATCAAGGCCTTGGGGACATTCGCAAACTGCGTCTTTAATTCGTTGGAGTAGACCACCGCGCCGCCGAGAAAATAGCGCGAACTTCCGCTCAGCCCGGTGATCCGCTGCGCCAATAATCCGCCCGTGCAGGATTCGGCGACCGCCAGAGTCATGCCGCGCATCTGCAGCAGGTAGCTGACGATTTGCTCCAGGCTTTCTCCCTTGCGGGAAAAAATTGTGTCGCCCATCTCCTCGTCGATCTTTTCGGCCAACTCCTCGACGCGCGCTTCGGCTTCCTCCTGCGATTCCTTGCGGCAACGCAGATGCAGCTGAATTTCGCCAGAGCCTGCGAGGATTGTGGTCTGGACATCTGTGAACGTTTTGTAGATGGGAGCGACCTTCGCGTCGACCTGTGATTCCGGCAGGAGGGCAATCTTCAATTCGCGCATGGCGATGAACTGCTGCGGTACGCGAGCCTTCAACCGCGCAATACACTCGCCTTCATACAGCCCCTTCAATTCATTCGGCGGACCGGGTAGGAGGATGACAATCCGTTCCTGGCCATCGTATTTCCCGCTGATCCACTGTCCGGGCGCCGACCCATTCGGATTCGGCAGCACCACTGCGCCCGTGATCACGTCTGCCTGCTTGGCATTGTTAGGGGACATCTTCCATCCCCGATTGGCAAAACGTTCTTCCAACTTGACGAGAATTTCCGGATCGCGCCGCAACTGCAGATTCAGCGCTTCCGCCACCGCCTCGCGCGTGAGATCGTCCTCCGTTGGACCAAGCCCGCCAATCAGAATGATGATGTCCGAGCGCCGCATGGCCAACTTCGCCGCCGCCGCCAGATCGTCACTGTTGTCGCCGACCACGCATTTGTGACGCACCTCGACGCCCAACTCGTTCAGCTTTTCCGTGAGGTAGAGCGAGTTCGTATCCTGACGATGCGGCGTCAGCATCTCCGAGCCCACGGCGATGGTTTCCGCGTTCACAGGGGTAGTGTAAATGAAGTGCTTCTTAATTCAGACGGGAGTGAATCCTGAGGCTCAGGGCGTATCTACTTGGAACACAAGAAATAGACGCCTGACGATGTTCGGTTTATCGTGAACACCGCATCAGTTCGGCGCCATGCTTTCCAGCAGCAAGCAGCGTCGAAATCGCCAATCAATCGGCGTACCAACTCACGGCGTACGATCTCGCGTCCATGCATGAATACAAGCAAGAAGTCTCCCTCGTCGACGTCGCTGAAGTGTGCCGCAGAACACTCGGAGGGCGACAACCTGATTGTGTCGCAGATGCCTTGGGGAAAAGCGTAAGGGCTAAATATGAACAGTTGATCCCAGTTAAAAGCTGCAATCTTTCCCATATCCAAACTGCTCGCTTTTGACCCGACCTGAGAAGCAAGACGATCCGAGATGCTTTCATCCCTGCAACCAATACAGGAAAAGAGAACAGCCACTGCGAGTACCGCTCTTAAGGCAACCATCATTCGATCACACTCTGGACTAGGCGCTGACCGCCGGTTGTTGCTGCGTCATGCAGTGCAGCGCCCCAAATCCCCAGATCAGGTCGCCAGAATAAATGGGGACAATTTCGCTGGTGGGGAATAACTCAGCCAGCGTATTCAACGCCACCCGGTCATTGGGATCGTTAAAGACCGGCACCAGTACCGCTCCATTCGCGATGTAGAAGTTGGCGTAGCTTGCTGGTAGACGACGGTCTTCGAAGATCACTGGACGCGGCATCGGAAGCTCAACCACGTCGAACTTGGTCCCATCCGCGGTGCGCGCTGCGCGCAGGCGACCAAGATTTGCCTGGAGCGTCGCGTAGTTGTCGTCCTGCGCGTTGGCCTCTACCATCGTGACGACCCGGTCGCGTGCGACGAAGCGCGTGATGTCGTCTACGTGCCCGTGCGTGTCGTCGCCTGCGATGCCCTCGCCGAGCCAGATCACCGTCTGCACTCCAAAGTAGTCGGCAAACATTTGCTCGTAGGCCATGCGGTCCATCGGCGGATTTCGTTCTTGCACCTTCGAGAGCAGGCACTCTTCCGTCGTCAGCAGCGTTCCGGAGCCGTTGACATCAATTGATCCACCTTCGAGCACAACGCGATGGTCTCCAGAGAAGGGCTGCACCACGCGCGCGCCCGAGGTCTTCGCCATGCGAGCGCCCATCTTCGCATCGAACTTGTAATTCGGATACTTCGCCCACGCGTTGAATTCGAAATTCAGCGCAAGCGTCGCAGCCTTGCTGTCGTCCGAATCTTTCTGAAGGAAAATGCAGCCCGAATCGCGTGTCCACACACGATCGGTACGCCACAGGTGAAAGCGAACGTTGTCGGAAAGAGCATCGGCTTTCTCCAGCACCGCGCGCGCCTGCCGCTCGGCTTTTGCACTATTCACGACCAGGTCGACGCATTCATGCCGGGCCAGGTTGCGGATTATCTCTGCGTACACCCACTGGATGGGTTCAAACTTGCCCGGCCAGTCATCCCGAAAATGAGGCCAGGCCAGCCACGTGGATTCATGCGGCTCCCACTCGGCGGGCATGCGATAGCCGAGGGCGGAGGGCGGTTTGCGAGGGCGGGGGGTCATGAGCGGATGCCACCTGTGTCTAAACCACATTCCACTACAACAATGTCATCCTGAGCGGAGCGAAGGACCTGCTGTCCCGACGAACGAAAAGAAATCAGGTCCTTCGCTCCGCTCAAGATGACAGTTCGAAATAGAGTGCCGACAAATCGATTGATTTCCATCCTACTTCCCATCCAGCATGCGGCTTGTGATCGGGGCATATGCATCGATGCGCCGGTCCCGCAGGAACGGCCAGTTGCGGCGGACTTCTTCCAGGTGCCGCAGGTCCACTTCACCCAGCAAAATTTCTTCTTTGTCATGCGAACCTTCCGCGAGCACTCTTCCGAATGGATCGCACAAGAACGATCCGCCCCAGAATTCAAGCCCCTTGCCGGGCGCGGACTTGCCGCGAATGTTGCCGGTTTCGAATCCCACGCGATTGACCACTCCAACATACACGCCGTTCGCAATCGCATGCGCGCGCTGGATCGTCTTCCAGGCATCATGCTGCGCGATTCCGAACTCCGCCTTCTCGTCCGGATGCCATCCAATGGCGGTCGGATAAAACAGAATGCTTGCGCCCTGCAGCGCCGTGAGCCGCGCGCCTTCTGGATACCACTGGTCCCAACAAACGAGCGTCCCGATCTTGCCAGCCGAGGTGTCAAACGCCTTGAATCCCAGATCGCCGGGAGTGAAATAGAATTTTTCGTAATAAAGCGGATCGTCCGGAATATGCATCTTGCGATAGATGCCCCGCAACGAGCCGTCATTCTCGAAAATCGCTGCCGTATTGTGATACAGCCCGGGAGCGCGCTTCTCGAACAGGGAAGCGACCAGCACTACTTTATTTTGCCGCGCCGCTGCGGCGAGCTTTTCTGTGCCCGGCCCAGGAATCGGCTCGGCAAGATCGAAAAGTCCCGCTTCCTCGCGCTGGCAGAAATATTGCGTCTGAAAAAGCTCGGGCAGGCAGACGACATGCGCACCACGCCTGGCTGCTTCCGCTACTCGATCAAGCGCCTTCGCCATGTTGTCGGCAGGCTCCGGGCCGCACGACATCTGGACTAGCGCGACAGTGAATTTATCGGGCAATGATTTCTCCAAGGGGATGCCCCGCTTTATTAGACTTGAATAGGCAGGATATCAAAGCTCGCGATCCTGATGTGAACGCGGCGTCAATGGGCTCGGCATCTTCCCGCGACTTCTAGTAAATTGTTTCTTCCGATCAATTTTGTTTACTCATACGGAGGTTGGATTCTTGAAGCACAAAAACGACTCGAAGCACGGCCATCATCAGGAAGGCGCCGGTATTGACCGCAAGCTGCACGATCCTGTGCAGGATCGGCTGATCCCCCTGGAGCCTCTCGATCCCCAGAAGATTCACACCGTGGACGACCTGGTCCGCGCCATGGCGAAGACCGCGTTCACTGGACGCCAATTGGGCGAAGCGGCCGACGTTCTCGAAGCAATGGCTCGCGACAAGGATTGTTTTGTTGTGATGACGCTGGCGGGCGCGATGACTGTCGCCAAGCAGGGCCTGATCATTTCTGAGCTGATCGACCGCGGGATCGTCAACGCCATTGTTTCTACCGGCGCCCTCATGGCGCACGGACTCGTCGAGGCCACCGGGCGCGCTCATTTCCGCCACAATCCTGAATTCAGTGACGAAGAACTTTATGAAGCCGGCTACAACCGCGTCTATGACACGCTTGAACCCGAGCAGAATCTCGACGACGTCGAACGGGTCATGCACGCGGTCTTCTCCGATTGGGATTCCGATGAAATCATGTGCTCCTACAAGCTGAATCGCGCAATCGGGAAATATCTCGCAAAGACGGCCAAAGGCCAGCGCGGAATCTTGAAGTCGGCGTATGAACAGAATGTCCCGGTATTCGTGCCGGCATTCTCCGATTCCGAACTTGGACTGGACTACGCTCTCACCAATCGCGAGCGCGATAAACAGGGCAAGGCACGTTTCCGTTTTGATCCGTTCGAAGATCTGGAGCACTTTGCCGCTACGCTGCTCGCCCAAAAACGCCTGGGAATATTCACCATCGGCGGCGGCGTGCCGCGCAACTGGTCGCAACAATTCGGTCCCTTCATCGAATTGCGCCATCGCCGGGGCGGGGAAGATCTGCCCTTGAAGCGCTACCACTATGGCTTGCGCATCTGTCCCGAACCGGTGCACTGGGGAGGCCTGTCGGGCAGCCCTTATAGCGAAGCGGTATCGTGGGGAAAATTTGTTCCCCCCGCCGAAGGCGGCAAGTTCGGCGAAGTATTCGTCGATGCGACGGTCGGTCTTCCGATGATCGTGACGGCAGTATTAGAAAGATTGGGTAAGGGGAAAGCTTCCGGAAAGAAGCGCTAAACCAGATGGGGAGGGGGATTTTCGCTGGCTATAGATGTCTCCGCTCGCTGCCGTGGGACCCTTGCCTAAGCGGGGCCTGGCCTTGACGTTCCTTTGAGAGGCGGGCTTCTGGCCGCGCTCCTTGTCCCAATCAAAGATGCGGCTTCAGCCGCTGCGAGAATCTATCCCGCCCTCTTGAAGTATTGCACCGCCCTCTCGTGCTTCTCCGCCGCCGGTCGGTTGCCGAACGTTCCAAGATTGCGGCGCTTGACCGTCTTCGGATCTTTCTTTCTTGAATACAACCGGAATTTTCCCGAACTAAGTTTGCGGATCATGTTGTTTCCTCCTGCGTTCACATTAAGGAGGCGCCAATCCGCGAACGGGTTGCATGAAAAAAGGGGAGCCGAGGCTCCCCTTGTGAAAGAAACGTTCTGGGTTAGAAGGTGATTTTCGCCCCCAACTGCAGGGCACGGCGTTCCACAATCGTCCCCTGAGCGGGCGCCGTCCCGGCCGCGACCGGGAGTACGCCACGGGTCACCTGGAAGAACCCGTTGGCGATATCATTCGTCGCCGGGTTCCCGTAGAAGTTCGAGTGATTTAATATGTTCAACGCTTCGAGGTGCAGTTCGAGCCCGATCTTCTCGCCGATACTGAACCTCTTGGCCAACGCCGCGTCAAAGTTCCAAACGCCAGGCAAACGAAGAACGTTGCGTTTTGCCAGGGCGGTCGGATCTTGCAAATAGAGTGCGGCGGTGCAAGCCAGGTCCACGTTGTTGGGATCGCCATCGACGAGGCAGTTTGCGTTCTGCGGTTTGTACCCGGACAAGTCGTAGTAGTTGAACGTGTTCGGGCCAGCGTTCACTACGTGCGCCTTGGGCGTTGGTCCATCAAGCGGATAACAGTAGTTGGTGCCGCTTTCCGAGCACTGGCTGTCGAATAAGCCCGACGCGTCATACACGGAGAAGGCGCCACCGGTTTGGGCAGAATAGACGCCGCTTAACGACCAGTCGGCGACGATCTTCTTGGCGATGCCGCTCATGTTGTTCCCCACCGGAATCGCCCAGGTGTAAGCCAGGACAAAACGGTGCCGGATGTCGTTGGAGGAATCCGAGTAGTCCAACTTGGGATTAAACGGATCGCGGAATCCAAAGCCAAAGTTTCCGTCGAAGGTGGCGTCCCCGAAGAAGGAACTGACGTTGTCCTTCCAATGAGCCAGCGTGTAGGAGGTGTCGAGCGTGACGCCGTGAATGGCGCGAGTCTTCAACTCAGCACGCATGCTGTTGTACCGGGAGAAGGCTTCGTTCCCACGGCGATTCAGGCCGGTGACTCCGGTCTGGTTCAGCCGTCCGGTGCGTCCGCCGGCTGCGTTACAGTCTGGCAACGAGCCCTCGGGTGCCAGAATGCAGGAACCGCGCTGGTTAAGGTTGTTCAACGCATAGAGTTTGTCGCCCTTGTTGCCAACGTAGGTGACGGAAGCGATCAGTCCCTTGTGCAGGATGTCATGCTCCACTCCAATATTCCACTGCTGGTTGTAGGCCGTCACCATTTTCTGGTCGAGCATGCGGGCCGAACCGCCAACCGGCGCCGCGCCGGGGCCAACGATGTTCGTGAGCAATGCGTATTCGTTGACGTCCACAGCGGCATTGAATCCAGAAAGCGCCGCCACATTGTAGTTCGGCGGATTCTGAATCACATTGAACAGTGCGTTGCCGAAATTTTTGTCGAAGAACATCCCGTAGCCGCCGCGGACCGAAGTGCCGCCGTTGCCGAAGACGTCCCAGGCAAAGCCGAGGCGCGGACCAAAATTATTCCAGTCCTGGTTGAACAGATTATTGGTTCGCTGGAAGCGGCCGTCCCGGATCTGCTCAAAGACGGTTTTCGAAGGGTTCGCTGACTTGGGTTGGCCCACCGCGTCGAGCACGAAGTTGGCATCCAGCGATCTCTCCGCGTTCGGACTGTGCAGTACGCCGAAATATTCCCATCGCAGGCCTGCCGTCAGCGTGAAGCGGGGAGTAATGCGGAAGGAGTCTTCCCCATAGAACGACACTTCGTTGTAGCGATAGTGGCGCGTGAAGTTCGGAGCGACGAACGGCCCGTCAACCGACGGGTCGTAAAGGTCGCCGGGAACCTTTCCCTTCGGATCAAACGCGACGGAAAAGCGAGTGTCAACAATGCCGTTGAGAAGGTTCTGCGGATCGGCGATGGTGCCGTTGCCATTCTCGAAGGCGGCGAAGGTGTGGTTGTCGCGGAGGTGGCTGAAGTATCCGCCCCATTTGAAGGTGTGGTTACCCCTCGAAAGGGTGAAGCCGGTGCCTGCCGAAATCGTGTTCTGCGGTCCACCAGCCCGTACGCTGCCGACGTTGCAAATGGTCGGAATGTAGCCAGGAAACACGATGGGCTTTCCGTCCGGCGTGGCGTTCCGGTTACCGAACTGAATACAGGGAATGAGCGGACTGCCAGTTCCATTCGGCGTTTCTGGTTCGGTCCGGCTGAAGGTCAGGTGGCTTTCGCTGATCATCCGGGGCGAGAAAGTGTGTGTCAACGACGTGGAATAGTTCGAACTAGTGAAGAAGTTGGCGGTTCGAAAGTCGTTGTAGGGACTATCGTTGAAACCTACCGGAAACTTGTTGTCGGTAAACGCGAAGCGGAAGCTCATCTGGGTATTGGTTGTGAAACGATGGTCAACCTTCCCCAGAGCATTCCAAGTGTTCTGCGCATTGCCGCCGCCAGCATCGATCGGCGCGGTGCTGACCACTTGTCCAAACAGGGGAACGTCATCACCGATCACGGCGCCTGTATTCGCATTGGTCAACGCCGGAATTCGTTCGTCATCCTCAATAATTCCGTCGCCATTGGTGTCGATCGAATTCAGGTTCCTAAATTGGAGTGAGTTGATGACATTGGTGGTGCTGGCGGTGGGCAATCCGCCTACCGTCAGGTAATTCGCCATGTTCGGGGCGGTATTCGCCATGAATTCCGGTGTCGGTACCCACCAGAAATTTTGCCCGGAGGAGCGAACGCGAACGCCTTCAATCGCAGCATAGAAGAAAGTCTTGTCTTTGATAAGAGGGCCGCCGCCGGCGAATGTGAAATCGTTTCGGACGAAATTCGGTTTGCCAACGTCGTTGGCCTTGTTCTGTACAGTATTGGCAGTGAGAGCTGCGCCGCGATAGTACTCGGATCCGGAACCGTGGAACTGGTTCGTCCCCGACTTGGTGACGACGTTGGCGACCGCTGCGTTGCGGCCAAATTCCGCCGTCATGTTGCTGCCCTGAACTTTCAGTTCCTGCACCGAATCGTTCGGTACAAGTGCAGCCGGGCCGGTGATATACGACTCATTGTTCTCGGCGCCATCCAGGAGGTAGTTGACCGATGAGGTGCGCTGTCCGTTCACCGCGAAGCCCTGACCGCGAGTGTCGCCGTTCGCGGACGCGGTATCGGTTGCGCCGGCGGCAAGGCCGATCAGAGCATACGGGTTCTTGGTGAGCAGCGGCATGTTCTGCAGGTCGCTGGTGGTAATGGAGTGCGAGACGTCTCCAGTGGTCGTGTTGACCTGAACAGTATTGGCCTCAACCGTGACGGTTGTCTGCGAACCGCCCACCGCCAACGAAACGTCTTCGGTCAGGCGATCAGCTGGAGTGACGGCGAATGTTTTCTGGAACCCGCCAAATCCTTCTTTCGCTACATTCAGCTTGTAATTGGATGGAACGACGGCTGCGAAGGTGAAGCTTCCATCTGCACCGGTCTTGACCTCTTTGCTGGTTTGAGTCGAAGTATCGGTTAGGGTCACGACTGCATCGCCGATAACCGCTCCCGTCTTGTCCGTGACTCGTCCCGTGATCGTTCCAAATTGCGTTTGTGCGATGGCAGTGCACGCGCACAACAAGAGTACAAAAATTGTTCCCAGCCGCCACTGGACGCTTCGGATACTCTCCATAACATTCTCCTTTTGATTGACATCACGTCAGCTCTGTTTTTTGTCATGAACTGCCGTGCAGGCCGCGATTGGGCTACTAGTTACAACGCAAAGGGATGGCCATCACAGATTTACAAGGAAGGCTGGGAGTTTCTCGGGTGGGAGGGGTTTCAAAAACCGAAATTCATAGACACCTGCGATGACTTTACGGAATTGCGGACTCACTAGACAACGGAGAATGTTTCGAAAATGTTGGGTGCTCTTAACAATGGTGCCCATCACACAACATCGGGTAAGCCGTGACTGTTGCGCAGGAGGGAAGGTCGATCGTCCGCCCTCTATTGGTAAATTACGATCACACCCGGGCGCACGTTGGTCAATTGGGATGTTAGCAGGATCATGTAGAAATAGGTGGCGTCCGCGCCGGCGTTCACATTGAAAAAATCCGTCTTGCTTTCAAAGGCAATGCCGGTGCGCGTGTCGGTCGTGCAAGCGCCGGATACATTCGAGAAGGTTACGTCAAAAACATCGCTGGATTTCTCCTGCGCGATCGTCCCGCCAACGCTGCAGCCGAAGTTATCACCTCCGCTGAAAGTCCCATTCGAGTTGAAGGTAAGGAGCAAGGTGTTCACGAAGCCCAGTTCTTTCCCATTCATCGCTCCCGAAAGAGCGACAGGGGCGCCAGTGATGGCGAAATAGGGGCCAGCGGCAAAAGTGCCGGCCGGATTCGTGCCGCTTGTAAACGTGCCGGTGATCGACGTGGCGGAGTTCACGTTGCCCTGCGCGGGATCGGTCTCGAGCGGAGTGCCATTGGAGAAGAAGTTCGGATTCACGGCATACGCGGTCAAGTTTCCGGAAAACGACTTCACGCCGGTGACCTTGGGTAGAGTCACGATATTTCCCGAGAAGTCCAGGAATGCGCCCAATCCGGAGGAATTGATCGCTCCAAAGGCGAATGCGGTATCACCGACATTGGAAGAGAAGACGAGTTGCCAGTCCCCCACGACATCGAAAGGACCTCCGCCATTTCCTCCGCCGGAACTTGAAGAGCCGCCGCAGTTGATTGTCGCCGCACCCAGCAAGGCGAGAAAAGCAAAAGACACCGACAAAACAAAGGTGCGTGACATGGGCGTTCTCCTATGCGGAAGAGCCTCCTGAAGACTCTTCCGGATCAACCAGGGCCCGTACCGATACTCAAAACTGGCAGATGGACTCACCCATTCTCACGAACTCAATGGAGATTCGGCGCCGTGCCGTGGATCCACTGGTTTAGTCGAAGATCAAAACCGCGGACGCGATGACCGTCGTCCACAATCCGCGTTTGTCACCGACCGCCGACTGCGTGACGTTAGCCGTGCGAACGATTTTGTTGGAAATCCGGTAGATCTCCTTCTTCTCGTCCCACGACCGGTCGGAATCGAACTCGACGTTGAGCGTAGTCGCCAGCATTTCAGCAGCGAGTTCTTCAGCGTAATCTCCGGCGGAGTCTTCCGTTTCGCCGAATGAATGATGTTCGCTCAGATAGCCGTAGGTGTTGCGGTCGGCGGGAATGGCGACGCCGATCGACGAGGCCAGCAGACGGTGCGGTTCATGGGTGGAATTTTCGGCGACCACCGCGAACACAACTTCTCCGGGGTGTAGGTATTTCAGTCCCTGGGAGCGCGGTACCAGCTTGCAGTTAGGCGGAAAGATCGAAGAGACACGCACCAGATTTTGCGCGGCAATGCCGGCATCGCGCAGGGCGAGCTCAAAAGACGTCAGCCGCTCGCGGTGCTTTCCCACACCTTTGGTGAAAAAGATCCGCTTGGGGACCATGTCTTTGCCCAATTCATTTTCCTCCGGGAAGTCAAAATTGACTGTAGGAAATTGAATCTAACACAGTGATTTGTGAAGTTTGGATGAAAAATGAAAAGAACTTTCCCTGAGACGCATTTCCTTGCTATCCGTGCCCGGGAAACCGGCCCGCCGGACCTCGCTCAGACGGCGTAAGCTCTGGCTCGCGCCAATGCCAACGGCATCAAAGCGGGATTTACGAGGCGCTGGAAATCGGAAAAGCTCATCCGCACCAGTTCCCGATGAGATCCGGCGTTGAAGGCGATCTCCTTGTCATGAGTCAGGCTTTCGTCCGCGAACACGGCCATGCCGTAGAGATTGCCGAAAGGTGGCATGGCTCCGGTCTCGCAATCCGGAAAGCGGTCGCGAAATTCGGTTTCCGACGCTAGTTCCACTACGTCCGCTCCCAGATACCGGGTCAACCTCGCAAGATCAACACGGGAGGAAGCGGGCACAACCGCCATTGCCAGTCGTCCGTCCACCAGCACCATGACCGTTTTCGCCAGTTCTTTTCCAGGGATGTGCGCCATCGCCGCGATGCCCTGCGCCGTGTACGCAACCGAGTGGGAAATTACCAGATATTTAATATTGTTTTGGTCAAGGAATTCGCGAAGCTTGGAAAGAGGCATAGATACCTCCGGGCCGAATCATCTGGAGAGAAACTAGAAATCAGATCCTCGAACAGGATCCGCGATTCAGCTCGCCCCATTATCCGCCCGCGCACCCCAAAGGCGCACATTTTTTTTGTGCATGAGGGCATGGCCCGATCGAATCGCCGAAGAGAAGGCACTGCCCCTTGATGCGGACAAAAAAAAGCCGCGACCCGAGTCGCGGCTTCTTCCAGGAGAAAATCTGATCTTAGGCGGCTTCTTTGATCACGAGGGATCGAGATGCTGCTTGCGGAGTGCCTTCCATCACGCGCATTTCCTTCCAGTCGTAGGCGAGTTCCTTGCCGCAATCGAGACACACGACGTACGTGCCTACTTTCGCAGTGCTCTGATTGCGACGCGAAGCACGCACCGTCATCGGAAAACTATAGTGGGAATGCCAGCAGCCAAACATCGCGTCCATCAACTTGGAAAACATTGTTGCCTCCCTACCACGGGGCCGCCTCAGCGCTGCACACCTCGCTCTTTTGGGCGGTTACTGCTTCATAATCTTAGATTCAAAATGGGCTGAAAAGGTTCGTTCGTGGCCCTGCGTACCTGATGAGTACACTTAGCTGCCAAGAATCAAGGGCTTGGGGGAGGTGGGGGAAATTGCGTGTCAGCTGGTCTGAGGATCAGACTTCTTGCTCGCGGTGCACTTCGACATGATCGCCGAACGCAAACGTCCACGCAGATCTTCCGGTAGCGGATAGAGCTCGGAGTCGCGATAGATCTCAATCGTTTTGCGGGTGGTGTCGCAAACCACGTAACAGTTATGGCACCACGCCAAGTGATCCTCGAGATCGGACTTGGTACGCGCATCGATCGCGCCGTCGAGGTAGTTAGTCAGTTCCTTAAGGAATTCAGTGCACTTCACTGGTCGCTGTCTCCGCTCGCCCGTTTCTGAAAAAACCGGCTGAGCCGTTCGCGCAGTTGCAAGCGTGCCCGCAGCAGGCGCGATTTCACTGCCGGTATGCTTAACTCCAAAGCTTGCGCCGTTTCTTCGGTGGATAAACCTTCCACATCCCGGAGCACAAACACCGTTCGAAACCCCGGCGGCAATCCCTGGATCGTGCGCGTCAGGATGTCTCTCAATTCCGCTTGGTTATACATCTGCTCCGGATTGGGACTCCAATCCGCAACCTCGCGCGGAACCGAATCATCCTCGGTCTTGATTTCTTCGTCGAGGGAAACCGTGCGTTCCGGTTTCCTCCGGCGCAACTTCATCAGCGCTTCGTTAACGGCAATCCGGACCAGCCAGGTGTAAAACTTCGACTGCTCCTGGAACTGCTGCAGATTGCCATACGCCTTGAGAAACGCGTCCTGCACTACATCTTCCGCGTCCTCGCGATTCTGCGTAATGTGCTGTGCGATTCGAAAAACGTTGCGATCGTATCGCCGCACCAATTCTTCGAACGCTTTATCGTCGCCCTGCTTCGCGGCCCGTACCAGTGTCAGTTCTTCACTGAGGGGCTCCGTTATATTGGGTTGGATGGCACTCATTCGTAACTCGATGCAGTTTTTAGCGCTGCGCGACGCAATACCAGAGTGCTATTGTACCGTTTAACGTGCCTTTTTGGGATGCGGCCCGGCTTTGCGACCCTGAGTCTCATTAATGGGATTGGTTCCATGGCACGCTGGTAACCGGGAGAACACGTACTATGGTGTCCCGGAAATACCTGCAAGTGGCTTATAATCATGAGTTAGAAGGCATCGTTGGGCCATCAGCAAGATTATCCGGAGTGTGAATGACGGACCGCAGTTGGATGCAGCCGATCGTGGAGCGGGTGGTTACTCAGTCACTGGAGAGCCATGCTGTCCAACTGCGAACGGAAATCGTACGTCAGGTGATGGCTGAAATTGCTTCTCAGCCCGAGCCAGAGTCCGCTCCTGCCGGTGCGAACTCCGCGGATCTCGCGCGCGCTGTCACCGAAATCCAGCTCGGCACTTCCCAGAAAGAAATTCTGAAAGCGCTGCTCGACAGCTGCGCGAACTACGCTTCCCGCGTGGCGCTGTTTGTGGTGAAAGGCAACAACGCGTCTGGATGGCAAGGGCGCGGCTTCAGCAACAATGATGGCATCAAGGATTTTGCGCTCGATGCGCACGCTGCCTCCGTTGTAAGCGCGATCGGCGACCGCGCGCCAGTTTCCGCTCCCACTGCAGATCTCGATGCGCGTTTCGCACAGGATTTTGGCGCTCCGGCCAGCGGGGAAGCGCGATTGTTGCCGCTCGTCTTGAAAGATAAAGTGGCAGCGCTCGTATATGCCGACGCAGGTACCGAGACCGGCCATCTCGACGCCGGTTCGCTCGAATTGCTCGTCCTTTCGACCAGCGCCTGGCTCGAAGTGACTTCATTGCGGAAGCTGGCCCACAAGGAACCGGCGGCTGAACGTGGCGAGAGCCGGCCTGCGCCCATGGCCGAAGCGGCGCCTGCATTCAATGATCCGTTCGCATCCCACTCTCCGACGCACGCAATGGCAGCCGCTGCTTCCGCATCCGCGGAAGCGCCCGCACCTGCAGCGGTGATGAGCGCGGTGGCCGAGGCCGAACCAGTTGTAGTCGAGGAATTGGTGCCCGCCGTGGCGGTTGCCACGGAAGCCGCGCCTGAATCGTCGCCCGCTCCGGCAGGCTCATCCGAGGATCAGGACGTACATCGCAAGGCCCAGCGCTTCGCGCGCCTGCTCGTGGACGAAGTCAAACTCTATAATCAGGCGAAGGTCACGGAAGGCCGGAAACACAAAGATCTTTACGATCGTCTGAAGGAAGCGATTGAGAAAAGCCGCGGCACGTACCAGAAACGTTACGGGAATACAGTTGCGGCTTCCGGCGATTACTTTCAACATGAACTGGTAAGAAGTCTCGCCGAAGACGACGTCTCCATCATGGGCGCGAATTTCCGGCATTAGGTAGGGTTCCATTGCGTAGTGCGCTTGGCAGGTTGCTGGTAGTCTCTCTCTTCCTTTCCCTAATTTTGCCCGATGCAGGCATGGCGCAGAGTACCTCCTCAGCGCGCAAGACTTCCGCTGCCAGCGCGAAGAAAAAAACGTCAGCAACCAGCAAGTCTGTAAAGAGCAAGAAGAGGAGAAAAGAAGCATCTCCGAGGGTCCGCCGCGTGAAGCGAGCCTTTGTTGCTTCCGCGAGCCTGCGTCCGATGGCCCAACAGCTGTTGCAGGACCGCACTCCCGCCGCTTATGCCGGAGTTGAAACCTACGCCCGCCAGCACGCTAAGGAAGACGCGGGCGCCTTAGCCTGGCTGGTGGTCGGCTACGCTCGCTCGCTCGATCATGACTACGGGAGAGCGATTGATCCGCTGAACCGTTCGAAATCCGGCGCCAGTGAACTGGGCGACTACGTGGCCTACTACCTGGGCGACGCCTACCTTGAGACTGGACACACCGCGGAAGCGCTTTCCACTCTGGCCGATTTCAATAAAAATTTCTCTGACTCTCTTCTCACCCGTGACGTGCATCTCGTCTACGCCAGTGCGCTGATGAAAGAAAACCGGGCGCAGGAAGCGGCCACCTTACTGGAAAAAGACCGTGAGCCGGTGCGCAGCGATCTAGAACTGGCCATCGGGCGAGCTTACGCCACCTTGGGTCAGCAAGAAAAAGCTTCGACCGCATTCCGCAACGTCTACTACAACCTGCCGGTGAGTGCGGAGTCCGACGCCGCCGGAGCAGAACTGCGCAAGCTGAAAATTACCGGAACCCTCACCGAGCGCCGCACTCGTGCCGACCTTTTGTTCAAAGCGCGCCGCTACAGTGACGCCGCCAACGAGTACCGCGATCTGCTCGATGAAGTGACTCCAGCCGAACGCCCTGTCCTGCAACTCGCTTTGGCCAGCTCTCTATTGAAGAATGACCGGAGCCGCGAGGCCCGCCAGGTCCTGACCGCGATGGGACCGCAAACCGGAGATGCTGAAGCGCAGCGACTGTATCTGGTCAACGAAACGGCCCGCTCCAGCAATGATGACGAAGATGTGCAGCGCTCCCTCGCGCAACTTCGCCAGTTCGGGCCCACCAGCCCATGGCTGGAACAAGCTCTGCTCTCAGCCGCGAACATGTATCTGCTCAAGCGCGACTACGACCGCGCCATCGATCATTTCCGCGAACTGCAACAACGTTTTCCGAGCGCCCCTCGCGCCAGCTATGCGCACTGGAAGACCGCGTGGCTCTGTTTCCGGCAAGGCCGCGCCGACGAAGCCCGCAAAGGATTTGAAGATCAGATCGCGCTCTATCCCGATTCCAATGAAGTGCCGGCCGCGCTCTACTGGCGCGCGCGTGTTGCCGAAGAAGATGGCGACGCGGCTATGGCCAGAGCGTTTTACCAGAAGCTGACGTCGCGCTTTCTGAATTACTACTACGCCGAACTAGGCCGCCAGCGTCTGAAGAATCTTCCGGCTGCAAGCGCCGACGTCGCGCATCATTACGCTCTATTGGACCGGGTGCCTCCGCTTTCGCAAAAAGATAAGGTCGCTGACAGCGAGCCACCTGAAGAGAACCTCCGTTTGCAGCGTGCGCGATTGCTTTCGAACGGCGCGTTAGCAGACCTTGCTGTCCGCGAGTTGCAGGCTGCCGCTCTCGAAGACGGCGGATCGTGGGCACTGTCCGAAACCGTCCGCATCTATCAGGATGGCGGCCAGTACAACCGCGCCATTCAGACTCTCAAGCGCGCCAAGCCTAACTATTTTGCCGTCGACGTACCGGAACTGCCACGTGCCTATTGGGACGGACTCTTTCCCAAACCGTATTGGACCGATCTCCGTAAATACTCGCAGCAGAACGGACTCAGTCCCTACCTCGTCGCTTCGCTGATCCGGCAGGAGTCGGAATTCAATCCGATGGCCGTGTCACGGGCCAACGCCGTTGGACTGATGCAATTGCTTCCCAGCGTCGGCAAGCACGTCGCAAAAGAAATCAAGCTGAAAGGCTATAACCCGAGCCAACTCTACACGCCGTCCGTCAATATGCAACTCGGGACTCGCTACTTCAAATCCATGGTCGACAAGTACGGCGGACAACTCGAATACGCCCTCGCCGCCTACAACGCCGGCAGCGACCGCGTCGGCGACTGGCTCGGACAAGGACACTACCGCGATCCACAGGAATTCGTGGAGTCCATACCGTTTACGGAGACTCGCGAGTACGTGCAGGCAATCTTGCGGAATGAAACGCTGTATCAGCGGCTGTACGGCACGCCGTAGGCCAGCGCCCCGTCCTATCTTCGCTTACGCAGGTGCTTGGCGGAGTTTGGTCTCACACCGTCGTATGCGTCGTTGGCTTTGCAAACAAAATCTCAATCACCAGCAGCACCGCGCCCACCACAATCGCACTGTCCGCCACGTTGAAGGCCGGCCACTGATGCTGCCCGACATAGAGCAGCAGAAAATCCACGACGTGCCCGCTGACCACGCGATCCCACAAGTTCCCGATCGCGCCGCCTAGAATCAGCGAGAGACCAATGCCGGTGGTCGTGAACCGGTGGCTCGTCTTCCAAAGCAGCACCGAGACGATCGATAACGCGATCAGCGAGAACAGAATCAGCACGCCGACCTTCCATTGCGAAGGCGAGTCCGCGAAGAGCCCAAATGCAGCGCCCCGGTTCTCGGTGTGGATGATGCTGAAGAATCCTGGGATCACTCGAATATTGTCGTGAAACGACAACCGGCGAGCGATCGTTATTTTGGTGACGCGATCCAACGCAATCACGATCACCGCAATCAGAAAATGATACTTACGCATGAACAGCAGAACCCCTGTCTTAGACACTCAACTAAAACGTGGGGACAGGTCTCTGACCTGTCCATGCCGAGCCATGCTCAGCAGTTTTTTACTGTGCAATAAAAAATGGCGGCCCTGCGGGCCGGGACAGGTCAGAGACCTGTCCCCACATCAATCACATTTAGCACGGCGCTACAGCGCTCGCACGCGGTCGGATAGGTCTTATCCTCACCAACCCGAGTCGAGTAGTTCCAGCAGCGCTCGCACTTCGTGCCGTCGGCCTTTTTCACTGCGACTTGGACTCCGCTGCTGCCATTGCCCGAACCTTGCACAACGCTCGCCGCCGAAACGATGAACAGATACCGCAATTCTCCCTCGTAACGTTTCAAGAGCGAGAACATCGGATCCGCCGCCGTGATTGCGACCTGCGCCTCGAGTCCCGTTCCGATGAGTTTCTGGTTGCGTGCCTCTTCGAGCGCCTTCAGGACTTCGTCACGCACTGACCGCAAGGCCGCCCAATCCTGATCCTGTTGTTCGCTGTGCGGGGTAGCGCCCGCGCCCAGGATGTCGGACGTCGCCGGAAACATCGCCAGGTGCACGCTCTCTTCCCGGCTCGCAATCTTCGGCAGATGCTCCCAGATCTCCTCCGACATGAACGTCAGGATCGGCGCCAGCAAACGCGCCAGTGCCTCTCCAATCCGCCAGACCGCAGTCTGCGCCGAACGCCGGCCGAGCGACTTGGGAGCGGAAATGTAGAAGCGGTCTTTGAGCACATCGAAGTAAAACGCGCTCAAGTCCACGATGCAGAAATGATTCACCCGGTGATAAATCCTGTGAAATGCAAAGTCGTCATACGACTTCCTGACATCGTTCGCGAACGCGGAGGTCTGCCGCAGCATGTACTGGTCGAGCACTTCCATCTCGCCGAAGGGCACCGAGTCTTTCTGCGGATCGAAATCGTACAGATTGCTCAGGATGTAGCGGAACGTGTTACGGATTTTCTTGTAGTTCTCGCCTACCCGCTGCATCAGCGCTTCGGACCCAACCACGTCTTCGCGGAAATCGACCGAAGCCGTCCACAGCCGCACAATCTCGCCGCCGAGTCGATTTGCGATATCGACCGGATCGACATCGTTGCCACGCGACTTCGACATCGCCTGGCCTTTTTCGTCCAGCGTCCACCCCGGTGTGACGACGCCGCGAAACGGCGGCGTGGCGTGAGTTCCCATCGCGCACAGCAGGGAAGACTGAAACCATCCGCGATACTGGTCGCCGCCTTCGAGATAAAGATCCGCAGGCCACGGATTTTGCGGGTCTGCCGCACGGAGAGTCAGGTAGCTCGCGCCCGACTCCAGCCACACGTCGAAGATGTCCGTTTCTTTTTCGAACTTCGTGCCACTGCAATGAGCGCATTTCGTTCCCGTCGGAACAATCGTGTCTGGCTCGGACGTGAACCACGCATCGGCCCCCGCGCGCGCGAACAGTTCCACCACTTTGCGATTCACCGCATGATCATTCAACGGCTTGCCGCATGATTCGCACAGGAAGACTGCGATCGGCACGCCCCACACTCGTTGCCGCGAGATACACCAGTCGGGCCGAGTCTGGATCATGTTCGAAAGGCGTTCTTCGCCCCACGCCGGATCCCACTTCACATCCTTGATTCGCTCCAGTGTCCGGGTGCGCAGCGTGTCCGCTTTCGACTTTCCATCCGGCATCGGCGTTTCCATCGAGATGAACCATTGCTCGGTCGCGCGGAAAATGACCGGGTTGTGGCAACGCCAGCAATGCGGATAGGAATGTTCCGTCTTTTCCGTATGCAGCAGAGCCCCGCGGCTCTTCACCAGTTCTATGATCGGCGCATTCGCCTCCCACACTCGCTTGCCTGTGTATTCCGGCAGTCCGTTGCGCAGGATGCCTTTTTCGTCGACGTTGCTGGTCGCGTCGAGGCCATACTTCACGCCCGTGATGAAATCCTCCGCACCATGCGACGGAGCGGTATGAACAACGCCCGTGCCCGTATCCATAGTGACGTAATCGGCCAGCACGCCCAGGACTTTGCGATCGAGAAATGGATGCTGGAAGTTCAGCCGCTCCATCTTTCGCCCAGGGAAGTGAGCGAGTTCGCGAGGGTTGGCGAGGCCGCACTTTTCAGCCGCATCTTTCGCCAGCTTCGAAGCGACGATGTACACTTCGCCGCCAGACTCCAGCGCTACGTACTCTTCATCCGGATGGAATGCGACCGCCATCGATGCCGGCAGCGTCCACGGAGTGGTCGTCCAGATGATCGTCGACGCTTTCTTTCCGGCCAGTGACGCGTCTATTCCAGCGGGATCGTCGAGCAGGGAATACTTCACCCAGACGGTCGAACTGGTGTGGTTCTCGTACTCGACTTCCGCTTCGGCAAGCGCAGTTTCGTCGTGCATGCACCAGTAGACGGCACGCAGCCCTTTGTAGACGAAGTTGTTTTCGTAGAACGAGAAAAATGTCTCGAGCACGACCGACTCGTATTGCGGATTCATGGTGACGTAGGGATCGTCGAAGCGTCCGAAGACGCCGATGCGCTTGAACTGCTGGCGCTGCAGATCGAGATATTTTTGCGCGTACTTGCGACATTCCGCGCGCACGTCGTTCGGCCGCATCTGGAGCTTCTTGCCGCCGAGTTCTTTGTCGACTTTGATTTCGATGGGCAGTCCATGACAGTCCCATCCCGGCACATAGGGCGCGTCCATGCCCGACATGGTTTTGGACTTCACGATGAAGTCCTTCAGGCACTTGTTCATGGCGGTGCCGAGGTGGATGGGGCCGCTGGTATAGGGAGGGCCGTCATGCAACAGGTAAACAGGCGATCCCTTGCGAGCCGTTCGCACACGCTCGTAGAGGGCCATCTCTTCCCAGCGAGCCAGCATCTTGGGCTCGTTGACGGGAAGATTTGCCTTCATTGAGAAGTCGGTTTTAGGCAGGTTGAGGGTGGATTTGAACTCGCTCGGCACTAGCTGGATTCTCCCAAATGATTGAATCTTTTCATTATAGGGAGCGCAGAAGGACACGTCTATTGGAGACGGGAACAACCGTCCGTATGCAAAAAGTACTGTATCGCTTTGAGAAAAAGCGTGTACAATTTTTGTCATAGCGGACAGTTCGCGCATCTAAGGGAATAGAAAGCAATGCTCTGCCCTTGTTTTGACGCGGGGCAGCTTCCTCGGAAAATATGGCCGACATCGAAATCCCGCGGAATCCGCAAGAGCTGGCCAGTCCTGCAGCCCCTGAGCCCACGCTCAATCTCCTCCTGAAAGATGAAATTCTAGACGGCCCCCTTTACAAGAGACTTTTTCAGGGCTTGGATGATTTCTTCTTCCCGAAGAAGTTGCCGCCTCTGGTATTGACCTCGAAGCCAGTTCCAGTGCGGGACATTTGGGGGCTCTACGGGAACTACAAGTCTCGAGGCGCTCTGGGATCGACGGTCGTTCACATCATCGCCGTGGCGATCATCATTAGCGGCGCACTATTTGCGCGCAGAGTGGTCACTGAACTGAAGCCCCAGGAAACAATCGTGCTGCTTGCTCCGGACGGCATTCCGACCTTGGAGCCTTCGAAAAAGATTTCGGGCGGTGGTGGCGGTGGCGGCGATCGCGACAAAATTCAAGCTTCACAGGGACGCCTGCCAAAGAAGGCTTTGGAACAGTTCACTCCGCCGGCCGCAGTGATCCGTAATCAGCATCCGATCCTGCCCAAGGAAGCGACCGTAGTGATGGCGCCAGACGTGAAGTTGGCGCAGCTCACTCTCCCAAACTTGGGAGATCCTCTTTCGCACTCTACGGCGCCCCCCTCAAACGGAGTGGGTTCCGGTGCAGGCATCGGCTCCGGATCAGGCGGTGGTGTTGGGATGGGTACTGGCCCCGGATTCGGTGAAGGCCGCGGTGGCGGCACCGGCGGCGGTGTATTCCGCGTTGGCAACGGTGTTGCAGCCCCGAAGCTGATTTACGATCCCGAACCTGAGTATTCCGAAGAAGCCCGCAAAGCGAAGTATCAGGGCACCTGCGTACTTTCCGTCGTCGTTGGACCAGACGGTCTGGCGCATGACATCAAAGTCACGAATACACTTGGTCTTGGTCTGGACGAAAAAGCGATTGAAGCAGTCAGGAAATGGCGTTTTGATCCCGCCACCAAAGACGGCAAGCCCGTCAACGTCCTGATTTCAGTCCAGGTAAATTTCCGGCTGTACTAGCATTCAGATCTTTAGAATTAAAGAGCGGCCGCGCAAGCGGCCGTTTTTGTTGCGCCATCGTGTTGTGAAGCGCGCACTGATTGGAGCAGCAGTGGCGAGGCAGTGATCCTGCCTCAATCCGACAGCGTGATCTCGTCGCCTGGCCGTATGGTTCCCTCCACCAGAACTGCTCCGTAGACCCCGGCCTGGCCTTCATGGTCGCGAGCCAGCCGCTTCATCAACTCGGGACCAGGCTGCGCGGTGTCGGGATCGAGTGTGATGATCTTGCAGCGGGAGTCGCGATTTAGCACTGCGACTGCCGCTCTTGTACCAATCCGTAAGGTCCGGCCCACGAACTCGTCTTCACCGAAACCTTTTTCCGATTCAAGATCGACATAAAGATTGGCGCGGAATCGCCGCTTGTCCACGTCGATTCCTAACTCCTGGCTCAGCGCGCGTGCGGTTTGGATGGAAAAGATCGAGATAGGGCGGCAGTCTGTCATTGCCCGGTGGGATCGAAGTAGCGTCAGTTCATGTTTCTCTGCGATGCCTTCGCGCAGCAGGCTCATCAGCTTGGGATCATCAATGGCGAACCGTTCTCCTGCCGGTGTATCGACGTCCACCATGAGATCGGAGAGTTCCCCATAGACCGGCGTGAGGCCAGACCCGAGCGCTTCCGCTTCCGCGAGGTTATCCGGCTGGAGCGTGCGCTCGGAATGCCGGTAGCGGGGCCGATACAGCAGCATCGCTTCCTGCTCGCGTGCCGTCAGCCAGGGGAATCCTGGCGGGGATGCCGCGCTCCGAAAGGCATACAAACGGTCACCGTAGACGCCAGGAAACCCGACAAAGGCTTCCTGCAACTCCTCGCCGCGCATGCTCTTGACCGGGTATCGCCAGAGACTCTCGATCTTGCCGACCACTTTCAATCTGTTCCTACTCCTTTAAGTCCACGTGCACCACATCCTCGACTGGGCGTCCCAGAAACCGCGTCCCCATCTTCTTGAACTTCTCCGCCGAATCAGTGGCAAAGAACTTGAGGCGCGGCACCGCCCGTTTTTCAGACTCTCCCTGCAGGTGGAGCGGCGACTTCCGCAGTTCTTCCGCGACCGCCTGCGCCGTCGACTCTGCCGAATCCACGATGGTGATGTGATCCGGCGCAACTCGCCGCAGCAAAGGCTGGATTAGCGGATAGTGCGTGCAGCCCAGCACCAGCACATCTGCGTCATGCGAGTCGTCTGCGAACGCCTCCGACAGATAAATTCGCGCCACCTGTTCGGTGACAGTGTGCTCGGTCCAGCCCTCTTCGACGAGCGGTACAAACAGGGGACACGCTTTCTCCGTCGCGGCGACTCCTTTACTCTCCAGCGCGCGCCGGTAAGCGTGGCTGGCGACGGTGGCTTCGGTGCCGAGGACGACGACTTTCTTTTTGCGGCTGGCCGCAACTGCGGCCTCAGCGCCCGGTTCGACTACTCCGATGACTTTCACCTGTGCTGCCGCTTTGATTTCGTCGAGGGCGAGAGCCGTCGCAGTGTTGCAGGCAATGACCAGCAACTCAGCGCCGTGTTCTTGCAAGAAATGCGCCGCTCCCGTGGCATAGTGGGCCACCGTTGCCGCGGACTTCGATCCGTACGGCAGGCGCGCCGAGTCGCCGAAATACAGATAGTCAGCGTCCGGTACGCGGCCCAGTAGCGCGCGCAGGACGGTCAATCCGCCCACGCCGGAATCAAATACGCCGATCGTTGGTCTTCGGGAAGCAGTCACAGGAGGCCGTTACTCCGCGGTCGTGGGACTGATCACGTTGCGCACTGCCGAAACCCTGTTCGCCGGAAATCCCCCCTGCTTGGCATGCTCGCGGATTATCTCTTCGTTGGGCGCGATGTAAATGCAATAAATCTTGTCATCGGTGACGAAGCTCTCGACCCACTGGATTTGCGGTCCCAGATTGCGCAACACTCCGCATGACGTCTGCGAGATTCCCTTCAAATCCTGCGCGCTCAACTTCCCGGCATTCGGGATTTCCCGCTCGATCACGTACTTTGGCATAATTTGACGCCCTCCCGGTTCATTCGCCGCCACTGACAACGGCGAATCACGGATTTTAGCACCCGCCTAGGTCAATCCCGTTTTCCTCCGTGACCTCTGTGTCCCCCGTGGTTAAGAGTTGGTTCTCCACCACGGGGGTCACGGAGGTCACGGAGGAAGGCAGTCAGAGTTGCGGGACCTGCTTCCTCCCTTTATCCTTCTCGCGTATGCCGACCACGCTCGTCGAATGTGTCCCGAATTTTTCCGAAGGCCGTGACAAAGCCAAAGTCGATGCCATCGTCGACGCCATGAAAATGTCCGGCGTCTATCTTCTCGACCGCGAGATGGATTCCGACCACAACCGCTGCGTGATCACCCTTGTCGGCGATCGCGATGCCATTCAGGAAGCAGTGATCCGCGGAGTAGGCAAGGCCTCGGAGTTGATCGACCTGACCAAGCACCAGGGCGCTCACCCGCGCATGGGAGCCGCCGACGTTGTGCCGTTTATCCCAATCGAAGGCGTCACCATCGAAGACTGCGTGGCCATGGCGAAGCATGTCGGCGCGGAAATCTGGAAGCGCTTTCAGATTCCGGTGTACCTCTACGAAGCGGCCGCCGCCACTCCCGAGCGCCAGGGACTGGAAAACATCCGCCGCGGACAATTCGAAGGCATCCGCGATGAGATCGCGACCAACCCCGCGCGCCGCCCCGATATCGGAGAACCACGCATCCATCCCACGGCCGGAGCGACCGTCGTCGGCGCCCGCAAAGCGCTGATTGCTTACAACGTCTTTTTGAATACGACCGACGTCGACATCGCCAAGAAGGTCGCTAAAGCCGTGCGTTTTTCCAGCGGAGGATTGCGCTTCGTCAAGGGCGCAGGATTCCTTGTCCGTGGCATGGCGCAAGTCTCGATGAACCTCACTGATTTCGAGCAGACGCCCATTCACCGCGTCTTCGAATACGTAAAGCGCGAAGCTGCGCGTTATGGCGTGATCCCAGTCTCCAGCGAGATCGTCGGACTCCTCCCGAAGAAAGCTCTCGAGCAAGCCGCCGAGTGGTTCCTGCAGGTGGAAAACTTCGATTCCTCGCTGATCCTCGAGAACCGCCTCGCCGCCGTCATCAGCGGCAAGATGGCGGTCGGCGGACTGCGTGCAGGAGTCGAGCCCTTCGTCGAGCAACTCGCCGCCGCCACCGCCACTCCCGGCGGAGGTAGCGCCGCTGCCGCGAGCGGAGCCATGGCCGCCGGACTCGCCACCATGGTCGCCACGATGTCGCGCGGCAAGAAGGCCTATCTCCAGCACGAAGCCGCGCACAGCGAAGCCATCGCGCGCCTCGGCCAGCTCCGCGAAGAACTCAAAGCCGCCATCGACGCCGATGCGGAGTCCTATAACCAGGTGATGAAGGCGTACAAGTCAGCGAAAGAATCGTCTGATGGCGATACAGCCATCACCGCCGCGTTGAAACAAGCCACCAACGTCCCTCTCGGAGTCGCAGAGGGCGTCGTTGAAGTTGCGGCCATCGCCGAAAAGCTCAAGGCCATCACCAATCCCAATATGAAGTCCGATCTGACCACGGCCATCGCACTAGCCCAAGCGGCGCTGACAGGCGCGCTTGCCAACGTGGAGATCAATCTGGAATTGCTGAAAGACGATGCCTTTGTCGCGCAGACCAGGAGGAAGGCTCTGGCGTTGAAATAGAACTGTCATCCCGAGCGAACCGGGACCGCATCTTTCCGTGACAGCACAGATCCATCGCTTCGCGAGACGACAGAATCTTCCATTTGACCGCGCAAGTTCCGCTCATTTCCACGTTCCAATGACAGGTCCCAGGTATGCACTTTAGTACCGGTTTCAACCTCCGATTCGGCATTAAAATAGTATCTGGATCGTGAACCGGGTACTTTGCAGATCGCATCCAACCATGCAGACCCTCACGAGGAATGATGTTTATGAAAAATAGTGTTTTTGCTGTAATTCTTTTGTGCGCGACCGCCGGCTATGCCATGCCGATCGCCTCGTCAGCGCGTGCCATGGTGCCTGCTGAAATTCAGCAACTGATCGGCGTCGACTACCGCGCTCTCAAGGATTCTCCCACTGCCCAGGCCCTCAAGGCGCAGGTACTGCCCGAGAACCTCAAGCAGTTCGAAGCGGCTCTCAAGGGCATCGGCATCGACGCGGAACACGACCTTGACCAGTTGACCTTCGCCTCATTCCGTTCCGGCAAGCAGGGACTGCAGGTCGTGAGCGTTGCCCAGGGATCATTCTCGGCGAAGGCTGTCCTCAAGAGAATGAAGCTCAAGAAGATCAGTTCCGTGAAATACGGCACCGCTCTGCTTTATCCAATGGCCGACGGCCTGATCATGACTTTTCTCGACGACAACACTCTGGCTTTCGGGACGCAGGCCTCTTTAAAGAGCGGCCTCGACGCCCGTGACGGGAAGCGCCCCACGCTCGATTCCAATCCCCAGATGGCGGAGCAGATGGCGTCGGTGGACGGTTCGCCCGTGTGGAGCGTCCTCGACCAGCAGGGAACCCAGGCCATGATGCGTTCCGCATTGGGTGACGCATCCAAAATCGCCGATTACGAGACTCTCAAGAAGCGCATCCTCGCGTCGCGCTATACCATGAGCTTTCAGAGCGGCGTGAACTTTGATCTGAGCGTGCTGACGTCCGACTCCATGACCGCCGCAACCCTGTCGTCACTGGTCAAAGCCGGCATGCTCTACAAGAAGCTCAACGCTTCTCCGATCGAGAAGACCGCCCTCGACAGCACTTCGGTCGATTCCGACAGCTCGAATCTGCAGGTGCATTTCAAGACCGACGACCAGAAATTCCAGTCGCTACTGCACTCGGAATTGTTCGCAGCCGTCTCGCGCTAGTTGTCTAACTAACGAATCTTTCATAGAGACGCGGCTTGCCGCGTCTCTGTGCTCTCATCGGGAACGGGCCTTTCGCACGCTGCCTTGTCGCCGGTAGAATTTTCGGGCCTTAATCCGGTTACCGCAAATCTTCATGTCACACCATCGCCGGCTGTGATTCTTGCTGCGATCCACAAAGAGCCAACGGCAGGTGCCGGCCCCGCATTCCCGCACATATTGGAGGTCGTCCCCAGTCAGCAGATCGCTGGCAGAACGGGCAATTGGCCACAAGACAAAATCCAGTGGGAGATCGGATTGCGCCCAGTCCATGCGGAATCCTTTTTGGTTAGGCTGCAATTTGAGATGAGCAAGAGCTTCGTCCAGAAAAGTGTTGAGAACGCCAAGATCATTCGCGGCGACCTTGCGATGATTCGCGATGGCAGTCGCGATCCGGTACAAACACTCTCGCAATGTCACGGCGCGCTCGTGAACTGATTCGGCCCTGCCCGGATGGGCCAAGGCCTCACGGCCGAGCATTCGCTGCTGTCCGGCCGAAACGGCTCCCGCTTGCACCGCCCACTCCAACAAGTCGGCGTAGGACGGCACCAGTTCCTGCCGCCTCTCCCGGACAAGACGGTTGTCCACCGTGTTGATGAAGTCCAGGCAAAGCTCGCCTGCAATAATTTGAAACTTCACAGGAACACTCTCATCAAGATCGTATTGTAACTGGCGAAATGTCCATTGACAGGTTACAGATCGCTCTCTAGAATATAACCTTCGAAAGTGAGTATTGCAAGTTATGTCGACCGCGACCATCCATGCGCCCATCGCTGCTCCCGCCGCAAGGCCGTCGCGCCTCTCGATGGTCCTCGCATTTTTTGCGATCTACATTGTGTGGGGCACCACGTACCTGGCGATTCGCTACGCGGTTGAGACCATCCCTCCGTTGGTTACGGCAGGCCTCCGTCATACGAGTGCAGGCGTGATCCTGCTAGCGATCGCATGGTCGCGCGGATTTCGTCCGCGCCGTGAGCACTGGATTGCTGGTACGGTCCTGGGCGCACTGTTCTTCCTGGTCGGCCACGGTACGCTGCACTGGGCCGAGCAATATGTATCGTCAGGACTTTCCGCACTGCTGGTGGCCAGCGAACCCCTCTGGATATTGGTCCTGGGCGCCGCTATGGGCCAACAACGGATCAACTGGAAGAGCGGCCTAGGCCTCTTAATGGGGATGGCTGGCGTCGGCATCCTGACGGCGCGAGAATTTACGACCCGCAGTTCGATGACGATCGCGGTGATCGCCATCCTGGTCGGAGCCGCCTCATGGGCGGTAGGAGTATGTATTTCCCCAAGACTGCGCTTGCCGCGCGATCCCGTCGGGCGCACCGCGATCCCCGTGCTTTGTGGCGCTGCAATGTTGCTATTGGTTGCTGGTGGATCGGGAGAGTTTTCCGCCATGCACTGGGGAGCGGTCTCGCTGAAGTCGTGGCTGGGCCTGGCGTACCTGATCACCTTCGGTTCGGTGATCGCTTTCACCGCCTATACATGGCTCTTGCAGCATTGCTCGCCGACGCTGGTCGCGACCCATACCTTCGTCAATCCGCTGGTAGCAGTACTGGTGGGATGGCTCTGGGCTTCCGAAGCAATCAGCGTGCGCATCGTGATCGCGACGGCGGTAATTCTGGCAGCAATTGTCCTGATTCAACGTGGCGACCGTCACGCCGAGTTGCAGGCGGAAGCTGTCCAGTCCGACTAATTGCAGAAGTAAGAAGTCAGCAATTTGATTGCTACCTTCTGCAGTCTTACTTCTGACCTCTTGCTTTTCTCTGCTGCGCGGCCCAACCCTCTTTCACCGTCTGTCGGGCCCGTCCCAGCGCGAGCGAATCCGCCGGTACATCCTCGGTGATGCACGAGGCGGCCGCAACGTACGCACCTCGTCCGATCTTCAGGGGCGCAACCAGAATGGAATCGCTGCCCACGAACACGCCGTCCTCGATAATCGTTTTGTGCTTGTGCGTGCCATCGTAGTTGCATGTAATCGTGCCCGCGCCCACGTTGACGCCCTCGCCGATTTCCGCGTCGCCCAGGTAACTGAGGTGATTGGCCTTGGAACCCTTGCCTAGCCTGGTTTTCTTGGTCTCGACGAAATTTCCCAGATGCGCTCCTTCGCCGATATCACTTCCCGGGCGAAGACGCGAATACGGTCCAACTGTGGCCCTGTTCGCGATCCGCGAATCGTCCATTACGCAGCCCGGTAGCACCATCACGCCATCGCCGATCTCCGTATTGTTGATGACGCTGTACGAACGGATGCGGCAGTCCGACCCGACCTTCGTCTTGCCGCGAAGTTGCACGAACGGCTCAATCACGGTGTCCGCGCCGATCTGCACGTCGCTGTCGATGACACAGGTCTGTGGATAAAAAATCGTGACGCCCTCTTCCATGAGCTGTTCACATTTTGCCAGGCGCATGCGCGCGTCGAGATCGACAATCTCCGAGCGCTTGTTGCTCCCCAGAACTTCCGCCGCACTCGGAGTTTTTTGCACGACCACCTTGCTCCGCGCACGCCCGAGCACTGCAGCCATATCCGTGAGGTAGTACTCATGATGGGCATTGTCGGTGGAGAGCTTACTGATGTGTTCGTAGAGATCCGGCACCGAAAAAGCATAGAAGCCAGAATTAATTTCGCGGATCTTCCTCTGTTGTGCGTTCGTGGCCTTCTCTTCCACAATGGCCCGCACCTCGGATCCTTTGGCAGTCTTGCGAATCACGCGACCGTAGCCAGTCGGATCTTGCAGGTCCGCACTGAGCAACGTCATCGCAGCCTTTTGCGCGGAATGGAACGCGCTGAGTCTTTGAATCGTCTCCGCGGTAATCAATGGAGCATCGCCCGAAAGCACGATCACCTGATCGTAGCCAGCGAGCGCGTCCTTTGCGACCATCAGCGCGTGTCCTGTACCGCGCTGCTCCGCCTGCAGGACAAACTGCACGCCGGTCGACGCCACCGCCGCTCGTACCTGATCCGCTTCGTGGCCGATGATGACAAAAATGTCCTGTGCCGGAACAACTTTCATCGCCGTCGCGATCACATGGGAGAGAATCGGTTTTCCGCCGACTTCATGGAGAACCTTAGGATGCCTCGACTTGAGTCGCGTTCCCTTACCCGCGGCCATGATCGCAATCGCCACGCGCGGCGGCCGGCTTGAAGACGATGACTTTCTAACTAACGTTTTCGCCATAGTGAGTTCAGTCCAACTTATACGGCAATCTGGAGACCGCAAACAAGAGAGGGCTTTGGGAAGCGCATGCCTTCGGCCTCCGGAGGGATGCGCCGCTGCTACTTAGCGCGGCATCGACTGCCGGTCCGGCGCCTGTGCCATCAATGCCATCAGATCTCGTGCGACGCGATCTGTGGCATGCCGCGCCACTTCGCCTTCATCGAGATAGTCGCCCAGGATCGGGCACACGCCCAACGCCTCAATCGCTTCCAGATCGGCTGCAATTTGCGAAGCGCCTTCCAATGCATACTTGGCCTGCATCTCCGCCGACGCCTGCTTCTGGTTAATCAGCGCGTAGTCGAACAGCTGCGCGCCCGCATGCTTATTCAGTGCGCGGATATGATCTGCCGCCGACAAACCCAGGCTTTCGTTGGCCTGCGTCATCAGATTGCACACAAACACTTTCACTGCCGGGGACTCCACGATCCCCTTGGCAATCCCGCTCACCAGCAAATTGGGAATGAGGCTCGTGAATAGCGACCCCGGCCCGATCGTAATCAAGTCCGCGGACGCCAGCGCTTCCAACGTTTGAGGTAGCGGTTCGACCTGCGCGGGCACGAGAAACAGTTCGCGAATCTTGCCCTTGCTTGCCGTGATCTTGGTTTCGCCGCGGACCCGCGATCCATCTTCCATCAGCGTCTCAAGTTCCACGCTCGATCCGGTTGCCGGATAGATGTGGCCGCGGGTAAGGAGAATTTCTGAAGATAGCCGCACCGCTTCGGCGAAATCTCCCGTAATCGAGGTCAGCGCAGCCAGAAACAGGTTTCCGAAACTGTGCCCCTCCAGCCCCGATCCCTTCTGAAATCGATGCTGAAAGAGTTTGGAGAGCAGAGCCTCGTCTTCGGAAAGGGCAACGATGCAGTTCCGGATGTCGCCCGGCGGCAACATGTTGAACTCTTTGCGCAGCCGTCCACTGGACCCGCCGTCGTCGCTGACCGTTACCACGCCGCACAGTTCGCGGATCGTAATCTGACCCGAATCCGCCAGCGCCGGCGTAAGGACGTAACCCTTCAACCCTTTGAGCAGGGTGGAAAGGCCGGTGCCGCCGCCGATGGCGACGACGCGCAGATCGCGCGCACCAGCCTTGTTGTTATCGGATGTGGGCATGCGCTGCTGCAAGACCATGCAGCACCTGAGCCGGCCGTTGCGCCGGTTAGTAGGTGTTCAGTTCCTCTTCCGCAACGCCTGCTTCCGCTCCCGGATCTGGATACAACAGTTCGGTGAAGCGCGGATCTTCCGCCAGATTCTGGAAGTCGGAATCGTTGCGAGCCTGAAAACGTAGCGCCGGGCTCACCTGGATCGCCTCATCCAGAGTCTTGAGAGCTTCCTCAATGTGTCCCGTCAGGCAGCTGAGAGCGGCCAGTCCGTAAAGAACGTAATCCGATTTCGGCTGCTGTTTGAGCATCTTGTCCAGATGCTCGCGCGCCGTCTCGTAGTCGCCCGTGTTAATGAGCGAAACCGCGAAATCGAAATGCTCCTCCGACGTCTTGAACTGCAGCGCCGGTTTGTCGGAGTGCTGGTCGCAGGTCTGGAGATGGACTTTCGCGCGGTCGCAGAGCGACTTATTCGGCCCGGCCAATACCTTCTGCAGATGCCCCTTGGCCTTCTCGAACTTCCGCTCCTGCAGGGCGCGAACACCCTGTTCGTAACTCTTCACTGCTTCTGTGTGATGTGGATCTTCTGTTACCTGCTTCTTTGCAATCAGCTTCGGTGCCATTAAACCGCCTTGTCGAAAAAGTGGAGGAACAAGATTACCGGATTACGATCAATTGATGCTGGCGGCTGTCTGCAGATCGATCTGCTTGTAGTCGCCTTTGATAATTCCCGCGCGAATCTGCCGCGGAGTCTTGCCTTGCTTGTTCATCTGGTAGGTGTAATACAGCTCCTGCAGGCAGGTTCCGCACTGCGCGCCATGCGTGCCCGCAAAGCAGCTGTGCAGGCTGTTGTGCCCCATGCCGCGGTCGCAATAGCAATAGCAAGGCTGCTGGCGGATCACCGCCGGAATCTTTGCCGCCAGTTCATACGCATGCGTCTGGTACGTATACTGCGCGTTGTCTCCCCAAAGCTGATTCTTCGTCAGGATCGGCTCCAGCTTGTCGCCCTTGGCGGGCGCGGCATTGTAGTGCGGCACGCCTTTATCGTCGGACCTCAGCCAGGGCGCCGAAAGCACCGTCACCAACAAAAATAGCGAAGAGAGCGTCAACACACGTTTACGCATGGAGTACAAACCTCGGTAACAATATTTTACCTGATTGTCGCCCGATTGGCTGAGTACCCGCCGGGTTCGGTGGGAGTACCTTTCGGAGCACGCGTCGAAATTCATGGACTGGCGCCATCTCCAACACTGTGGGAAACTATCGCCATGGGAAATAAAGACGCTCCAAAACGCGAAAAGCGTAAGCCGAAAAAGACGAAAACGTAGTTACAAGGCCGCTCGCTGGCTTTAGCGAAACGTGACCGCTGTCGGCGTCCTGCGCAACAAAGCGCGTGTCGACAGCTGCTTTTCTATTCACAGGCGGATCTCCGTCCTCTCCCTTTTTTCCATCCTGCGCCTCTCGCGTCAGCATGTGGTGCCCGTTCTTGCCAGGCGAGGGAAAATCGTATCCATCCCGGAATAGTGCCCGATTCCGAAATACCTGAGGTAGCCCCCCAGTCTGGGTCTATTATGATTCCGGGGATTCGTATTCTCCTCGATCGTGCCAGATATCTCCCGGGCCTTGCACCAGGTACTCCGTCGCGCAGTTAGCGAGTGAGTTGGTATCGAGGGAAACGATGAGCGCCGACACTTACTATGCTGTCCTCGGCATCCCAGAGACCGCAACGCAAGACGAAATTCAACAAGCGTACCGGGACTTCGTGCGAGCCTTCGGCGTGCTTTCGGACTCGGCCCAACGCCTGACCTACGACCAGGAACTAGCGCAGCGCCGGAAGCAAGACGCTCCGGTGCCGCAGCCGCTTGCAACTCCTCCACTGGTCTTTTTAGATCAGGCACAATCCCGTGCAAGACTCCAGCCAATTAGACCCAATTGGGGTGTCTGGGCAGCCCTCCTGATATTGGGGACGATTTGGTCTGTGTTGTTTGGCGCCTTCGAACGCATCGCCCTGTTCTATCCCATGCTGGTTGGTGTGCTTGTATTGACAGTGCTCCTGCCGCGACTACTCAGTTCTGTCGCGAAGCAACGCCATGAACTCTGAGGTCACTTCTTAGCCGCTGCATCTCCATACCCCTGCCACAGATATTCCAGCGCTTCCGCCAGCGTCTGCTCTCGGACGGCGCGATCCACGTGCCACGCATTCCGGGCAAACACAAACTGATAGTGATATCCCTTGGCGGCGAGTACCGTCACCATCTTTTCGTTGGCAAGCACCCAGTCGTGCATGTTGTCGCGCATCACGTTCGGATTGAAAAGATCCCGGTCGCCCACTTCCATCCAGATTCGAATCGGCTTCGCTGGATTGTCGGGGATCAGATGCTCATGAAATTCCCACGCCCCATGCGGCGTCCGCGGATCGTACGGCCACTGCTGGTTGATAAAAGTCCCCGAGTAGGTCAGCACCCGGTGATAGAGCTCCGGGTGATACCAGGCCATGATGAGCGCGCACGAACCTCCTGAACTGCCGCCGGTGGTGGCGCGGCCGTCGGGATCTTTTGTGAGCTTCACGTGCGCCGCGGCTTCGACCCGCGGCAAAACTTCCTTCTCCACAAACTCGGCATACACGCCGGACATCGTGTCGTACTCCAACCCGCGCTGGCTACCCTGCGCGTCTCCGCTGCCGTTGTCGATCGAGATTGCAATCATTGCCGGAAGCTTGCGTTGTGCGATCAGGGAATCCAGAACAGAAAAGAGCAACCAGTCCGGCCCGTCCGTCCCAACGATGAACGGCGCAACGCTGCCCCCTACATACTGCTTCGGTACATACACCGCCACCTTCCGCGTATACGGCGCCGGATGGCTGGTCGTAACCACCAGACGTGCCGGATCTTTCGGATCGACGATCCCAAACGTATTTGCATCCCGCGCAATACCGGGATAAATCCTGCTGTCCACTGAGTTCATCGTGAACTCAATCACGGCGCCGTTCGGCAGGGAATTGGTCGCGCCGTTGTGCGCGGAGACTCCTGGAGCAATATCGTGAGTCGGTCCGATGATGAAGTTGCCGTCCACATTTACCGGAGGGACCGATCCATCGGGCAACTCCTTCGCAGTCACGTAGCCGGGAGTGTGCGGATCGCGCGTTGGTGGATCAGCGTGTTTCGTAAGTGGTGTTGGCGAAACACCTTGGCCGAACCCTAGCGTACCCATTGCCAGGGCAATCATGGCGATGAGACCGGCCCGCCGTGAAATGTCCAGTGCATGCCGGACGAAAGGAAATTTTCTATCTTGCAACATTCTTGAAACTCGCTATTCGGCTAAAAGCCGAGAGGATATTCAGCACCGTACGCGCTATCGTTTTCTCCCGCCGCCAGTCTTCTTTTTCGGCTTCTTGTTCTTTTCTACTCTGAGAATCCACGCGGCTCGCAGAGCACCGGCTAGGACTTCTTCTCCCGCCTGTGCGAGTCGGATGTGGGTCATTCCCATCCTGCCCCATCCACCCGGAATCGGCAGGAACACCTCCGGTAACTCCCGGACGAATTCCTCCTGCTGTTCCACGGTCAGCATCAAGTTCCCGTAGCCTTGTTTCTGCGCGGCGAGGGTCGCGAAGATCCTGCCACCCACACGGAAATCTACCGCTCCCATGTGCGAGCCTTCCTCGGCTCCGTCAAGGCTCAAAGCAATCCGCCTGAAATCGGATGCATTCATTACTCACCACCGTTGCCCACCAGAATGCTATACCAGGCCAGACCTTCCGATGCCTCGTCGCAGATTAGACTCGCAATCCTCGCCTCAATACATCGGTATAATTCTCGCGTCATGCACTCTTATTTCCGCCTGCTTGGGGCGGTGCTCTTTATTCTCTCGAATTCGATCGCGTTCGCGTCTTCTTCCTGGACTGGCACGTTGCACGACGTTGCCGGCAGCCTTGTTCCGGGTGCAACCGTCATCCTGACCGACGCTTCTGCAAAGCCCGCGTACACGACCACAACCACGTCCAATGGAGAGTTCACCTTCTCCAATATCGCCGAAGCCAAATACGGACTCTCAGTAACCACGCCGTCGGCTACATTCAGATCCGCAAGCGCGATCGATGTTAAGGACGGCGTGCACTTCCCACCCGTCCTGCAACTGTCGACCGCTGATAAGGGCCTCGTCTATCTACAGGAACTAGGCCCCGCCACGTTACAGGCCAGTGGCGGAGAGCGGCTCTCCGGTTCCGAGGTTTCCAGCTTGCCGCTGAACTCGCGGGACTTCAGCAAACTCCTGTTGCTCGCCGCCGGCACCATGACCGACGCCAACGGCGCGGCCAACTTCACACAGCAGTTCGCGGTCAACGGACAGCGCGGCTCCACCACCGTTTTTTCCATGGACGGTGTGGAGACCACCGATCCCGAGATGGGCGGCGCCACATTTTCCAATTTCAACGTCGACGCCATTCAGGAAGTGCAGTCAAGCTCTGGCGTGATGCTGCCTGAAATCGGTCACGGCGCGGCCGGATACACCAACGTGGTCACGCGCTCGGGCACGAATGCGATTCACGGCAGCATGTTTGAATTTTCCCGCAACGCATCGCTCGATGCCCGCAACTACTTCGACCACGTCGGCCTTGACCATCGCCGCATCCCGGCGTTCATCCGCAATGAATTCGGCGGAGCGGTTGGCGGGCCCGTGGTGCTTCCCGCCTACAACGGACGCGATCGCACATACTTCTTCGGCGAGTATCAGGGATTCCGACAGATCCTCGGCACCACGCAAGTCTTCCCGGTGCCGACCGAAGCCGAACGCAATGGCACTGTGAACGTCTGCTTCCCGAATAACGCGGGCGGTTGCGATCCTGACACGCTCACCGTACCTGTCGCTGATGCGATCCAGCCGGTTCTTCATGCCTATCCGCTACCGAACGATCCGGCTGGACCATACGGCGACCGCACGTTCGCGACTTCGTCGAAGGTCAAAACTGTCACGGATCAATTTTCCATTCGCGTGGACCATCGCCTCTCGGACAAAGCGCAGCTCTTCACGCGCTTCAGTCTGAATCAAGTGACTGGGCCAGTTACGAATCCCGACCAGACGGCTCTCGATCCCAGTTTTGCGATTCAGTTCTTCGATCACCAGCGCAACGCCGGCGTGAGCTACGCGCGCACGATCAGCCCGCATCTCAGTTTTCAAACTTCTCTCGGATACATCCGCAGTACGCCATTTTTTCCGGCCGCGAATCACACGCAACCGGCAATTCTTTTCGGCGACGGACTGCTCTCTGCCTACGGCGCTCCGGCAGGATCGATCTACGGTTCCTATTCCAACCTCTACCAGTTGAAGCACGACATGACCGGCATCCGCGGCAACCATACCTTCAAATGGGGTGTGGAGATTCGCGTGAACCGCGATTCGACGATCTTCGGTGTGACGCCAAACGGCGCGTACTCCTTCGGCGGCGGGACCGCCTATTACGCGCCGAATGACCCCGAGGCGCCACCCATCATTTCAGCCAGTGGAACGCACAACATCAATCCCGGCGACCCCCTGCCTGATTCACTCACGGGCCTGCTCACTGCGACACCTTACTCGTACAACGTCGTTGCGGTGGCCGAGTTCACTCCCATCGGTGGCAAGTTCGATGAAGCCGGAGTCCGACGCGAAGCCTACAATTTCTATTTTCAGGATGCCTGGAAAGCCACTCCGCGCCTCACCATTTCCTACGGACTGCGTTACGAGATCAACAGCCGCATCCACGAAGCGACCAAGAGAACGTCGCTGCCATTTTTTGTCGACGCAGAGGGGAAGCCCACGTCGTACTGGAATCACCAGGCCAGTTACAAATTTGTCGTGAACCCTGATCCGCCCTACCACAAAGACTGGAACGGCTGGGGCCCGCGCGTGGCGGTGGACTACGCTTTCTCGGACCACACCGTCCTTCATGCTGGCGGGGCCATCACCACGCGCCTCTCCAACCTGTGGCAGGAAAATTCTCTGACCGCGGCAATTCCGTTCGTCTTCAACCCGTTCTTTACTGCCGAGCCGACCACTGCCGTTCCGTTCTCGAATTCCGTGGTGCCCGAGCCGTTGCCGCCGCCTTACGATCTCGAGGGCAATCTGATTTTTCCGAATAACCGCAGCACCGATGCAAAACCAAACACCGTGATGGACCTGGCGCGCTTTCAACGAGACGTTGCCAACCAGACGCCCGGCGGCCAAACTCAATTGCCCGTTGTCTATGGGATCGCAAACAATTTTCGCAACGGCTACATTGGCAGCTACACGCTCGGTATCGATCACGACTTTTTTCGTGATTTCAAAGCCACCGCTGCCTACGTAGCGACGGTCGGAATTCATCTGCCGGAGCCGTTTTTCCCCAATAGCTATACCGGAGCCGATCCCGCATTTGCGCCCTTCACTACGTTCGATGACGCCGGAAACCGCACCGGCGGGCTTGGCCAGGTCGGCATCATCACCAGTGATTCCCACTCTAGCTATCACGCGCTACAAATGAGCTTGACCAAAAATTCTGCGCGCGCCGGAATCGGATTGCAGGCCAGCTACACCTATTCCAAGTCGATCGATGACACCAGTTCCGTGATTGGAGGTTCGATCGCGGGTGCAGGAGTCGTTCTGCAAACCGCGCCACAGAACCCGTGGGATCCGCGCGCCGAGAAGGGCGCTTCTACTTTTGACGTGACCCACGTCTTCACGGTCAGCTGGATCCAGTTGCTGCCCTTCGACCGCGTTGGGTTTCTACGGCCTCTGGGAAAGACGCTGACATCCGGATGGCAGTTCCTGAACATCACGACTCTGATGACCGGCTCGCCCTTCACCGTTTATTCAGGGGTCCAGCAGACCGGCGCGGGAGCCGGCGGTTCCGATCGTCCCGACCTGGCCTCGACGCCGCACTTCTCAACTAGCCGTGCCGTGCGTGCAGACTATTTCGGTCGCGGCGCCGACAACGCTTCCTTCTTCAACATTCCCATCAACCTCTCGGACGGCACCGGACCCAATCACGGCCGCTTCGGGACTCTAGGCCGCAGTACCTTTCGCGGACCCGGCTTTCACAACTTCGATGTCGCCCTGATCAAGGACACACCTTTCGGACGCCGCGGCAACGCGGAATTCGGCACAGTGGAATTTCGTGCCGAGTTCTTTAACGTTTTCAATATCGTGAATTTCGGATTGCCATCGAACGTCGTCCGTGGCAGCGGCTTCGGTCTGATCAGCAAGACGGCTGGATCGTCGCGGCAGATTCAGTTTTCGGTGAAGATGATCTTCTAGTGCGGAATCGAGCCGTTGCCGCAAAAGCGCATAACCACAGAGGACACGGAGAACCCCCGTAGAATTCCTCCGTGACCCCCGTGGTTATGAATTTACTTACCCCAACTTCTCGAAGAACGTACAAATCGTCTCAATCCCGCGATGGAAATTGGGGATATGAAACTTCTCGTTCGGCGCGTGCAGATTGTCATCGGGGAGCCCGAAGCCCATCATGACCGATGGAATCTTCAGCACATCCTGAAAATCCGTGACGATTGGAATCGATCCGCCCGAGCGGATGAACACAGTGTCTTTCTTGAACGTGTCATGCAGGGCTTCGGTGGCAGCCTTGATGAAGCGGTTATCGGTGCCGACGACGCATGCTGGCCCTTTGCTCCACACTTTGATCTTCAGATCGATGCCCTTCGGCGTTAGTTTCTTCACAAACGCCGTGTAGCGTTTCAGGATGTCATTCGGATCCTGGTTCGGCACCAGCCGCATCGAAACTTTCGCGGACGCCTTCGCCGGAATCACCGTCTTCGCGCCCGGAGCGACGAATCCGCCCGGCATGCCATGCACTTCCAGCGTGGGACGTGCCCACGTCCGATAGAGCGCCGAATATCCAGGCTCGCCGGTCAGCACCTTCGATCCCACTTCCGTCTTGCGATAGTGCTCTTCGTTGAACGGCAGCCGCTTCCACGCCTTCAGTTCATCTTTGGTGGGAGCTTTTACGCCCTTGTAAAAGCCGGGGATGAGGATCTTGCCCTTCGAGTCTTTCAGCTTGCCAATGATCTCGATCAGCGCGAAGAAAGGATTCGGAGCTGCGCCGCCGTACATGCCCGAGTGCAGATCAGTTTTTGCGCCGAAGGCTTCGATCTCGGTGTAGACCAGCCCGCGCAATCCCACGCACAACGTCGGAAGATTCGGAGCGAACAGTTCCGTATCGCAGACCAGCGCGAAGTCCGCTTTCAACTTCGCTTTCTGTTTACGGACGTACTCGGCGATGGACTCTCCACCCACTTCTTCTTCGCCTTCAAAGATCACTTTCACATTGATCGGAAGCTTGCCCTCATGCACCTGGAGGAGAGCCTCAAGCGCTTTCACTTCCATCCAGAGCTGGCCTTTGTCGTCGACCGCGCCGCGCGCATAGATATTGTTATTGCGCTCGGTCGGCTCAAACGGAGGCGTATGCCACTCATCCACTGGATCAGGCGGCTGCACGTCATAGTGCGCATACATTAATACGGTCGGCTTGCCGGGAGCGTGGAGCCAGTCCGCATAGATCAGCGGATGCCCTTTGGTCGGAATCATTTCGACATTCTGCATGCCGATGCGGCGCAATTCATTGGCAACAAAGTCCGCCGCTTTCTGGACGTCACCCTTGTGTTCGTCGAGTGTGCTGATGCTGGGGATGCGCAGTAGATCTTTCAATTCGCTAAGAAACCGTTGTTGATTATTGCGTGCGAAATCAATTGCCGGGGAAGCCATGATGACCTCTTTCCATAAATAACTTGATGGAGAAGCTACCGCAGAAACGTTTTGAGTATACGCCGAAGGCAAAAGTAGCGCCGTTGCGGCGTCCGGGTGAAACTGTTGCCGCTGATTTTGCAGCCGCGATGATCGGTCGGCTACTTCCTCACTCTACTGCCGCAGCGTCAATTTCCCCAGCAGAGCCTGCTGTTTCGCGATCAATGACTGGATCCCTTGCCGTGCCAGCGACATCATCTTCGCCAGCTGCGCGTCGTCGAAAACCTGATGCTCGGCGGTCGCCTGCAACTCGACAATCTTGTTCCCGGCCGTCATTACCACGTTCATATCGACATCAGCGCGTGAGTCTTCTTCATAGGCAAGATCCAGTAAAACTTCGCCGTCGACAATCCCCACGCTGATGGCCGCAACATAATCCCGGATCGGGGCCGAAGTCAGTGTCCCCGCTTCGACAAGTCTTTGCAGGGCGAGGCCGAGCGCCACAAATGCCCCCGAGATCGAAGCAGTACGCGTGCCGCCATCCGCCTGGATCACGTCGCAATCAATCCAGATGGTGCGTTCGCCCAGCCGTTTCAGATCCACCACCGCGCGCAGGGAACGTCCAATCAGGCGCTGGATCTCGTGCGTGCGTCCACTGGCCCGCCCTTTCGCGGCCTCACGCGCGGTGCGTGTCAATGTGGCGCGCGGCAACATGCCATATTCACTGGAAATCCATCCCTTACCCGAGTTGCGCAAGAAAGATGGCACTGTCTCTTCTACTGAAGCCGTGCAGATCACGCGCGTGTTGCCAATTTCAATGAGCGCCGAACCTTCGGCTGTGGAAATGAAATCAGGAGTGATGACGACAGGACGAATCTGGTCAGGAGTGCGGTTATCGCTGCGAAAGATCATCGCGGAGATTCTAAATGATGGACGCCAGCGACTCTGTGTGGAAAGCGCGTCTGGTGCAGCCGTGCCAAGAGGACTTGAGAAGGAATTGGGGCTTCTGCCCGAGGGCATCTAAAACTCGAAATACCCGCCCGATGCCCGACGAGCGCCATCCGTGCCGGTCGCCGGCAATACGCTCCCCGGCAATAATCCCGCGACGCCACTCAAATTTTCCCAGGCTGCTTCCGTCAATGCCGGATCCGCGCCTACCAAATCGCGAATCATCTGCCACGCCGCCAGATTGAGCGCGCCTTCCGGAGGAGGTCCCATCGCTAGAGACACCGAGCATTGCGGACAGAAACAAATCCGCTGCGCCGACGACTTCTGCCGCGGCTTGATACCGACGGTCTGCGAGAACATATAGACCGCTGCGTACTTATGTCCTGCCGGGAGTTCGCGGCTGCAGCGTAAACAGTGCTGGATATCCAAGGATTCCCTCGATCAGCGAATTTCTACCACCAGAAATACTGGCTGGATGCGTTCCGCGGCGCAAGTGCGAAGAAGGATTCCCAACTCACATTTCCGTCACTTTTCCGTCCAACCTGCATGGATATCGTCGTTCGTCGGTTCCATCGCCTTCCACGTCAAATCGCCATCGTTCTCCTGCTGGTGTTTCTCCCTCTGCTTTGCCTGGCGCAGCGCGGAGCGATGACACTTGGATATCAACTCACGCACGTCGATACCGGAGAACCATTCCCCTCACCCGACGGAAGGAAGATTGTGTTTGAGATCAGCATTGCCGGCGTCTACCAGCTCTTCATCATGAATCCCGACGGCACCGGCCAGGTACAGATCACGCATGACCCAGCCAATCACGACACTCCGGCGTGGTCTCCCGACGGCCGCAAGATCGCGTACGCTGGCGACAAGACCAAGCACTCCGTCATCTACACCATCAATTCCGACGGCACCGGCGAGGAGCGCATCACGGATGACAAGCATGAATACATTCATCCAAGTTGGTCAGCCGATGGCAGCAAGATCATCTACTGCTCCGATGACGACCTGAAGCCGCCTGCCAAGAACGCTTCCGAGATTTTCAGCATTGACCTCAAGACGAAACAAGTGACGACGCTCATCTCAGGCGGAACGAACACCTATCCTTCATGGTCAACCGACGGGCAGAAGATCGTTTTCCGGCGCATGCTCGGCGAGATGAATTCGGAAGTATTCGTCGCCAACGGTGATGGGTCAGATCCGCACAACCTGAGCAATCATCCCGCATTTGACGGGTGGCCCGCATGGTCTCCCGATGGCAAGCGCATTGCCTTTGGATCGAACCGCAACGCCAATTACCAGATATTCATCATGAATGCCGACGGGACGGAACCCCGCCTCCTCGCCAACACCGAAGGCCGAGCCACCGAACCCCGCTGGTCGCCAGACGGCCGAACCGTTTACTTCACCGTCTGCAAGAAAGTCGACTTTGGCGGGGACTGCCAGGTTTTTGTAGCGCAGGTCGATCAACGCGTTCGCCCCTGACGCAATCTCACCCGGCGTTGAAACGCCGGGCTATTGTCGACTGTCCCTCCGGGACAACTCTTGTTAGAGGTTTGTTGAATAGGTTCTGTCATTCCGAGCGGAGCGAGGGATCTGCAGTTCTTCTTTCCTCTCCCAAATGCAGGTCCCTCGCGCTGCTCGGGATGACAGGCCTAAGATGAGAGGGCAGAAGAGTGGCGAAAAATAAATGAGTCCCTGCCCCAACCCCCGCATCTGATCACTATCAGGCTAAGTTTGATTTGCCCCATTTTGGGCTGGACCCGCAGTTCTAATCCGCGTCGCCACCTCACAGTAGCAAGCAATCGTTCTCAGCAGGAAATTTCAACAGAAACAAGGTATTACCCAAATGGAACAAGGAACAGTGAAGTGGTTTAACGATGCGAAGGGATACGGCTTTCTGAGCCGTAACAGTGGAGAGGACGTATTCGTCCATTTCTCCGCGATCCAGTCGTCCGGCTTCAAGAGCCTTCAGGAAGGCGCAGCCGTACAGTTCGACGTGACCAAAGGACCGAAAGGTCTGCAAGCCGAAAACGTTCAGCTCCTGTAAGCTGAACTTAGTCCCCGCCCTGGGCAAACCGCCTGGGGCGGGAGATATGCAACTTCTGCCCTGGCGCTTTCACCCAGGAAGAGAGGGATTCTGGCCAAACGTCTGTGTCTGGATTGCGGTGGGGAACTGGGTTTATCGTTCAACCCAACCCGGATCGGCGTTGCCAATGCGGCCCGAACCCCTATGACAGGGTGGCGTTGCAGCACTTGTGGAGCGGTTTTCAGCAGCGAACAGCTGCGTGCAGCCAAGGTCAAACCAGGCCAAGCCGCCAATGTGACCGCCCATAAGCCTTGATATTGCTTACTTTGAGCATCTTCTGACCATTTCTTGAAAAGTTGGTATATCCTAGCCCTATGGATCATCTCGGAGTTCTCCAGGAAAAGATCGTGAGTTTACGAGCGGAAATCGCCGAAATTCACGAGCAGAATGAGCAGTATAGGCGCCAAAAGGGTAGCCGTACTGTGGAGCAGATCGCGCACGGCCAGCGCCATGAACGGCTGCAGAATATCCAGAAGGAACTGGGCCAGCTCGCGGCCCTGGGTCGGACGGTTGTGTCGTTTAACCAGAGACGCGAAGAAAATCGCGCCCGCCTGCAGCTGATGAAGCAAGCGAAGGCCTCGTAACCTCAACACCCTGAACCACACTGGGTTCTAGCCACAGACCTATCCAATCAGGCACTCTACTGTCCATGAGTGCTGGCGAATCCCGCTTGCCGGGCGTCTTGGGGAGGTCCATCAAACCGTCAAGGCGGTTTTTTCGGCTGGAACACCTGCAGCAGCTCCGAGGATCAGAGCAGGTAGCCTCCGTCTGCTATCGTGTCCGCAGGAACGAGATCGAATTCCTACTAGTCCAAACCAGTGGTGGCCGTTGGATTTTCCCCAAAGGCAGCGCCGAACCTGGACTAACCCACGCCCAAGCCGCCGCCCTCGAAGCGTTCGAGGAAGCCGGCGTCCACGGCCGCATGGAAGAAAGGTCCTTTACCCAGTACGTCCGGCCGCAAAAGGGCTCCGACTCTTCCGCAATCCCCACGACCGTCAATGTCCATCTCTGCGAAGTGCTGTGGCTCGACCCTCCGCAGGAAGCGGGTCGCAATCCCACCTGGTTTTCGGTCGAGAAAGCGAAACGCCGTTTGCAGCAGGATCGCAATACGGATTTCGGCGACGCTCTGGCGGAAGTGCTGGACCGTGCAGTGAACAGAATTCAGCGAATAACTTAGGGATTCGTGGTAGCGCTCTTGCTCTTCTGCTGAGGCGGATAGGTTTTTGTCGTCTCGCTTTCAGCCACACGCGCCGGAGTAGGTACGTCGCGCCTGGCCAAAATAAGTTCTGCCTTCCTTCCCTGGAAGGTCAGCTCCCAACTCGTAATTAGGACCGGGAACGCTTTGCCATCCTTCCCGACATGTCTCCACTTTTCCGCAGTGCTCTCGTGAGGATGTTCCCAGTCGCGCAGAAAGGGCTTGATGTCTTCAGTGGGGCGGATGTCGATCAGGGTCATGGTCATGAACTCGCGGCGTGAATAACCATACGCTCGCACGGTAGCATCGTTTACTTCGAGAAACCGGAGCGTCTGAACGTCATAAACCCACATGGGGTCTGTGCTATTGACGAAAGGAATTCCAAGCGCCTCCAGTTCGGGAGGTCCCTCCTCTTTCGGTTGGCGTTTCTTACGGCCTGCAAAATGGAAATCCACTTCTCAATTATCGGCCATCAGGCAATTCGTCTTTAGTGACGGAGATCACATTAATAAGGCAACCACAACACAACGCACGACAAGCCAATGAACCGGGTGGCGATGGTATGCCAATTCTCCGTCGCAACCATCCCGTTGGTTTTTACTGTCCGCCCTGCGCTACCACTTGCCCCACCGTACTCACATCGAAAAAATCACCCAGATCTGCGTGGCCGGCCAGCGTTTCTCGAGTGTTTCCATCCACCAGGATTCGCACTCGGTTAATCCCCGGAACATTGGCCGCCAGCGTTTGCACCAGCGAGTTGACGGTCAGCTGCTCTCCGAGGATGCTCGACCGGTGCTGATCGGCAAAAGCCGCATTGAGATCAATCACCGCCACACCGGGATCCACTAGAAAAATACTGCGGACGTCGCCTGCGGGGGACAGTGGGTGCGGCGAATCCGTTTGCTGATAAATACGCAGCAGGGCCCGCAGCAATTCTTCCGCGCGTTGCTGGCGTCCCCCCGGCAGCGGAATTTGCGCCGCCTGCGCATGCAGCGCGCCCGTCGCGTCATCCGCAACATACAGAGTCACGGTTTCCGTGGGGCCTGAGGCGGGCGCAGCGACGGGACGAGAATCGACCGCCAGGCGCTGCGTCTCGGCTGCTCTCCGACTCATTTGGCGCAAGTAGATGCCCATCGACAGCACGATCACCAGCATCACCGCGACGCCAAGAGTAAGGTGGCGAGGAATCATGGCTGCGCTCCCAACCGGTCCCGCATCGAGAAGATTCCATCCGCGATCGCGGCCGCGACTTTTTGCTGATAGTTCGCCGAAGGCAGATCAGCCACGCCGTTCGGTCCGGGCGCCAGTTCAACCGCGACCGCCGGCATCGCAAGATTATTGAGCGGACGAAGCGACGCCGCATATCCTCGCGCCGGCAGTTGATCCTTCTGCATCTCGCCGACAATCGCCGAGGCCGCCATACGGCTCACCGTCAGTGCCGGACCCTGCGCCGCATTCCACGCATGGAATGGCCCTTTATCCTGTCCAGCAACTGGAAGGAGCGCCGTGTACACCCTCTGGCCGCTCCCTTCGGACGCCGCGTGCAAGCTGATGTAAATTCCTCCGTGAGCGGCATTCGCTATTCCTGCCCGCTGATCCAGAGTCAGGGAGTCATCTCCCTCGCGCAACATGACGACCGCGAAGCCCTGCCGCTCCAGTTCATGGCGCAGCAGCCGCGCAAACCCCAGCGTGACATTTTTTTCCGCCAGCGAATCGGTTAGAGCGGCGCCCCGCTCCGTCCCTCCATGCGCCGGATCAACGATCGCTAGAATTCGTCGAATAGAAACATTCGGCGGCGAAACTGTCGCGCCAGGTGTCACACCGTTCGCCGGATTTCCGCTCTCTGCCTGCCCCCCACTGGTAGTCACCGATCCTCCGGATGTCGCGGTCCCGCCCGACGAAGCCCCTGACGAAGCGGCCGCCACCGTGATCGTGCGTCCGTTGTTGCTGAAACTTGCCATCAACGGGACGCTCGCCGTCAGCGTCAGATCGGCCATTCCATTGAATTCAGAAAAATTAGCTTGCGTAATCGTCGTATTCTCAAAAGTGAGCGACATGCTGCCGGGCGGTACCAGCGGTTCACGCGCAAAGACCATCCGCAATTTTCCCGGTTCGGTCGATATCGTCGGATTTACCGGAGCAGAAAAGGTCAGGACCAGCCGTGATGGATTGCTCGCGTCCACTTGCGCGCTGACTTGCGTGGCGACGTCACCAATAAACAAGCGCCGTGCCATTTCATGAAAGTTGACGGTGTTTCCGAGGAAACGCGGCAGCAAGGTGCTGAGCGAACTGACCGGCACCAATCCGCGCGAATTCTCAATCAGGAACACGCTGCTTAAATCGACATCGCGGCCGCGGACTCTGGCGTGTGTCCTGCCCGCGACAAAGTCACAGTCAGTGTCGTTGAACCGCATCTTCCAATGCTGGCCTTCCACCCGCGCACTGATGCGTCCCAGCGGCTCCAGAATTTCCAGCAATCCGACATACTCGTGCCCCATACGGTCCGTAACCGGCAGAGTGTAGTTGGCAACGGAGGAGTAGATGCTCAGCCGTTTTTCTTCGGAACCTGGAGTCGCCCCGAGAAACACAAGCGCGGCCAGCGCTGCAGCCAACATCTTATGTGCGGAATTCGAAGAGGCGAAGGTCACGTGTACTCAACGCTAACCCGCGGCGGCCAAAGTACGCCAGATATTTCCCACGGCGCGCGAGGAAAGGAAAGAAAATAAGACGCCGGATGAGCTCGCTTTTGGTTGGTGCAGCGGTTTACCGCTGCGAAAACCAACCTACATGGAGTGCGGCTTCAGCCGCCGAGGAAATCGCCGGGTCACTCCATCCCGTAAATCGTCAGCCCGCTCAACAGCTTCGGATAAAAGTCCGTCGACTTCTGCGGCAGCACCTCGCCCGCAAACGCGATATCCCTCACCTGCTCCATGCGCACTGGATTCATCAGGAATGCTGCTTGTGCTGCTCCGCTGCGCACTTGCGCCAGCGCATCTCCCGCCTCGCGATGATAGGAAATATTCTCCAGTTTCCGGATCGACTCCTCCGAAATCTTCAGGACGCCTTCCAGCAGACACTTATGCAGTTGCACCACATCGAGCGCCTGCTGACGCAGCGACAGTCCGGCAAACCGGTTGGTGCCGATCGCCCGGGGAGAATGCATCAGTAAAACGCGATCCGCCGTGGCTACAATCAGCGCACAAGAAGCGCGCCCGGCTTCATGCAACAGCTTGGCCGCCTGCACTCCATCGATCTCCCTGCCAACTTCCTCCACCTTGAAGAAGTCTCGCGCGCCCGCCTGCAATTGATCGGCAGAGAAGGAAGGCAACCCATGCACCACTCGATGGGTCGGCAGAATCACCAGCCCCGGACTATTCATGTTGAAGAACGTCATCATCATCGAGTCGTAGGGCGCGGGCCCCGCGCCGCCTGCCGCCCGCCGCTGATCGCGATAGGCCAGAGCCGTTTCATAACGATGATGGCCGTCCGCGATGATCAATTTTTGCTCGCGCATCCGCGTCTGCAAATCGGCAATTAACGCCGGATCGGAGATCTTCCATACCCGATGTGACACGCCATACTCGTCCGTGACCTCTATATCCGGCGACGCATCAGACCGCAGTTGCGCTTCAATCCCACCGGAATCCGCATACAGCAAGAAGATCTGCTCGAAATGAGTGCGGGTAGCTCGCAGGAGGTCCAGCCGATCCGCCTTTGGCCCCGAGTGGGTTAACTCATGCCGGAACACGACCCCAGCCGAATAATCCTCCATCTGGCCAAGAGCGATGTAACCTTCCCGCTCCGCTGTCGTCTTACTACCAGGAGCGGTGAATTTCTGGGTGTAGCGGTACACCGACGGCTGTGGGTCTTGCCGCAATACCCCGTTTTGGCGCCAGTCACGAAAACTGGCGGTGGCGCGGCTATAGACGTTGTCTGACGGACTATCCCCCGGATGCCGCTGACCGAAGATGATGCGCACCAGGTTTGACGGATTGGCCGCGTAGTAGCGCTCCTGCATCTCAGGGGTGATTTTGTCGTACGGCTGCGTTACGCATCGATCGACCGGAACCTTGCCGGGGTCGTAACGCCAGGCTCGAAATGGAGAAATGATCGCCATGAATGAGCAAAATTGTAGCAGGCGATCCTCCCGCCCGTGCGCGAGCGGAGTCTCCAGTGATGTCGTACAGACGAGGCTTGCCTCGTCTCTCTATGCCGGGGAAACGCGGCCGCCGACAACTGGGGTGGCAGAAGTATGCTGACAAATAATGCTGGTGACGCTCGAAACTCCGCTACCCGCGCCGGATTAAGGCGCATCGCGGATCCACGTCGCCAGGTAAATATGATTTTTGGGACATGTATTAAAAACTCCGATCACCCCTTCAGGACTGTGCTAGTATCCGATTCATACGAGGCTTCTATGGCCCGCCTCCTGGAATGCGGGTCGTTACCCTCAACGCTGACTCGCACTTTTCTGTCATGTGTGGGGCCTATGTTGTACATCGAGAAGTTGCTGTTTCGGTCAGTATGGGCAGCGGTCCTGGTTGTCACGACCTTCAGCGCTCTCCAGTGCTTTGCGCAAAATTCCACCGAAGACGTACACATCCAGCCTCGTCCTCCGGCCACTCCGAAAGAGCCCGATGTTGATCCTGCACTGAAGAGTCACTCCAAGCCTCTCAGCGTGAACGTGGAAATGGTGCTCGTACCTGTGACCATCACGGACCCAATGAATCGCCTGGTCACCGGCCTCGATCGCGAGAACTTCAACCTGTTCGAAGGCAAAGAGCAGCAGGAAATCAAGACCTTCTCCAGCGAAGACGCCCCGGTTTCCCTCGGCGTGATCTTCGACATGAGCGGTAGCATGAGCAGCAAGATCGAGCGCGCCCGCGAAGCCGTCATCGAGTTCTTCAAGACCGCGAATCCGCAGGATGAATTTTTCATGGTCACTTTCGCGGACAAGCCCGAAGAAATTTCCGATTTCACGACCTCGGTCGAAGACATCCAGGGCAAGCTCGTGTACACCGTTCCCAAGGGGCGCACTGCTTTGCTTGATGCCATCTATCTCGGCGTTAGCAAGATGCGGCAGGCCCGCTATCCCAAGAAAGCGATGTTGATCATTTCCGACGGCGGCGACAACCACAGCCGCTACACCGAAGGCGAAATCCGCTCAACCGTCAAAGAAGCCGATGTTCTGATTTACGCCGTCGGCATCTACGATCATTTCTTCCCGACCGACGAAGAACGGCTTGGCCCAACCTTGCTCAGCGATATTACGGAACTGACAGGTGGACGGGCATTTACGATTGATAACCCGAATGACCTCGCGGACGTATCCACGAAAATAGGTATCGAGTTGCGCAACCAATACCTGCTCGGATACCGTCCAAAGAATCCAGTACGCGATGGCAAATGGCGTAAGATAAAAGTGAAGCTACTTCCGCCGAAGGGATTGCCGCCGCTCCGGGTTTACGCGAAAACGGGTTACTATGCGCCGACGGAATAGCCGACTCATTCTTGTAGTACTGCTTGTGGGATTAGCCCCTTACTTCCTGGCGCAGTCTAATTCCGCGCCTCCCGCCCCGCAGGCCCCCGCATCCTCTGCCGTCCCTGGATCGACTGCCCCCGCAGCGCCGCTCAAGGACCAGGTTGCGCAACCGGCCACCACGCAGTCTCAGAATCCGCCGAAGGCTGCCGATCCGGGCGACAGTGGCGCGTTTGTTTTTAAGAAGAGTGTGGAGGAAGTTGTGCTGCACGCCGTGGTGTTCGATGACAAGCAGCGCTTCGTCACGAATCTCGACAAGAATTCTTTCTCGGTACTCGAAGATGGCCATCCCCAGACCATCACTTCGTTCCGCCACGAAGACATTCCCGTCTCCATTGGGATCGTCGTCGACAATTCCGGCTCCATGCGCGAAAAGCGCCAGAAGGTCAACGCTGCCGCTTTGAACCTTGTGCGAGCCAGCAATCCCGATGACGAAGTATTTATCGTCAACTTCAACGACGAGTTCTACAACGATCAGGACTTCACGTCTGACATCAAGAAGCTCAAGGAGGCCCTGGAAAAAATTGAGGCCCGAGGAGGAACCGCCCTCTATGATGCAGTCGTTGCTTCCGCCGATTGGCTGAAACAAGCCAAACGCGAGAAAAAAGTGATCTTCGTTGTGACTGATGGAGAAGATACAGCGAGTGGCCAGTCGCTGGAACAAGCTGTCCGGCGCCTGCAGGAGGAAAACGGTCCGACCGTCTATGCGATCGGAATTCTGGGTGACGAAGAGCATCCCAAACGCGCGAAGCGTGCCCTGCAAGTGATGGCTGAACGAACCGGCGGGATCGCCTTCTTCCCCAAGACTCTCGACGAGGTCGATGCCATCAGCCGCTCCGTTGCCCACGATATCCGTAACCAGTACACGCTTGGGTACAAACCCACCACTCCCAAGAATCAAGGCGGATATCGCACCGTGAGAGTCGACGCCAAGTCCCGCAGCTACGGCAAAATGGTAGTCCGCACAAAAACGGGATACTACGCCGGTACCGAAGCCGCCTCTGGCGCGAAATAAACAAAATTGTGATTCGATGGTTTTGTGGTGGGCAATGCAAGGACTGACGACATCACGTCACATTCCAGATTAGAAATTGCCAAATTACAAATTGCGGTCATTGACGCTCCGCCTTTCCTTCCTTACCCTGTAGTGTGACCCCGACCACTACCAATCCGCGCCTGCGCGTCAGCGACGACATCACCAAACTCGTAGGCGAAACCCCGATGTTGCAGTTGAAGAAGCTCGTGCCCGCCGGTTCGGCGGACGTCTTCGTCAAATTGGAATACCTGAATCCCGGCGGCAGTGTGAAGGACCGCGCCGCCATCGGCTTGATCGAGCGGGCCGAACGGGAAGGGAAACTCCGCCCGGGCGGCACGATCATTGAAGCCACTGCGGGCAACACCGGGATCGGCTTGGCTCTGATCGGCGTGAATCGCGGATATAAAGTCCACATGTTCGTCCCCGAAAAATTTTCGGAGGAAAAAGTATTGATCATGCGGGCCCTCGGCGCAGAGGTCACTCGCACTCCGGAAGCCGAGGGCATGCAAGGCGCCATCCAACGCGCAAAAGACCTGCAGGCCACCGACGCATCCGCCTTCATGGCGGCCCAGTTCGAAAATCCCGCCAACCCCGACTACCACTACCAGACCACCGCTCGCGAGATCTTCGAACAGATGGAGGGACGCATCGACGCGGTCACCGTCGGCTCCGGAACAGCGGGCACCTTTACCGGCATAGCTCGCTTCTTGAAAGAGCGCCTGCCGAATGTCCTGGCGATCGCGGTTGAGACGCAAGGCTCTGTGCTCGGCGGGGGCCAGCCCGGTCCGCACAAAGTCGAAGGCATTGGTTCCAGTTTTATTCCGAAGAATTTCGATGCTTCCGTGTGCGACGAAGTCCTGATGGTGAACGACGAACAAGCCTTCGGCATGGTGAAACAACTCGCCGCCCGTGAAGGCGTCCTCGGCGGATCCAGCGCCGGCGCCAACGTCTTCGCCGCCCTGCAAATCGCCAAGCGTCTCGGGGCAGGGAAGCGAGTCGCAACTTTGATCCCCGACTCAGCGGAACGATATTTATCGAAGAAAATCTTCGAGGGCGGAGTATAGAAGAATCTTAAGCCCGCACCGCTTCTTAAGGTTACTGAGCGCCAAGCGCTGAAATCCTAGGAGTGCCTTTGACAAAGCAGCCCGGTTTCGCCACCACCGCCATCCACACTGGACAAGAGCCCGACCCATTGACCGGCGCGGTCTCCGTTCCGATCTATCCCACTTCGACCTACGTGCAGGAGGAGATCGGCAAGCACAAGGGATACGAATACGCCCGCGTCTCGAATCCCACACGCGACCGCCTCGAAACCAATCTCGCCGCGCTCGAGGGAGGAACCTCGTCGCGGGTATTTGCCAGCGGCATGGCGGCCATCAACGCCATCATGACCATGCTCAAGTCCGGAGACCACGTCGTCGCCGGGCACAATCTTTATGGCGGCACGCCCCGGCTTTTTAATAACGTGTTCGTGAACTTCGGCATGACATTCACGTACGTCGATACTTCCGATGTAAAGAATGTTGAGCGCTCACTCCAAAAGAACACGAAACTGATTTTCGTCGAGACCCCGACCAATCCTCTGATGGAACTCTGCGACCTCCGCGCGATCGCCGAACTCGCCCATCAACGGGGAATCGAAGTCGTCGTCGACAACACCTTCATGTCGCCGTACTTTCAGCGCCCAATCGAACTCGGCGCCGATATGGTTGTCCACTCGACGACAAAGTTTCTCAACGGCCACAGCGACGGACTCGGTGGAGTCGTCGTATGCACCAAGCCCGAACAAGGCGAGAAACTGGCGTACCTCCAAAAAGCTGCAGGAGCGATCCTGTCTCCCTTCGAGTGCTGGCTGATTCTGCGTGGAGTGAAAACGTTGGCCGCTCGCATGGTGCAGCACGACAGCCATGGACGCAAAGTCGCCGACTACCTCTCCAAACATAAGAAGGTCAAGAAAGTTTTCTACCCTGGCCTGTCGGATCATCCGCAGCACGAATTAGCGAAGAAGCAGATGTCCGGCTTCGGATCGATGATCGCCTTCGAAACCGGCTCGCTCGACAACGCGAACAAGATGCTGCGCAAAGTCCGCGTCTGCTCCCTGGCAGAGTCTCTTGGCGGTGTCGAAACGTTAATCTCTCATCCCGCTACGATGACCCACGCCGCAGTCGGCGAAGAAGGCCGCCGCAAAATCGGCATTACCGACGGCCTTGTGCGTATCTCCGTCGGCATCGAGGACGTCGAGGACATCCTCGCTGATCTCGAGCAGGCGCTGGCCGCCATTTAGGTCGAAAAAGAGCTAGCAGATCAGTAATTTGTGATTGGCAATTTGAATCCGAAACACGCTGTCGTTCATTTGCAAATTGCAGATTACAAATCAATCCATGTCGCAACCACCGAAATCCCGCGAATGGAACGCCGCCGAATACCATCGCCTCTCCACGCCGCAATTTCAATGGGGACAGCGCGTCCTTAACGACTTGCACCTGCGCGGCGATGAATGCGTACTCGATGCGGGTTGCGGGACGGGGAAACTGACTCGCCTTCTTCTGGAAAATCTCCCGCGCGGAAGAGTCGTCGGGCTCGATCTCTCCTGCAACATGGTCCAGCATGCGCAGGCCGATCTAACTTCGCAGTTCGGTGACCGCGTCAGTTTTGTAGCCGCGGACTTCCTTGCTCTGCCTTTTCACGATGCCTTCGACGGCATCTTCAGCACCGCCTCATTTCATTGGGTGGCGGACCACGATGCGCTGTTTCGCGGCATCTTCGGCGCTCTCCGCCCCAGTGGATGGTTGCACGCACAATGCGGAGGAGGTCCCAACATCGCTCGATTGCGCAAACACGTGCGAGCGCTCTCCGAGACGGTGGAATTTTCCCAGTGGCTCGCGGGCTATGCTGAACCCTGGTTCTTCTATGACGCCGAGAGCGCAGCGTCGCGCTTGCAGTCCGCCGGATTTGAAGGGATTCGCACCAATCTCGAATCGGCCGCGGTTACCGTGTCCACGAGTGAAGAATTTCAAGAATATCTCCGCACGTTTGTATTGCACCGCCATCTGGAGCGCTTGCCCACGGATACGCTACGGTTGAAATTCCTTCAAGAAGTTGCCCGCCGCACCGCCGGCGATGGTTTCGGATGGACACTCGATTACACTCGCCTGAATTTGCGTGCGCGTAAGCCCAGATAGGAACCCCCTGAAAACACGGGGCCTGCTTACTTACCCGCAAGCCTGAGTTACCAAGGTAATAGTCGTTGTCCTGCCAGCATCTACTCGGCTCGTCGCTCGTCGGCGAAACTTTCCCATTCCCGCCGTGTTCAAGCAAACGAAGGCGGGAAGCCTCAGGAGAGAGACAAATGCGACGAAGCGTATTGAGTTTTGGATTTATCTTGTTGGCCGGTGCGATGGCCTTTGGTCAGAGCAGCACGGGTTCAGCGACCGATGTCGCCAAAGACAAGAAAGACCTGCGACACGATCGCCGCGACCTGCGCGGAGACCGTCGAGATCGTAACCAGGACGTGCGCGATGTTCGTCATGACCAGAAAGATATCAACCACGACCGCCGCGACTTGAACCACGACCGCGCCGATATCGCTCGCGACAAGCGCACGGGCAATACCGCTGCTCTTGCCAAGGACCGTGCCGATGCCCGTCACGACAAGCGGGACATCCGTCACGATCGCGCCGACCGTCATGCCGATGTGAAAGATGTTCGCCACGATCAGCGCGACATCCATCACGACAAGAATGATATCCGTCACGATCGCCGCTACCTTCATCGCGATCGCAAAGGCAAATAGTCTTTCCGTGGATCAGAACGAAATGACGGCGAGCGCAATCTCGCCGCCGTTTTTCTTTTGTAGCACCGTCACCTTGCCGTCATCCTGTTGGTGTTGCTGTGGGCACAACCGTGGAAGAGCGGCCCTTCAGGGCCGCGTGAGCTAAATATGAAATGGGGCTTTAGCCCCGGCGCTGGTTAGCCCTCGCGCCGACGCTAACCCACCGACTCCCCGATCCATTCCAGATAGGCCGCACTCCCATCTTCAACCGCGATCGCCACGCATTCCGGTACGTCATAGGAATGCAATTCCTTGATCGCTGCCCGCAACGCGTCGAATGCATCTGCGGTTGTCTTGATCAGCAACAGCCACTCGCTCGCGCTTTCCACTTCGTTCTTCCAGCGATACACCGACTCGATCTGTGGAACGATGTTGACGCACGCCGCCAGCCGCCGTTCCACCAATTGCTGCGCGATGCGTCGCGCTTCTTCTGCAGACCCGCAGGTTGTCAGCACAACTCTCTTGTCAGTCATATAAAATCAGGCGTTACATTTTCACTCGCAGGATACGGGGGCGAACATGGCGACGCAAATCAAGTTTGGTACGTCGGGCTGGCGGGCAATCGTCGCGGAAGAATTCACGTTCGAAAACGTTCGCCGAGCCGTCCACGGAATTTCTCGTTATGTAGTGGCGCAGAACTCGAAGGCTCCCAAAGTGATCGTCGGCCGCGACCCGCGCTTTCTTGGAGAAACATTCTGCGCCATGGCCGCCGAGATCCTGTCCAGCTACCAGATCACTCCCTTGGTCATTGCCGAAGCTGCACCCACTCCCGCGATTTCCTACGCCGTGACCCAGGCCAAGGCCGACGGCGCGATCAACTTCACGGCCTCACACAATCCGCCGGAATATAACGGCATCAAGTTCTCCACTTCCGACGGCGCTCCTGCGTTGCCGGAAGCCACGAAAGCCATCGAAGCCGCCATCGCCGATTTCGACGCTCATCCCGAGACATCGAAAGGCAACCGTGCCGAGACGCAGCCCATTGATCCGCGCCGCATGTATCTCTCGCGTCTCCACGAGATCGTCGACTTCGACGTCATCAAGAAGTCCGGCTTGAAGGTTGCCTTCGATCCCCTGTGGGGAGCCGCGCGCGGATACTCCGATGCCCTCCTGCGTGAGTCCGGTGTCGAAGTAGCAGCCGTCCATGATTATCGCGATGTCCTGTTCGGAGGCCATGCCCCCGAACCCGACGACCACTTGCTGGAAGACCTGCGCGTCAAGATGCGCGAAATTAGCGCCGGCATCGGTATTGCAACCGACGGTGACGCCGACCGCTTCGGCATCGTCGATGAGGACGGCACCTTCATGCAGCCGAACTACATCATCGCCCTGCTCTTCGATTACCTCGTCGAAAGCCGCGGTTGGAGAAACGGTGTTGGCAAGTCCGTTGCCACCACCAACCTGGTCAACGCACTCGCCGAGAAACACAAGATTCCGCTTTACGAAACACCGGTAGGCTTTAAATACATCGGAGAACTCATCAAAGAAGACAAGATCGTCATCGGAGGCGAAGAAAGCGCTGGCCTGTCGATTCGCAAGCACGTTCCGGAAAAGGATGGAGTCCTCGCCGGACTGCTCTGCTGCGAGATGGTCGCCCGTCGAGGAGCCTCACTGGGTAAACAACTCGAAAAGTTATTTGTCGATGTTGGTTCCTTCTATCCTCTGCGTGAGAACTTCAGCTTGACGCCCGAGGTGAAAGCGAAGTTTACTGAGAAGTTACGTCGAGATCCGTCTGACTTTTGCGGCAGCAAAGTTGCAAGCGTGGTCCGCACCGACGGCCTCAAACTCGTGCTCGCCGATGGATCGTGGGTCTGCTACCGCCTTTCCGGGACGGAACCCGTGGTTCGAGCCTATACGGAAGCGCGCAGTAAAGACGGAATTGAGAAGTTGAGCGCGGCAGCAAAATCATGGATCTTCGACTAGGACCGCAATCTCGAAAGCGCATCTTTCCACGCCAGTACTCCGGCGAAGGATGGCGATCGGTCATCGAAGAACAGGGTCCCAAAGCCGAAGAAATGGCCGCCCGCTGCGTGGAACAGACTCGTCCCGTATGGACCTGGATCGCGACAGAATGGCGCCGGGTAGGTACCTTGGCCGCGATGCTGCTTACGGTTGGCCTGTTGCTTCATGCCATGTTCGGAGCCAATGGCGTTGTCGTGTACCAGCAGAAGCGCGCGGAACGGGTAACGTTACAGACTGAGGTCGAACGCCTGCAAAAAGAAAACGATGAATACGTAGACCGCATCAAAGCTATGAAGACCGATCACCGGGCGATCGAAAAGGAAGCGCGCGAACAGCTCCACTACACTCGTCCCGGAGAATATGTCTATGTTGCCCCCGATCCAGCCCCGAAGCCGCCGGTCGGACGCGCTAGAAAATGAGAAGTTGGTCATGGCCGGTTTCCCGGTGCGATGGGGGATGGGCTTGTGGTAGAGTTCAAGGAACCCTTAGGGCGTACAAATCTCTCGCAAGGAATCTCAGGAGGATGGCATGCGTAAATTTCTGTTTGTACTAGCAGCGCTCGCGCTCGTTTCGATGCTGGCAACAGCTTCGTTCGCCGGCGATTCGAGCACCGTCAACGGCTGGATCAGCGATTCCAAGTGCGGCGTAAAAGGCGCGCATGAAGGCGCTGCGGAATGCACCAAGAAATGCCTCGAAGGCGGAGCCAGCATGGTCGTTGTCACCGACAAGGATCAGAAGGTCCTGACCGTGAAGAACCCCGATGCCCTGAAGGGTCATGAAGGCCACCATGTTGCCGTTACCGGCAAAGTGGAAGGCGACAGCATCCAGGTGGAAAGCGCAAAGATGCTGTAAGGCGTTTCCGATTAAGGCATTAAAAAGGGCGGCCCTTGGGCCGCCCTTTGCTGTTGCCGTGAGTTTTGCGCTCCTGCTACGTGGAATCCGCTCGCTGCCCGACCACGTGATGCATCGATCCCGGAGGCACGATCACTCCAGCCAGTGTCCGCATCGTCCACAAAAGATCGTCCAACGACGTTCCCAACCCAAAATGTGCGTCGACGAACACCAGTTCGGTCGCCGGCAGCGCCGCGTATCCGGAGATCAACACTACCGGGGCATCTGGGACCATGAATTTGATTTCCTGCGCCAGTTGCGATCCCGTCAGGCCGGGCATTTCGTAGTCCAGTAATGCGAGATCGAACGATGTTCTTTTGCAGAGTTCCATTGCTTCGACGGGATCCTGCATGGCGATCACGCGGAAGCCGCATGCTTCCAGAACGGCGGTCAGTACCCGGCTCGACTTTGGATTGTCGTCCACATAAAACACGGTCGTGCGGTGTTCCATCGTCATAAATCCTCCGTTGATTGGCTCGGAAGCTGGCAGAGGCGTCCGTGATTTCACCGAGGAACGATGGTGCAGGTCTGACCTTGCAGAAGAAGTGAGTAGAGATTTGTAATGGTTAGGGCATCTACAAAGACGATCGCATCACGAAGCTGGCGACTCGATCACTTTCGATCCGCCCGGGAAACTGTAGGCGTGAACTTTGCCGCAGGTCGGGCACACTACTTTGGGTTGGAGTTCTTCCATCTGCTCTTTTTGCTCTTTATTGTGGGCAGCCATCTGCTCCAGGAAGGCCGTGAACGTGGGTCCACAGTCTTTACAAAGGTCGTCGAGGCTGTCGCCGTTTACCGCGTCGTTGCTCATAAGATTATTCACTCACTATAGATGCGGAATCGCGGTCACGGATGCCTAAACGCACCCGCGCTCTACACGAATGGACGTCTTCCAAAGTGAGGCTCAGATCCTGTGCGGGCCGTGGCCCTTTGCAAATGTTGCACTTCGAAGCCCCCAGCGAAGCCGGCAGCACTTTTCCCGCCCCTTGCCACTTCTCGCGGCAACGTGTTAACCTCGAAGACGTTACGAAATGAAAAGAATCAGGAGTGCAACAGGTTAGTGCTAGCCAGAGAGCAAAAACAGACCGTCATTGACACCTATCGCACGCACGCCACCGATACGGGTAGTCCGGAAGTTCAAATCGCGCTGTTGAGCGAGCGCATTGGTCAGTTGACGGAGCATTTCAAAGCGCACCAGAAAGACCACGGCTCGCGCCGCGGACTTCTCATCCTGGTCAGCAAGCGTCGTCGTCTGCTGAACTATTTGAAGAAGTATGACTCCGAACGCTACAAAGTTGTTATTTCGAAGCTCGGCATCCGCAAATAAGCGCGACCGGCTCCGTGGGGAGCCGGTTCCTTGATTCACAAGAGCCCTCAGTGATAGTGCGTGCGCTTTCCCAACCCCGACCCACTGGCATCCGCCTACCCGTGCGAACTCTGTGCCGCGCGCTTAGCCTCCTGCCCTAAAGGACATACCTTATGAAGCCCGAACCTACAATCGTTTCCGTCGAACTCACAGGCGGCAAAACTCTTTCCTTTGAAACCGGCAAACTCGCCAAGCAAGCCCACGGGTCCGCCGTTGTGCGGATGGGTGAAAACGTTGTACTCGCGACCGCCGTCGCCAATCCCGAGCCCCGCGAAGGCATCGATTTCTTCCCCCTGACCGTCGATTACCGCGAATACACCTACGCCGGTGGACGCATCCCGGGAGGTTTTATCAAGCGCGAAGGCCGTATGAGTGAGCGCGAAGTGCTCACCAGCCGCCAGATTGATCGCCCGATCCGCCCCATGTTTGCGGACGGCTTCAAGAACGAAACACAGCTCATCGCGTTTGTGTTGTCTGCCGACAACGACAATGATCCTGACGTGATCGGCATCAACGCTGCCTCGTGCGCGCTGACTTTGTCCGACATTCCGTTCCTCGGCCCGATCGGTGCCGTCCGCGTTGGACTCGTCGAAGGACGCTTCATCGCCAACCCCACCTACGCCGAGATGCGCGACAGCCTCTTGAACATCATGGTCGTTGGAACCTCGGAAGCGATTGTGATGATCGAGTCCGGCGCGAAAGAAGTGAAAGAAGAGACCGTCGTCGACGCGATCGAATTCGCCCATACCGAGATCAAGAAAATCTGCGCAGTCATCAACGACCTGCGCACCAAAGCTGGCAAGAAGAAACGTGCCGTCACCCCGCCTGAGTTCGACGAGGCCTATTACAAGGAACTGGAAAAGAAGATCGGTGCACGCCTCTCTGACGCGCTCGACACCGAGAAGCACCCGAAACTCGAAAGCTACGAACTGGTTCGCACCATTAAGAAAGAACTGGTCGCGGCGCTCCCCGAGGGCGACGACAAGACCGTAGCCAAGGCAAAACAGAAACTCGAAAAATATTACGAGTCCCTGCGCGAGCGCATCTTCCGCGACCAGGTGATCAACAACAAACGCCGTCCCGATGGCCGCCAGTTCGACCAGGTCCGCGAAATCTGGATCGAAGCCGGCGTCCTGCCCCGCACCCACGGCAGCGCGATTTTTACCCGCGGTGAAACCCAGGCCCTGGTCACCACGACTCTCGGTACCAGCGACGACATGCAGCGCCTCGAAGGTTTCGAAGGCGAATCCAAAAAGCGCTTCATGCTCCACTACAACTTCCCGCCGTTCTCGGTTGGAGAAGTTCAGTTCCTGCGCGGCGCCGGGCGTCGCGAAATTGGCCACGGCGCGCTCGCTGAGCGTGCAGTTTCAGCAGTGCTTCCTCCACTCGAAACGTGGCCGTACGCGATGCGCGTCGTCTCCGACATTCTGGAATCCAACGGATCGTCGTCGATGGCAACCGTCTGCGGCGCTTCCGTTTCCCTCATGGATGCAGGTGTTCCCTTGAAGGCTCCCGTAGCTGGAGTCGCCATGGGACTGGTGAAAGAAGGCGATGCGTACGCCATCCTCACCGACATTGCCGGCGCAGAAGATCACTACGGCGACATGGATTTCAAAGTTGCCGGCACCCGCGACGGCATCACCGCTCTGCAGATGGACATCAAAGTCGCCGGCATCACTTCGCAGATCATGCGCGAAGCGTTGTCGCAAGCGCAACGCGGGCGTCTGCACATCCTCGACAAGATGGCGGAAGTCATCACCGAACCGCGCACCAAGGTTTCGGCCTACGCGCCTAGAATTTACACCCTGCAGATTCCCGTCGATAAGATTCGCGACGTGATTGGGCCGGGCGGCAAAATGATTCGCAGCATCATCGAGCAGACCGGCGTCAAGATCGACGTGGAAGACACTGGCAAGATCAACATCGCGTCGAACGATGAAGCGGCGGCGAACAAGGCGATCCAGATCATCCGCGACCTGACCGCAACCGCCGAAGTAGGGAGGACCTATCTCGGCAAAGTCACGCGGCTGGCGGAGTTCGGAGCCTTCGTCGAAATCATCCCCGGCACCGACGGCCTGCTGCACATCAGTGAAGTCGCCGAGCACCGGATTAAAGACATTAAAGACGAGCTGAAGGAAGGCGACCAGGTCCTGGTAAAAGTCCTGGCCGTCGAAGGCAATCGCATCAAGTTGTCGCGCAAAGCAATTCTGAAAGAGCAACGCGCCAAGATGGGGGGAGCTCCTCCTCCTGACGATCAGGGAGGTGGTTCAGAGCAATCCTTCGTGCCCTCAGCCTCGCAGTCGCACGGTGAACCAACCGCAGTGATTGAAGGCGGAGCCGATTTCGATGCCGACGACGAACCGAACTTCAACCGTGTCGAAGGCGAAGGCGCACCAGCGGGCGCTCCTGCCGGTCGTCCAGAAGGCGGCCGTGGTGGCGATCGCGGCGGAGATCGTAATCGCCGTCGTCGTCCCGGCGGTGGTGGTGACCGCGGAAGGCGTGGCCCCGGCGGTGGTGGCGGTGGACATCACGGCGGAGGCGGCGGTCGCGGTAGACGCTAATCTTTTCAGTCGTTAGTGATGATTCGATAACAAAATCAAGGGCCGCAGAGATGCGGCCCTTTTTTTTGCCGCCTCAGTCGCACGTTCGGGAGTGCACGGCTTCGCATTCGTTGCTACCCCCACAAAGCTCATCCTCTCATTTTCGTCTCATCAAACGGTACGGAACTAATGTCGAGAGCCCGCCTTGCCGATGAATGAGTGTTAGGGGCTGCAAAAAAGGGTTACGTGCGTGGGACTGAGCCCGAACTGCGCGAATGGCATCGTGCCGTCAAAGCACCTCAGAATCCTGGCTGCGATGACTTCGAACATCGAAAGTTGTATCAAACCCGCAGCGGAACAATGCTCAAGTGAGTGGGCATCGGTGCAGAAGCTCGCCTGCCCGTCGGAACTAGACGAAGTCTTGCCAAAGGTGGCCACTTCTGCGGGGTTGCATTGGCGCGATATTCCACTCTACAAGCAGTTGTTGCTAGCGGCGCTCTTCATAGCCGCCTTCTTAGTTTTGGACGGCTCATCCACCGCATCGCAGGGATGGGAAGGGGCTCCACCTCTCTATCTGCCAGTGGGGCTGAGCCTGGCCCTGCTCCTTTGCGGAGGAATACGGAGTGTGCCGGTGCTGTTTGTCGCCAGCATTGTGGCAGCGCTACTCAACTACCACCGCCCGATCTTTTCCTGGTGCGGGATTCCCGGTTCCATCGCCATCTATCTCGGTTATGTAGAGTGCGCGACGATCCTACGAGGGCGCTGGCGTCTCGACTTCAGGCTTGCCACTCTGGTCGACGTCGGACGATACATCCTCGCTTGCTTCGGTGCAACGGTAGTCAGCGCACTGATTGGAATGCTGACTCTCCTCGGTGACGGGAAAATCGCGCCATCCGATATTCCCAAGACGACAGCGGAGTGGTGGGTCAGCGATACGCTCGCGATCATCACTTTCACGCCCTTTCTACTCCTGTTTGTTGCTCCCTTCGTGATTCGGTGGTTGCGATCCGGAATCGTGGATGCCTTTCATTCGGGCTGGCGATTTAGCTTTTCGCTCGTTGAGATTCTCGAACTGGCGGCACAATCTGGCTTGGTCCTCTTCGCCATCTGGCTGGTTTTCGGCTACACCCCCGCCATACCCTATCAACCTCTTTATCTGCTGTTCATTCCTGTCATCTGGGTCGCTGTTCGGCGCGGTCTACCGGGAGCCGTCCTGACCACATTCGCCATTAGCTTCGGTATGACCCTCGCAGCCTGGTTCACGCAGGCTCCGAGGGGCTCGCTTCCAAGACTGCAACTCGCCATGTTGGCGTTAGGTCTGACGGGCCTTTGCCTGGGAGCGGTGGTTACGGAACGCAAGAAGGTCGATCGGGCCATCCGCGAGTCGGAAAAGCGTTATCGTCTCCTGTTTGAGCGGAACCTGGCAGGTGTCTTTCGCACGACCGTTACCGGGCGCGTCTTGGAGTGCAATCCCGCCGCCGCTCACATGTTTGGTTTTGACTCTCCCCATGAAGTTCTCGCCAACCCGGTGTCAAACTTGTATTACGCGGCCTCTGATCGGTTCGCCTTCCTGGAAAAAGTCAAATCCGAGAAAACTGTTACCAATCATGAGATGAAGTTTCGGCGCAAAAACGGCGATGCGGCCTGGGTCATGCTGAATGTAAGTCTCGTGGACGGCGATGCCGGCGGTGACGGCATCATTGAAGGCACATTGGTCGATATCACCGACCGTCGCGTCGCCGAACAACGGGTTCAATCACTCGCGTACTTTGATGCTCTGACGGGATTACCGAATCGGATTCTTCTGCGCGACCGATTGTCGCAGGCCCTGGCCACCGCTCGCAGGCAGAACCATAAAGTGGCGCTTCTATTCATCGATCTCGACCGCTTCAAGACGATCAACGATTCACTTGGGCATTCAGTCGGTGACATTCTCCTGCAGGACGTCGCCGCCCGTCTGAGAACTTTTGCCCGCGAGCAGGACACTGTGGCCCGCCTCGGCGGAGACGAATTCCTTATCGTGCTTACCAATGTGAAAGACATTCCAGACGTTGCTGTTGCCGCCGAGCGCTTCATGAACGCGATGTCCTCGGGATTCGTTATTCAAGGCCATTCCCTCTCGATTGGCTGTAGCCTCGGCATCAGCATGTTCCCGGAACACGGCGAGGATAGCGAAACCCTGATCAAACACGCCGATGCTGCAATGTATAGCGCCAAGGACAGCGGTCGGAACAACTTTCAATTGTTTACGGCGGACTTGAACTCGCAAGCAGTGGAACGATTGACGCTCGAGAACGGATTGCGACTGGCTCTCGACAAACAACAGCTTTTTCTCGTTTACCAACCGCAGATGGATATCGCGACTGGAAAGATCAGCGGGTTGGAAGCCCTTCTTCGCTGGCAGCACCCGGAATTGGGTCTTGTGCCGCCCGACGTGTTTATTCGCATTGCTGAAAATAGCGGCCTGATGGTGTCGATTGGCGATTGGGTCCTCAAGACGGCATGTGCCCAGGCTCGAAAATGGGCAGACGACGGCCTGCCTCAAGTGACGGTGGCAGTCAATGTATCGGCCGTCCAGTTTCGCAATGAAGGCTACTGCGAGGGCATCCGAAGAGTTCTGCGGGAGACTGGCGTCGCCCCGCAATATCTTGAATTGGAACTGACGGAAAGCCTCCTGCTCGCGAATGCTGATGTCACCCTGTCGGTTCTTCAGGAAATAAGCGCCATGGGTTTGGCGCTGGCAATCGACGACTTCGGAACTGGCTATTCCAGCCTCAGCTATCTAAAGCGCTTTCCGGTCCGGAAGCTGAAGATAGACCGTTCCTTCATTCGAGACGTCGCGTTAAACCCTGATGACGCCGCGATCACGATGGCAGTCATTAGCATGGCCAAGAGCCTGAATCTCAAGGTCATTGCGGAAGGTGTCGAAGACGAAGCCCAGCTATCATTCTTGCGAGCCCATCACTGTGACGAGATTCAGGGATACTATTTTAGTAAGCCGTTAACGGTCGACGAGGTTACCGACAGGCTCCGAACCCAGTATTCCAAAGACTTGGAATTGGAAGGCATCAATACCTCGATCGAGCTGAGAAAACAACTCTGAATCGTGAGGCCTTGGGGGGTCAAGAGTATGCACGCGTGCGGCGATAGCGTGTTCGTCACTATTTCTTCTTGGTTTTTTCCGCCACCCGCGCCTTCACAATCTTCTTCAGCAAGCCCGCGGCCAGAGGCCTATCAAGAGGGAAGTGAATCGTCCCTTTGGATGCGAGGGAATCTTTCAACTCGTCCTTGAACATTCCAATCACGGCCATGCTCATCGGGAACAAGCTGCAATGTTTGGAAAACGCTCCATACGCTACCAGCGATCCTTTGTACTTGAAGGTCGGAATCCCATAGCTGATTGCCTCGGTCGCATCGGCAGGGGACGCGGCCCGAATCGTCGCGCGCACTTTTTGTAGAGTGGAACGTGCGGGCTCCGGCACGGTCGCCAGATATTCCTCAACACTCTTTGGTTTGATTTTCCGCACGCTACGCGATCTCCTTCCACACTCTAGTATCCCGCCGTTTCACATTTTTTCCGCAATGGTGATCGTGTATCCGTCGACATCCTCAAACGCGAATTCTTTCATACCGTAGAACTGTTCGGTGACAGGCATGGAGATCTTCGCTCCTGCCTTCTGCACACGTTCGAGGACGGCCTGCAGACTGTCTACTTCCATGTAGAGCGTGAGGCTGGCGGCGATCGATGCGGCCAGTTGGGGATATTCGGCCGCAACTACCTTCTGGTCATTGAAGAAAAGCTCGACCGTGCCGTTCGAAACTCCCGCAAAGACGTATGGCGATTGTTCGGGGACGGTCATTGCGGTCTCGAGTCCGAGCACTTCGCGATAAAACTTCAGGCTGGCTTCGACATTGCGGACGATCAGGTTGGGGGTAAGTTTCTTGATCTGCATGATGTTCTCCTCGTGGCTGAATGATTTTGCCAGAAGGCGCGCCGTGCTGCCGGACGAAAGATGAAAGGCGATGGCACAGCACACCTCCGGTGTGCTCGCATCTCCTCCATCCACGATCCCTGCGAGGAAGAACGTAGGTAGGAGTCCTCATTTTTCGTGGCGCCGAAAGATCGGCACGCGGGCCCCGCGAGGTACGCAGAGAGGATAGCACAAGGTGTCAATTGCTCCGGAGCAACGGGCATCGTGCTACTGCTTAGGACTGCGACCACCGCCCGCGGCACTCAAGGTAGCAAGATGTTGCTGTGCCAGCGCGTAGTTGGAACCAGCGTACTCGAACTTGGCCTTCTCGACCCGCCGGTACATGGTTTGAGCTGCGTCGGTGATGCCGTACTGTTCTGCGATGAGCGCGAAGCCCAGCCATACTGCTGACTCCGGCTCCTGCAGGTGTGCGGCATCCATTGCTTTGAGGAGATATTCGCGAGCCACGACGGGCTTGCCGGCTTCCGCATACGCGCATGCGACGGTGTGGAGAATCGAAAAGTTGTTGTTCTGCGTCAATTCGCTCGCCCGATGGGCAATTTGCAGGGTTTCGTCGTTGACTGGTGTGGGCAGGAACAGAGCATACCAGGCATACAAGTTCAAATCCGTTGCGGTGGCCTTGCCCTTATCAATAATGCTTTTTGCGATCTCGAGCGATTTTTCCGGTTGTCCACGACTCACCGCCAGCTCCGCTGCTGATCTCACATAAGCGAGTTCATCGGGATATTTCTTTCTCTTCTCCTGCACTAACTTGTCCCAGTCGTCGTAGCGTTGCAAACGGCGGTACGCGATGGTCACCAGATTAAAAGCGCGGATAGAGGATGGTTCCGCCTTCACTATTTCTTCTGAGGTGGACAACAGTTCCGGCCAGTTCTCAATCGCCGAATCGACATAGGCGATGACCAGAGTCAGGCGTTTGCGGTCCATGTCGGTCTTCGCCGTATCCCGGGCCGCCTTGAGATCGGCAAGATAGGGGCCCGCCTGCTTGGAGGGCAGCAGGACGAGCGCAGCCGTCCGCATGGCGTTCGCGTCCGCTTCCTGGCCTTTGGTCCAGAATGCTGGAAACAGCGCGCCGGAAAGTGGATCGTCGCCACTGGAGGTATGAATGCGATCGCGCGCCCGGTCCAGCCACACGCGAGCGGCGGCTAGGTTCTGCTGCTTCAGTTCGGCCAGGATAATAGGAGCCAAGCCCTCCGTATCGGTCTCAGTACTCTCCAGAGAGTAACCCAGTATTTTGTACTCGCCGCCTTCGCGGGCCACAAAAAATTCCTGCGCTGCGGCGCCGGGGCTTTCGATTGTCAACTTGTAGCCGGAAGCGTCATCACCATCAACCGTGCATCGCATGTTGGAGACCACGGTGTCGGCAATATTGACAAGGGGAGAACCCGTGGCCGACAACTGAACTTTCAACTTGGACATCAACTCCTGGAATTGTTTTTCATCCGGAAGCTCTCCATTGCTCTGTACGCCGCCGTAGAGCATTGATTTGTACTCTGGCAATTTCATGGTGCCACTAAGGAGTTGCCCAAAGAGTCGTAAGACGACGCTGCTGGGTTTTGAAGGATCGACGCTGACCTCCGTATAAGGTCTCGTTTTCGAAACAATGGCGACGCGCCGGGTGCGCGGTTCGTCGCCTTGTTCGCTTGCGGCTGCTGACAGTATGGCAGCAGCTTCCGGATATTTCCGCGCGCGAATCAGTACGGCGGCGGCATTGTCCAGGATTTTGTTCCGGGATTGATCGTTGGGGGTCATCTCCAGCGATTTCTTTAAAGCGACTTCGGTGCTCTCGCGCAGTGTCGTGGCTGCGACGATGAGGCCCTTTCGGACTTCCGTGGCGGGCAGGGTTGCAGCATAGGCAAGAATGCCGTCATAGTCGCCTGTGTACCAGAGGTCATAGAGAATGTTGTCTTCGTAGCTGCGCTCGAACTCTTCGTCGAGCTTCTTGAGATCACGAAGCACTTCCACCGATTGCTTCAAGGAAACAATATCGTTGTAGCGAACTCCCTCGGCGTCGTATTCCAGAAGAAGTGCCAGGTCGGCCCGGGTGTCTTTGTCTTTCGGGTCGAGCGTGATGGCCTTCCGGTAGGCAGCCACGGCGCCTTTGTAGTCCATGCCATGCTTCATGATTCGGCCGACCAGGTCATGCTTCAGCACGTGGCCGAGCGTGTTGAAGGCAATGAAGGAATTGGGTTCTAGTTGGGTGCCTTCCAGAGCCACGGTGCGCGCCCGCTCGGCGAGTCCGGCTGCAAGAAGCGCCCTAGCGAGTTGGGCTTTGTGCAGAGCTTCTTTTGGATGCTGGGCGGCGATCTTTTCATAGGAGGCGAGGCCTTCCTTGATGTTTCCGCTAGCCAACAGGGAATGTCCAACATGATCGAAATTGATGAAGATGGCATCCCGATTGGAGGCTTTTACTACGGCGTCGCGCAACAGCTTAGCCTCCGCAACCGTCAGCCGCCGCTGGGCGTTTTCCATGCGCAGAACTGCGGTGACAATGGTGCCGTCGGAATTGCTGGAGTACTTTTGGCTGAGCGTGAGGCTCCCAATGGGCTCGGTTTTGTCGGGAGGAAGGGCCCGCACTTTGAATCCCAGGGGAGCGATGACTTTGTAGTTCCATTCGCTCGTGAATGGGTTAATCCACCAGTCGGCCGTGCGGGGCTTTTCTCCGTTGGCCGCGTCCGCCTTTTCATTCTGTTTGTCTTCCGCAGTCCGGAAGAAAGTCGGCAAGCTGGAAAACAGGCCTTCAATGCGAATCGCCATAGTGGCGCTGTCGAGATAGGTGTTCCCTCGCCTTCCCGAAGCGATGTAAGTCACCAACCCCTGCTTTTCCAGGTCGGCCAGGTTGCCGCGTTCCAGCGACGTAAGGGAGTCCGCGAGATACATGTCGCTGACATATTTTTCGGCTTGCTTCCGGAGCTGTTTGCTGTCACCCAAGTAGTAGTCGCGGCTGTCTGCGTCGCCGGGACCGATGTCCTCGTTGGTTTCGACGATCTTAGCGGGGCCATATTCCGCCATGGTGAATTCCCGCGATTCGCGGTGAATGACCCGGTCCGCAGTCAGTTCGGGAGTTTGCGTCAGCTTGTTGGTCCCGGCGCTGACTACCAGTGCGTGACGCCCATAGTCTGCCCACGGAAGGATTCCGACCTGTGAATACTGCGACGTGGCGTCAATCCAGATTTCCGGGTCTGAGCCGGAAGCGGGAACATAGACGATGGCATGATCGAACACGCCCATGCCCGGCAGGTCAGGATCAACATCAAGGCCGGGGCCAGATTCGAGCAAGGCTAGATTGGCCGCGATGCCAGCACTACGCAGCATGGCAACCAACAACGCAGCTTTGTCTTTACAGTCACCGTATCTACGCTTGAGTGTCTCCGCCGGAAATTGAGGGATGAGGCTCGACTCATTGAACTCGACGCCGGTATAGCGAACGTTGTTATGAAGCACGGCGACGATGCTGCGAATCAATTTCTCGCGCGACTTTTGCCGGCCTTCGATCTTCGACATGAGCGGTTGTACGTCAGCGAGTCGCAACTTTTCTTCGGTCTGCCGGGCATACTCAGTCGCAACGCTCTGCCAACTCGTGCCGGTTGTGAACATGATTCCAGGCATGAGGTTCAGGTCCGGCGGGAGGTGATCCGCTTCGGCGGGATAGCTGGCAAGCGGACCTGCTCGAACACCACCGTCTCGACGTGATCGGCCACCGACTTCGTGATCGAGATAGCAGGCAAAACGTTGACTTTGTATTTCACCGGGACCGACTCCGGATAAGTCAGAACAACGCGAGTCTTGTTGACCACAACGGACCAGGCAAGATTTCGCTCCGTTGTCGCTCCGGCGGCAAAGAAGGGAGCTGTCTCGCGGAGCACGCTCTCCTCCTCGACGATGGCGCCCGGAGCTAGTGCAGGCAGGGGGCCTCCAAACTTGCGTTTGTCGGTGTAGAGGTCGGGAGTATTCTCATTGACCGGCAAGTCGGACAGAGTCTTCGGGTCGAGCCAATGCACGCTCCCGTCCGTCGTGATCACGCGAGCTTTGATCTCGGGTTTACTCTGATTCCACGGCGCCCAGATCACACTGGTCTCCGACCATCCGGAAACCGCTTCTTGGGTTTCAATGCGATAGATAACGTGGCGAACCTCTGTAACACGGCCAGCGGAATCAAACGTAAAGTGTTTTTCATTCAGCAGCACGGTCGCCTCATCATCGTTGGCTGCTCTGACGGTGTCGCTTGCCTTCCGCAGCGCGTCGGGCGGTGCATCAAACGCTGTCCCATCCCAGACATCGGCTGCGCACGACTGAGCTGCAAATAAGACGACACAGACTCGAAGAACGTTCCAGAATCTTAGTAGCAATCTCACCTTCGCTACCTCGGGGTAAAAAGTAAGAATGTACTTTGTACTGCAATCACTCTCGAAAGGGAAGGGCGAACCATTTCGGGCACAATTTCATGGAGTTAGTCGTGGACGGGGTTAGTGGATGAACAATGAGGTTACTGCAGGCGATTACCTGCAAATTTATCGCGCATACTTCCGCACCGACAGCGAGATCGGCAGGCCCACTCCGAACCAGTGTTCGACGAACTCGCAGACCTGGTAGATCAGGGGAGAGTGTCCATGGCTGACCGCGGAGAGCGGCAGAACGACGAGATGCATGAAGCCGTAAACCATTGCTCCGTAGATGAGGCCACACACCACGGGACGTTCGACCAGGAACCGTAGCTTTCGGCTGGCGAGGTAGAAGACGGTTGCCGCGCCGAAGGCAATCGTAAAGTGGAGGAGGACTCCCAAGGCGGCAGACTGCCAGCCACCGGTGAATGACTTTGCTCCGAGTACTCCGCTAGCTACAGCCTGGGCAACGCGGATCGGATGCTTCGGGCTGTACACCAGAATCGCGTAAGCCAGATCGATCACGCCAACGATGAATCCGCCAACGAAGATCGCGAGAAACGTTCGTGGCCTCGCTGCTGCGGAACTTGTACGGCTATCACGGATAGAATCGGACATTCGCAGGACCCCAAGAAATCGCTTGTGATTCTACCTGAAAGCAAAAGGGAGTCTACCGCTTACAAGAAGACTGGAAGGATGACGGGTAAAGAGGAGCCTAGTGGTGTCCGAGCGAGGACGGGATGCCCGCTCCATTGCCGGCCGATTCTTTCGACTCGCGCAATTCGAGGTCGCGCTGACGGGCGTCAGTCGCCTGGGCGGGATCCATACCAGGACGCAGCCCTGTCTTTTCGAGGAAGAAGCGCCACCCTTCGTGGGCATCTGCGGGACTTTGCCGATTCTGATATTCGCGCATGGCGGCTTCCGCATTCGCGCGGCCCTGGACTACTTCGACTACTCCAGCAGACACATAGGTACGCACGTTGTGACGGATCAGCACGTAGGAAGATTTTGCGTCGTCGTTTATCAGAGGGGCTCCGAGGTTCGTGAATTCGTGTTTTGAGTTCGAATTGGTGATTTCGTTTCGAACCGGTTGCGCGTCGATCGGCAACGTATTGGTGGGGGATTCTTGGGCAGAGTGCCCGTCCTCAACTTGCACGTTCCGGACGGGCACCCGCTGCGTTCGAGAGTCGGTGCGCCTTACAGAGGGCGGACGTTCTCAGCTTGCCAGCCCTTCGGGCCCTTGGTGACGTCGAATTCGACGCTCTGGCCCTCCTGGAGGCTCTTGAAACCGCCAGCCTGGATTGCCGAGAAGTGCACGAAAACGTCTTCGCCAGTCTGACGGCTGATGAAGCCGTAGCCCTTAGCGTCATTGAACCACTTTACTGTTCCTTGTTCTGCCATTTGGATCGGGTGTCCTTTTCAATCGATTTACGCTGGAAGGAATTCGGAAGTACCGCGGGCAGGCGCTAGCTGGTTGGCTCGAAGCTGCTCTTACTACCGACTCTAATCAGACGCTCCTCTAGAGTACCAGACCTGACCCCCGAAAGCCAATGAATACGCGGGGACAGGAAACTGCCGGTTGGCTTGCCGGCTGTAAACAAGGCTACTAAAGGCAGGGATTCGAAAGTTGCCCCAACAGGGGCTGCCACAGAGGGTTGTCCCAAAATGCTGGATCTGCGCCGAAGCTCATTTCGCAGAGAGCTTATCGGCACGGCTGAAGCCGTGCCCTCCCGACCTAATTACCGGAACACCACGAACACCGTGCCGCCGGCCTGGTTACATTGTGCGTCGAGAGTGCGGTCGGGGTTGAGTTTCAGTTTGCATTCTCCGCCGCCGGCGCCACGAACGGTGGCTTGCGGAGCGTCGGGAGTGACGAGAGCAGATCTGTGCGAGTTGTCGACGGGCATGGAGAGGATGGCGAGCTGGAATCCAGGATACATGCGCGAGTGTTGCGGGCCGATGATGGGGAGTGTGTCGACCTGCGTGCCAGGACGAGAGTCGGCGACGCGGGCATCTGCGGTTCGAACGTCCGCGGTGCGAACCGAGGCAGACGTCGTTATTGGTGAGGCTCCAGATTCCACCAGGCAATTGACCGACTTCACGATTGCTCGCATGGTCGCGGCCGTCTGCGTGGTCGTTTTGACCGTTGGACAGCGTTGCGCCACGGCGGGGGTGGAAAACGTGAGCGCGCAAAGAGCGGTGATCCCGAAACAGGCTGACAGGCGGGCGATTTGGGGGAATTTCATGGCTCTCCCATGGTCGCCGGGAACGGTCGCGGATTCCACGTCACGGGAGTACGACACGGAGGATGGCATCCGGACAGGGTGCGCGCGGCCTGAGTCCTGGAATCTGCCGGATTAGGGCATATTTTGCCTGATTTTTGCCGAGAGGGGGAGGCGCGGCGGGCCCTGTATCGACGGTTGCAGCATTGCTGAAACCCCGGGCCTTCGGAGCCATCTAACCACTATGGCAAAAGCTACGTGGGAAAATGCGGTGCTGGCAGACAGCGATCAGTGTGTCGAGGTGGAAGGGAACCAGTACTTTCCGGCGGACTCGGTCCATCAGGAATTCTTTCAGCCGAGTACGACGCAGACGGTGTGTCCTTGGAAAGGTACTGCGAGCTATTACGACGTGGTCGTCGACGGTAAGCGGAACAAGGATGCGGCGTGGTACTACACGGATCCGAAATCCGCGGCAAACCAGATCAAGGGACGCGTTGCATTCTGGAAGGGCGTGAAGGTCGCGAAGTAGTTCGAAGGAAAATCGGTAGGTAGAAAGCAGAAGACCCTTCACCACTAAAGATCGTTGTCCTCAGTGGCGAAGGGTCGAGTGAGTTCAATCCTGCTGATGTAACTACTTCTGTCCCAGCGAGCAATTGGGATTGACGTTTTGAATGTAAATGGAATTGTTGCCGATGCGGTCATCGGCCCAGGCCACAGCAGTGAGGCCCGAGCGAGACGTCGCGACCGACAAACCATATTTATTCGCCGGAGCGGACGACAACGCGAAGGGCGCGCAGAGAACGTTGCCATTCCCGTCCAACTTTGCGGCCTGCATCGTGCCCGCGCCGAAGCCCGGTGCGTCGACCCAGAAAACGAACGCACCCGTACCAACCTGCGCCGTCTCAACGAAGGTCTGGCTGTCGGCGCCGAGTGGAATGATCGTTAGGCCGGTGTCTCCCCAGAGGGAGTTGCCGTGACCGTCAAACTTCTGACCACTGACGCCATTCGTGAACTGGTTGCTGTCTTCTTCTGTCCAGAAAAGAAAAGTTTCGTCCGTCGACGCGCGATAGGAAACCGATGGTTCGACCCGGATGTTGAACGTGTCGGTGGAGCCAGCGGATCCATTGTGCGGGAAGGCTTCGCTGCCGTCGGCGCGAATATGTTGCGCGAAACACTGCAAGGGATTGTTGGTATACCACGCAAAGATCGCGCCGCCAGCGCCGTCGAGAATGAAGTAAGGGAAGTTGCCGAATTGTAGCGAGCCCTGATCGAACACTACGACGCTATTCTTTCCCCACAACTTGGTCCCGTCAGCAGAGAGTTTGTTGGCGCGGAGTTGGTGATCGCTGAAGAAGCCGGCTTCTTTCACCATCGAGATAATCACGCTACCGCTTTCTGCAGCGTGCAAGTCAGACAGGAAATATTGAAATCCAGTCTCGCGGAAGATCACTGGCTGCGGCCAGACGTTGTGTCCATTCTTGTCGAGCTTCTGCACTTTCACTTTGACGGAACTGCCAACGGCTTCCGTCCAGGCAACGACTGCTCCTCCATCGCTGGTGCCCGTAATTTTCGGGGAGAAGTGTCCAGCTGAACCAGTGGTCAGTTGCACGCCGAATAGTCCCCAGAGTGGAGCGCCAGTTTTGCTGGTCTTGGTCGCAGTCACCTGCTCTTTCCTGCCCTCGCGGGTATCGAGAAAGGCGAGCAGCGCATTGCCGGTCGTGTCGATGTCGAGTCCGTAGTCCTCGGTGGAACTGTTGCCGAGGTCTGCGATTATCGTCCCATTGTGAGGGAACTGTTCAACGCCGTTGGCATTGAGCCGCTGCAGAAATACGTCGTATCCGACTGGAGGAGGCGTGTTCGGGTCCGAATCAAACCAGCTGACATACCACTGGTTGTTGGGGAGAGTTCTGACCTTCGGCTGCACTTGATCATTGCCTGGTTTGTCCGCCAAGGCAAGGTTCGTCCATGGGTCTGAGGACCACTGTCCCCATGCAGTCTGGACGATGGTAAGGAATAGCGCGAGGGCGGCAAAGCATACGAATTTGTTTTTCATGAAACTCTCCAGGTTGACGGCGGCTCGCGAGGTCGAACGCCGCGACTGGGAATGGTACACCAATCCCTTCCCGCATGCTCTATGAGCGTGAGTCACGATTTCGAAGAACAGGTCGGCCACTTCCCGTAGTGGACGCGGGAAGTCGGCGACAACCAGACTCCGAGAGACGCAACCTGCGCCACTAGTTCCGCATACATGGACTTTCGTGCGCTTGTATCCGATTTAGGCACATGACATCATCGGTTCATTCGGCAAAAGCCGGACGGAGCCTCCACCATGAAACGCCTCGCCCTGGGAATCCTGCTACTCTCGCTTGTCAACATTTCAGTCCCCGCTCAAGACAACCTCTCTGCCAAAGATGACGCGGCCATGGTGAGCGCCACCGTAAAGGATTACATCGAGGCCTACTACACCGGAGATGCTCGCCGCATGGAGCAGACGCTTCATCCTCATTACCTGAAACACATGATTCATAGAACTATCCCAATGAGGGAGATGACGGGTTTGCAGATATTGCGAATAGTGCGCACTAACGGGTCTGCCAACATTCCTCAAGCGGAGCGGACGGAACAGGTCAGTGTGCTGGACGTGGCAGGCAATATTGCGTCTGCCAAGCTCGTCACCCCGCACTGGGTTGATTACCTGACGCTCTCGAAGACGGAGCGGGGTTGGAAAATTCTCTCGGTCGTACAGCGAATCGATAACTAGGACCGGCCGGTGCCCCAGGTTCGCGCCCCCGCACGAACGGTCGGTTTCCAAGATGATTGGTTCTCGGGCGCTAACCTAGGCTGAGGAAAACTGTCCGGACTTCTGGAACTCCCGTGCAGGCTAGGTGTGTTTCACCAATCGCAACGAAGCTGAATTCATGCAATAGCGCAGGTAGGTTGGTTTCGGTCCGTCGTCGAAGACGTGACCAAGATGCGCGTCGCATTCGGTGCAAGAGACTTCAGTCCGGGACATGCCAAGGCTCGTGTCGTCACCGGTGCGAACATTCTCCTTGGCGACGGGCGCCCAGAAACTGGGCCAGCCCGTTCCCGAATCGAACTTGGTGTCGGAACTGAACAACGCATTGCTGCAGCAGATGCACCGATAGAGCCCCTTGTCTTTCGTCTCGGCATACTCGCCCGTAAAAGCTCTTTCCGTGCCCGCTTTGCGCGTGACTTCAAATTGTTCCGGAGTCAGTTGCTGTTTCCACTCTGCGTCCGTCTTGCGAACCTTTTTCACTTGGGCCGGGCCCAGTTTCTTCCCCGCATCATCAAATCCAATAACCTTCACGATGTCTGCGCCATCTGAATTCCTGGCGTCGACGCCCTCAATGAACGGATCTGCCAGCCACGTCGCCAGGCCTGCTCCCGCAATCGCGAGCGCTGAACTTGTAAGGAAATTTCTACGGTTCATGATCTTGTTGATCCCCACGGAGTGAGAGTTGCGAGAAGGCCAAAAGTTTCACAAAGTGGTTGACCTCGGAGGAAATGGGGGTACTCCTCGTTTTCAAGACCAGCGATACCTGCAGGCAAAGGCCGAAGGGAACTGGCGCCTGCGGCCGCTACAGAGGTCGCGGGTTGACCGGAGTTCGCTTGACGGCCTACCATAGCGCCGGACAGGTCCCGAGGCCCTCCGGATGATTGGACAGACAGTCTCCCACTACCACATCGTGGGGAAACTCGGTGGCGGTGGCATGGGAGTGGTTTACGAGGCGGAAGACACGCGCCTCGGCCGCCATGTGGCGCTGAAGTTCATTCCTGACAATCTCGTTCGAGACGAGAAGGCGCTGGAGCGCTTTCTACGCGAGGCACGCACGGCTTCGCAATTGAATCATCCGGGAATCTGCACGATCCATGACATTGAAAATGGCGATGGACAGCCCTTCATTGTCATGGAAAAACTCGACGGCGCCAGCCTCAAGGAGCGCATCCGGGGGAATCCGATGGAGTTGGAGGAGATCCTCGACATCGGGATCCAGGTAACGGACGCGCTGGGCGCGTCGCATGCCAAGGGGATCATTCACCGCGACATCAAGCCTGCCAACATTATTGTGACGCCGACTGGGCAAGCGAAAATCCTCGACTTCGGACTGGCGAAGCTGGCGGCGGGCGATAACGCTACGGAAGATTCGCTGACCGCGGTGGGCGTGATTCCGGGGACGGCGGTGTATATGTCTCCGGAGCAGGCGCGCGGGGAAGAGATCGATCCGCGCAGCGATTTATTCTCGCTGGGCGTCGTGCTTTACGAAATGTGTACGGGCAAGAAACCCTTCTCCGGCGGCAATGTCGTCACGACGCTGGATGCGGTCCTGAATCAGAAACCGATTTCTCCCCTGCAACTCAATCACCTTCTGCCCAGGGAAATGGAAGGCATCATCGGGCGGGCGATGGAGAAGAACAAAGGGAACCGGTATCCGAACGCGCAGTCAATGAAGGGAGATTTGCTGTCGCTGAAGCGCGAGACGGAGACCGGGTTGACGAAGAGCGGGCTCCGTCGTCCGGCGTTGCCGTACCGGATTGCGACGAACACGTTCGCGGCGACAAGCAAGTGGCAGACCTACATTTTGATTGCGGTGGCGGGACTGCTGGTGACGGTATTGACGGCGGTCGGAGCGTGGTGGTTCAAGAGCCGTCCGGGAGCGGGCGGAGGGGCGGCAAAGAATACGATTGCGGTGTTGCCGCTGCAGAACATGAATGGCGACATCAGCGTCGACTTCCTGCGCTTCGCGTTGGCAGACGAAATTGCGAACACGCTGACCTATACGCGATCACTCGATGTCAGGCCATCTTCGATTACTCGCAAGTATGTGTCCAACGACGTCGATCCTCAGAAAGTGGGCAAGGAAGTTCACGTCGCCAACATTCTTACCGGACACTTTCTGAAGCAGGGCGACAAGTTGCTGGTCACGCTGGAGGCGATCGAGGTCGACACCAATCGCCTGCGATGGCAGAGCAATGTGACCGCTCCGGCGGATGACCTGATCGCGCTGCAGGCGGGGATGGCGGCGCAGGTGCGTCAGGGATTGTTGCCCAGCCTGGGAGCGGCGGGCGGAGTGCTGGATACGCAGAGCCGTCCGCAGGATGCGCAGGCTTACGATTTGTACCTGCATAGCCTGGCGCTCCCGCACGATCCGGGACCGAATAAGGATGCAATCACCGTGCTGGAGCGCGTGGTCGAACTGGATCCAAACTACGCGCCGGCATGGGAGGCGCTCGGCTTGCGGTGTTACTACGATTCGAACTACTCGGATGGCGGAGAGGCGATGTTTCAGCGCTCCAATAGCGCGTATGAACGAGCGCTGGCTTTGGATCCGAATCGCATCCTCGCCGCCGGGCAGTTAATTACGAATCGCGTGGAACGCGGTGAGTTAGGAAAGGCGTACCAGTCGGCGCTGGCGCTGGTGAAGGCGCGGCCGGAGGATGCGCAGGCGCATTTCGTGATGGGATACGTCTATCGCTATGCGGGAATGCTGGAGAAGGCCGCGGGTGAATGCGATACGGCGCTCGCGCTTGATCCGGGAAACTATCAGTTTCGATCGTGCGCGTGGGCGTTCATGGAATTGGGTAACACGAAACGGGCGGCGGATTACGTCTGGCTCGACGCGGGATCGGAATGGGCGGCGTATGTGAGGCCGTCGATTCTGCTGCGGGAAGGGAAGGTCGCGGAGGCGCGGGAAGCGGTCAAGCACATGCCGACGGCACCTCGATTCCACCGCGACTTGCTGGAGGCGGTTTTGCAGATTCGTCCGGCTTCGGAGTTGGACCGGCTGGCACGGGATGCGGAGAGTAATCCGCCGGCGGAGCCTGATCCGGAGATTTGGTATTACCAGGGCGCGCTGTTTGCCTACAGCGGGAAGAAGCAGGCTGCGCTACGGATGCTGCAGAGCGCGGTGGAGCAGAATTATTGCGCTCATTCGAACCTGGTGTCCGATCCGTTATTGGAGAAATTGCGCGCCGATCCGGCGTTCGCCAAAGTATTGAATGCGTCGAGTTCGTGCCAGCAGGCGATGCTGGGAATGGGCCAGGGGCAGTAGGATAGGCCGCCGTCCGCGAAGAACGTACGAATTCTGTGAAGGACCAACGGCGAACGACGGCTTTCACTCCGTACTATTGTCGTACCGGCGCAGCGGCTTTTTTGGGCAGGATGTCGCCAACGCGGCGGATCTGGGCTCCTACACTCTTCAACTTCTCTTCGATATTTTCGTATCCACGGTCGAGGTGGTACACGCGGTCAATGATGGTCTCTCCGTCCGCGACTAACGCCGCTAACACCAACGATGCGGAGGCGCGGAGGTCAGAGGCGAGCACCGCTGCTCCGCTGAGGGGAGTCTTTCCCCGGACGATGGCGCGGCGGCCTTCGATCTTGATGTTTGCGCCCATGCGGACCAGTTCCTGCGCGTGCATGAATCGGTTTTCGAAAATATTCTCTGCGATGACCGACGTGCCCTCAGCCTGCGTGGCCAACGCCATGAATTGCGCCTGCATGTCGGTGGGGAAGCCGGGATACTCTTCCGTGTTCATGTCGGCGGCGGTGAATGGATGATCGCCCATCACGCGGACCGAATCAGCTTTCACGGCGGTCTTGACGCCGGTCTCGTTGAGCTTCTGCAAGATAGCAGTGAGGTGGCTGGGATCGCAGGCGGTGACGTTGAGGTCTCCCCCCGTCAGCGCGCCGGCGATAATGAACGTCCCGGCTTCGATGCGGTCGGGGATGATGCGATGGCGCGCTCCGTGGAGTTTGGCAACGCCCCGCACGCGGATGGTTGACGTGCCTGCTCCTTCGATCTTCGCACCCATGGCGTTGAGCAGCGCGGCGAGGTCGGCAACTTCAGGCTCGCGAGCGCAGTTCTGCATGACGGTTTCACCCTCGGCTAGAGTTGCGGCCATGAGCAGGTCTTCGGTGCCGGTGACGGTGATCTTGTCGAAGACGATTTCGGCGCCGCGCAGTCGGTCGGCGGTGGCTTCGACATAGCCGTGTTCCTGCGTGATCTTCGCGCCCAGGCGTTCGAGTCCTTTAATGTGCAGGTCGATGGGGCGAGCGCCGATGGCACAACCGCCGGGCAGAGACACGCGGGCGCGTCCGCAACGGGCCACCAGCGGGCCGAGTACGAGGGTGGAGGCGCGCATGGTCTTGACGAGTTCGTAGGAGGCTTCCGGCGCGTTGAGCGTTTTCGCGCAGATGGTGGTGCGGTGCTGGGCGCGTCCAAAACCAAGTTCAACTTCGGCGCCCATAGCGGCGAGCAACTTGCGCGTGGTTTCGATGTCGCGGACTTGCGGGATGTTTTCGAGGATGACGGGTTCGTCCGTGAGCAGCGCGGCGGCCATGCAGGGGAGCGCGGCATTCTTCGCGCCGCTGGTGCGGATGGTGCCGAGCAGAGGTTCACCACCGCGGATGACTAGCTTGTCCATTTCAATGTTTTCCTGAAATTCATTTTAGCGGGGCGGGGGTGTGAGCAGGGATTGTTTTGCGGGGAGGGTTTGGTTTGTAACGAGCGGAGAGCGAGGAATTTCCGCCATGTTCGCTTCGGGCTGCCGTAGGCACTGGTTGCGATTGAGGGGGCAGCAGGTCCTTCGCTTCGCTCAGGATGACAGTGTCAAAACATTAGACACTCAAAATCTCAATCACCTCCGAGTTCTCAGTGGGATTTGAGCGCTTCGATGATGGCGTCGTGGAAGGTGGGACGAACTTGTTTGATGGATTGATTCTGGCAATCGGGCCAGGTGCGGTTAGTGAGTAAAGTGATGGAAAGTTGGCGGTCGGGATCGATCCAAAGAGAGGTGCCGGTGTAACCGAGGTGGCCGTAGGAACGGGGACCGAAGTATTTTCCGGATTGCGAAGGTGTGGAGGGGGTGTCCCAGCCCAGGGCTCGGGACGTTCCTTCCGGCGAGGCTTCGCGGCGGGTGAAGAGTTCCACCGTTTCGGGGCGGAGAATGGGGCGTCCGCCGTTCAACATGGTGTGAGCAAAGAGAGCGACGTTTTCGACGGGGGCGAAGAGGCCGGCATGTGCGGCAATGCCGCCGAGAAGGCTGGCGTTTTCGTCCTGCACTTCGCCTTGGATGATTCGACCGCGCCATGTACTTGCAGAGTTTTCGGGGCTACCTGTTTCGTTGGCGGTGGGGACGATCTGGTCTCGCCACGATTTTGGTGGATTGAATGTCGTGTGCGCCATGCCGAGTGGGCCGAAGATTTCGCGTTGGCAGAACGTATCGAGAGGTTCGTCGGCGAGGCGCTCCAAAGCAATTCCAAGGACGATGAAGCCGATGTCGCTGTACTCGGAGCGAGTGCCGGGATCGGCGGTCAGACCGGTAGTGAACGCCGCAGCCAGCAGTTCTTCGCGTGTCGTCGTCCGCTGATAGAGTTTTTCGTATGCGGGGAGTCCCGAGGAGTGGGCGAGGAGCATTCGCAATGTCACGTCGCGCCGGCGCGGGTCGCTGTTGTTGCTCGTAAATTCTGGGACGACGGCGGCGACGGGAGCGTCGAGGTCGAGGAGTCCTCTCTCGTAGAGGATCATTGCCATCGTCGTGGTCGCGATGGCTTTCGTGACCGACGCCAAGTCGAAGATGCTGGCCGCGGTGACCGCAGACGATGAGGGATCGTAGGTGAAGCGTCCTAAGGCGTGATGAGAGATGAGTTCTCCGCGAAGTGATACCGCGCACGCGCATCCGGGAAATGCGCGTGCCGTAATCGCTTTCTCGAGAATCGCGAAGGCTCCGCGGAATTTCTCTTCCTGCCCGCTGCAGTTGCGCACCAGGAAGACGAAGCCGGGGGGCGGATTGTCGTTGGCGGTCAAAGTTGAGTCGGAAGGCTGATCGGGTTATAGCAAAGGCGGTCGGCAGAGGCAAACGACGGTAGCTTGAGGAGTTACTAACGGGAGCGTGATCGTCCGGCAATTGCTTGAGAGGGCCGTTCGGGGTCGTGTACAGTCAAAACAGCGTGCAATTTCCTGCAAAAACTCTTTTGTTGAGCGTGCTTTTGCTGTCTGCGACTGCGTTCGCGCAGGCCGCAAACGACGCCCATTTCAGTGGGCTCGACTCCATCATCAACAAGGCGGTCGCCGACGGGCAAATTCCCGGCGCGGTCGTTATCGTTGGGCATGACGGGCATGTTGTCTACCGCAAGGCCTACGGGAATCGCGCGATTGAGCCACGGCGGGAGGCGATGACGCTGGGCACGGTGTTTGACTGTGCATCGTTGACGAAGGTAATTGCGACGACGACGGCAGTGATGCAGTTGTGGGAGCGGGGCAAAATTCGGATGAGCGACCCGGTGATGAAGTATCTGCCGGAGTTCGCGCAGAATGGGAAACAGGACATCACGGTGCGGCAATTGCTCATTCATTATTCCGGTCTGGCTCCGGATCTGGATCTTGCAAAGCCTTTCGCCGGGAAAGAAGCGACTTACCGTCTGGCATTTGCGGAGACGCCGGAACGAGCGCCGGGATCGCGGTTCGTATACAGCGATATTAATTTTGTCGTGCTGGGCGCGTTGATCGAAAAGGTGTCCGGCGAATCGCTGGATCAGTACACGCAGAAACATATCTTTACGCCTCTGGGGATGAAGGACACGCGGTATGAGCCTCCGCACTCGTGGGCCGCGCGAACCGCGCCGACTGAGGAAGACGAAAATCATCACATGCTGCGCGGGGTGGTGCATGATCCGACCGCGCGACGGATGGGCGGAGTCGCGGGACACGCGGGACTATTTTCCCCCGCGGACGATCTGGCGAAATTTGCGCAGGCGTTGCTGGACGGCGGCCGCGGCATATTGACCGCGGCGACGATCGCGAAGATGACTTCGCCGCAGCAACCGGCTACCGGGACGGCGGTGCGCGGCTTTGGATGGGATATCGATTCTCCTTTCTCGACGAATCGCGGTGAACTGTTGCCGGTGGGATCGTTTGGGCATACGGGATTTACCGGCGTGTCGCTGTGGATCGATCCGATTACCAGGACCTACATCGTGCTGATGTCGAATGCCGTCCACATGGGTGAGAAGGGAACTGCGGTGTCGTTGCGCACAAAAGTCGCGACTGCGGTGGCGGCGGAGTTGGCGTTGAAGCCGGCTGAATCCGAAGTGCTGCGGCTCGCGAAGACGACCGGCTACAACGAAATGCAGAGTGGGGCGCGCAAGCTGGCAGTGCGCAATGGAACGGTGAAGACGGGGATCGACGTCCTCGAAGAAACGGCGTTTGCGGCGCTGAAGCCTGCGAAAGAAGCGGCTCCCCGCAGGATTGGGTTGCTGACGAATCAGACGGGACTCGACTCGGAGGGGCGGCGAACGATTGATGTGCTCGCGCACGTGCCGGGAATTTCCCTGGACGTGATTTTCAGTCCCGAGCATGGCGTGACGGGGACTCTGGATACCACGGATGTCAGTAATACCAAGGACGCAGTGACGGGGACCACGGTACTCAGCGTGTATGGCGCGAGCGATGCGGCGCGGCGTCCGGCGGTGGAGGATTTGAAAAAGCTGGATGCGGTGGTGATCGACCTTCAGGATGCAGGCACCCGCTTCTACACCTATGAAACGAGTGTCGGATATTTTCTGGAAGCGGCGTCCAAGGCGGGAATCGACGTGGTTGTGCTGGACCGTCCCAATCCAGTTACGGGATCGTTTGTGCAGGGGCCGGTGTCGGATGAAGGGCGTGAAATGTTCACGAATTATTTTCCGATGCCAGTGCGGCAAGGGATGACGCTGGGCGAACTCGCGAAAATGTTCAATGCCGAACGGAAGATCGGAGCACGTCTCGACGTGGTCGCCATGCAGGGCTGGCAGCGCGGCGACTGGTTTGACTCCACCGGAGTGAGTTGGGTGAATCCTTCGCCAAACTTGCGGAGCTTAACGGAAGCGACACTGTATCCGGGAGTGGGATTGATTGAGGGCGCCAACGTTTCCGTGGGACGCGGGACAGATACTCCGTTCGAAATCGTAGGAGCGCCGTGGATCAAAGGGAAAGAGCTCGCCGCGTCGCTGAACCAGCGTGGCATTTCGGCCGTACGATTTGTGCCAGTGACGTTTACGCCTTCGTCCAGCAATTTCGCGGGACAGAAATGCGAGGGCGTGAATGTCGTATTACTGGAACGCAACACTTTGGACGCTCCGGAACTGGGAATAGAACTCGCGACTGCTTTGCATAAGCTTTATCCCAATGACTTCAAGATCGATAGGATCCAGGATCTGCTGCTGAATCAGGCGACTTATGACGCGTTGCTGGCGGGGCAGGATCCAAGGCGGATTTCAGAAGACTGGGAAGAACGGCTGGGAACGTTTATGGCGATGCGGGAGAAGTATTTGATTTATAAGTAGACCTCAGCATTCAGTACTCAGTCCTTCGCCCTTCGTTGTTCGTCCTGTTTGGATCTGGATTATCCCCCTTTATTTTCTGCGGTTTCAGACTCCTAAACCATATGTGGCTCTGAAATCGTTCCTCGCATACAATATTGCCTCCAGGTGGGTCCATGGTCGATTTTGCTCCCAATCCGTTCTTCCGTTGTGCCGGCCCGAATTGTGGCTTGGTAAAGGGCGTCAATAACCGGTGGTGGGTGATGTGGTCGTCATTCGGTGATCATTCCAGTCCTGTGCTGCACCTGTCGCCCTGGAACGAAAGAATGATCGTCGAGGAAGGCGCGTTGCCGGTGTGCGGAGAAGGATGCGCGCAGAAACTGCAATCGCAGTTCATGGGCAATCTGCGGGAGAATGAGGAACGGCGAAGGGCATAGAGGCAGTGTCAGTGCCAGTGCCAGTGCCTTGTGGTTAGTGATCAGCAAACCTCCCAACCTTTGTAGTTCTGCAGATCTTCCCGGCTAACCGATGGCTTTGCTGGTCGCATCAGAGTTATCAGGCTTGTTCTCAAATAACATCCCAACGAGGTGTTTCATGTGGATGCGTGTATTAGGCGCTCTGTTGATGACGGGCTGCGCAATAGCGCAGGCGCCGGATACTTCAACCCCAGCCGGTCCTACCCAGCCAGCGACCGGACAAGTGTCGCGGACGACCTCGGCAATTTCGGTGCCGGAAAGCACCAACGCGGTGGAAGGAACTGCTCCTCGGCTGGTGATTCCGTCCGGAACCAAAGTTCCGTTGGCGTTGAAGCAGGCCATTTCGACGCGCAATGCAAAAGAGGGTGATCCCGTTTACTGCGTGACTACATTTCCGTTTGTGGTCGAGGACCGAATCATCATCCCGGCTGGGACCTATGTGCAGGGGAAGATCAGCCGCGTGCAACGTCCGGGACGAATCAAGGGACGCGCGGAATTGCTGATGCACTTCACTTCGATGATCTATCCCAGCGGCTATACGGTGATGTTGCCGGGATCGCTCGACAACATTCCGGGCGCGGACAAGACTTCGATCAAGGGATCGGAAGGAACGGTTCGTCAGGATAGCGACCGGGGCAAGGATATTGGGACGGTTGCCAGCACGGCCTCGACAGGCGCGGTCATCGGCGGGTTGAGCGCGGGAGGGAAGGGCGCCGGATTAGGTGCTGCCGCGGGCGGACTCGCCGGATTGGCGATTGCGATGATCTCCCGGGGAAACGATGTGAAACTGGAGCCAGGCACGTCGATCGAAATGATTATTCAGCGCGAAGTGAGCGTGGACCCGAGCAGAATCACGTCCCGGCGGGAAGTGATTGTCCGCGAGTAGTGCGCGTCTTGCCGTGCTCTGAAATCTGACTACCCCCGCCCAAGCGAAGCTTGGACGGGGCACCCACCTGATTCATTCTCGAACTATTTCAAGGTAAACATGGCGTTCACGTGCGCGGTGACAGTGACTTCCTGCGGCGTGAATTCCTGCGTGGGAGCGGACATCTCCATGGCCATTACGGGTCCGCCTTTGCGCTGCATGGGCGCGTAGATACGAATGTTTTCCGAAGTATCCACCGAAGCGTAGGAGAGTTCTCCCAACGGTCGGCCGGCGGCGGTGGCCAGAGCCTGGGCGGAAGCGCGAGCGCGACGATACGCGTCGGCCACAGCCTTGCTTTTGGCTTCGTCCATGTTCTCGAGCGTATAGCTGAGCGACTGGCTCTCACTCACGTCGCTGTCGGCGAGTTGCTGCGTGATCGGGCCGATCTTGGCGAAGTCCTTGAGCTTTAGACTCACGCTGGTTGTGACCTGGTAGCCGATCACTTTGCGCTTGGGATTCTTCCAGTCATACATCGGGTTGACGGAGAAGAATCCGATTTCAGCGGCCTTGGGGTCGATGCCATTGGTGCGCAGGACCTGCCTTGTGCCTTCTGCGGATTTCGAGGCTTGCTCGTAGGCGGCTTTGGCAGTGTCCGCTTGCGCTGTGATGTTGAACTGGATCACAGCGGTGTCGGGAGCGGTCTCAAATTTTCCGTCGGCGCCGACGAAGACGGTGTTGGGGAGCGCAGTGAGGTTGGGGGCCTGGGCCGAGGACAACGTCGCCAGCACGAGTAAGGCAAGAATCAATCCAGATTTCATGGTGAGTCTCCGAAAAGTCAGTTATACACCGGGGCGCAAAAAAAGAGACGCGGCGAGCCGCGTCTCTACGGAAACAATCTTGTTGGAACTGCTTCGCCTTAGCGTGGAACTTGCAAAGCGCGATCGAGGCGGACTTCCATCGTGGTGCCTTTATCGAGACGGAGATCGTGGTCGGTGAGAAACCCTGCCAGGGCTCCCACTCCGGCGCCAGCACCGGCTCCGATCCCGGCTCCTTTGCCTCCACCGGCAATTGCGCCGCTGACCGTGCCGATGGCGGCGCCTACGGCTGCCGCTTCAATCACACGTTTCTTGCTCATGCCTTTGCGTTCGATCTCACCTTCGTTGTCGGGAGTTTTGACGGCATGTTCCCCGGGGACTCCGGTGACGGTCGCGACCAGAGGGACCCATCCATGATTGGTTTCGATTTCATCGAAGCTGAGCAGCATGCGGGCGTGCAGACCTTGCTCGACGGAGCTGACATGGCCCTTGATTTTTTTTCCGCGCGGGATGGTATTGCCGTTGGCAGCGATGAGGTCTTCTCCGAGCTTCACTTTGAAATGCTTACCCTGTTGCAGTTTGCGTGTGTCCAGTTTGTCTTCCAGGCGGACCAGGAAAGTGGTTCCTTCCGGGACCGCGTTTGGAGCAGCCATGGGCGCGATCAGCGGATCATGCGTTTGTGCCCAGAGTGCGGATGTTCCCAGCAAGAGACACGTTCCAAGCAGATTCGACAACTTCGTCATAACTCTCCTCGAGGCCCTATGAGACTTCCACCCCGGAACGGCCGTTCGCCGTCCCGGGGTTCCCGTCTGAAATTCACGTCAACTGGATGGTTGGATGTGAGGGTGGGGCAAAAACGATGCCTGGAGAATCGACGGGGTTGGATTCCGGGAGTACAGGCCCTAGCGGAACAAAATCAAACCGTGTCCTAAACGGAGGATTCTTAAACCTCTTGCGGCATTCGCGAAAGCAATGCCCCTAACGAACCCAATAACCAGAAACAAGAAACCAGAAACAAGAAACTGAAAGCAGTTTTGCTCTAGGAATGGGGGAAGCGTCCCTTTAGTGCGCAATCGCGGCGAAGTTGGTCCCAGATGTCGTCGGGCATGTCGAGGAAGACTTCGACGATGCGAGGATCGAACTGGCGGCCAGACCATTTGGAGATTTCCGTTCGAGCGGCCTCGTCGGTCTGTTTGGGGCGATACGGGCGGTCTGAAGTGATGGCGTCGAACGTGTCGGCGATCGAAAAGATCCGGGCGCCGAGAGGAATCTGATCGCCTTTGAGCCGGCGTGGATAGCCGGAGCCGTCATACTTCTCCTGGTGCGAGTAGACAATCTCAGCGGCTTCGTTGAGGAACGGGATATTTTTTACGATTTTGTACCCGTACCAGGCGTGCTCCTTCATGATCTCTACTTCATCAGGAGTGAGCTTGTCAGGCTTGGTCAGGATCTTGTCGGGAATGGCCATCTTGCCGATGTCGTGGAGGAACGCGCCACGCGCGATAACACCGATCTCTTCTTTTTGAAGTCCCATCTTGCTGGCGATCGCGATGGTGAACGCAGTGACCCGCCGGGAGTGGCCTTCGGTTTCGGCGTCCTTGAGGTCGAGTGCGTCGCCGAGAGCTTCGAGCGTGATGTCGTAAGAACGTTTTAGATCGTCCAAGGCTGACTTCCATTGCTGGGTACGCGCCGCGACCAGTTCTTCCAAGTTCGTGCGATACGCGTCGTTCTCGCGTTTCAGCCGCCGATTCTCCAGAGCGCGGCGAACTGTGGCCAAGAGTTGCTCTCGTTCGAACGGTTTCGGCAAGTAATCGTAGGCGCCGTGGCGAAGGGCCTGTAAAGCGACCTGGATGTCACTGACCGTGGTGACCATCACGACGGGAACGTCGGGGTATTTTTCCTTGGCGCGTTCGAGGAGGGCGGTGCCGTCGATGCCGCCCGGCATCAACATGTCAGAGAGCACGAGATCGAATTCCTCCCCGGACTCCAATAATGACAGGGCTTCGAGGCCACTGGCGGCCTGGCAGGTTTCAAAATTTGCCCCGGCCAGCATGGAACACACGATCTCCCGGATCGTTTCCTCATCGTCAACTACGAGAACACGGTCATGCGCCATGGCTGAGTGTGGAGAGTCTATCGTCAATTCTATCGCAGGGTGGACATTCCGAAAGTAACCACCCAGAGGCGGAAAAACCCCGGAAAACGGAAGCGCGCATGGTATCTAAAAATGAGGCTCTTTGGTACACGTGTCTATGAATCCTGCCTGGTTAACAGGCTTCCCGGTTGGCGCCCTCGCCATCCCATGGCTGGCGCCGAGGGAGTCCACTGCCCTGATCCTGGCGGTAGTGAGTTTCCTCTTCTATCGAGCTTTCCGTGAACGGTATCTGCTGACCTGGGGAATGGGCTGGATCACGTTCGCCGTCTTTCTGTTCATGGAGCGGCGTGGCCTGGTGCACGCGCCATCGCCGGCAGCGGCAGCCTTCACAGCGGCGGAATTCGTCGTAACCATGGGATTGTTTGCCTCGGCGGCGCTGCTGTCGGTCCATGCCAAGCGGTTGCTCACCGCAGCCCTGATGATCTCGTCGGTGGTCGTCGCGTGCGCGGTCCTGCGCCCGGTTTACCTGCCAGACTCCGAAGGAATGAAGATCGCGGTCGAAGCAGGCTGCCGGGTGATTGCAGTGCTGGCGGCATTTGGGCTGCTTCGCTATCGCTTTGGACGGATGGGCATTGGTCCAATTCTGCTGAGTCTTGGACTGCTGACGCTGAATCTGCATTGGCCGCCTTATACGAATCACATTCCCGTCGAAGGATTCCTGCTCGGCGAAATCCTTCTTGGTTCCAGCATGTTCCTGCTCGTGCTGGGGGATTCGCGGGCACGCGTGGAACGTTTGTCGGTCCTCAATGAGCTGACAGTCACGATATCGCGAGCCCAGAATCACGGGCCGATGATGCAGTCGGCGTTGGAAAAGTTGAAGACGGTGGCCAAGGCGAAGACGGCCTGGTTCCGCATGCTCGAAGGCAGCCAGCTGGTTTTGACGCAACATGTAGGTTTGTCGCCGGATTCCACGCGTTCGCTCGGCCAGATCGGAATGGACGACACCATGACCCAGGTCTTTCAGGACAACCGGGCGAGGGTGTTGAAACTTTCGGAGACGCCGGAGTCAGTGCGCGAACAGTTGAAGAAGCAGGGAATCCATCACGTGGTGGTGCTCCCAGTGCAGGGCAAGAAGTCGGTGATCGGCACATTCTCCCTGGGATGTTCGTCGAGCCGGCGGCACAGTGTTGAAGAGTTGGAATTTCTCGAAACCGTAACCCATCAATTGGGAATTGCGGTGGAGAATCTGCGGTTGCTGGAGCAGGTGTTGCGCTCGCAACGGCAGTGGATGAACACGTTTGATTCGATTCAGGATCTGATCCTCGCGCATGACGGCGACTTCCGCATTCTGAAAACGAACCAGGCGCTTCTGCAGAGATTGGAACAGGCGCCCGCGGATGTGGTCGGCAACCTTTGTGAAATGGTTTTGCCGCAGCGCATGCCGTGGAGCGGATGTCCGTACTGCGATCGTGGCGCGGGACTGACGGAAGGCGCGGATCCATGTTTCGGCGGGCAGGCTCTGGTTTCGACGTCGTCGTTTACGGAGCAGGGAAGCCAGCAGAAGGGCACCATTCACGTGGTGCGCGACACCACCGAGCGGCATGTGGCGGAAGAAAAATATCGCATGCTCTTCGAGCAGGCGCAGGAAGGTGTCTTTGTTGCGACGCTCGAAGGGAAACTGCTCGACTGCAACGATGCCTTCGTGACCATGCTCGGGTATGTGAGCCGGGAAGAATTGACGGCGGTCGATATTGACAGCGTGCTGTATCCGGTGCCGGATGAGCGGGCGGCGTTCCGGAACGAAATCGAAGCGCATAACTATGTGCGCAATTTTGAGATCACGGTCCGGCGTAAAGACGGAACCCTGCTGACGGCGGCGGCGAGTTGCTTTGCCACGCGCAATGCGATGGGGGGCATCGAGCGCTATCAGGGCTTCGTGTTGGACATCACGGAGAAGAAACGTTCCGAAGATGAGATGCGCCGTCGCAACCGCGAACTCAACGCGCTGAATGCCATGGCGGTGATTGCGACCCAGTCGTTCGATCTGGACGAAATTCTTAACCTCACGCTCCGGCAGGTGATTTCACTGTTTGGGGCGGAAACGGGATCGGTCTACCTGGCAGCGGGTGCGGAAGGTACGTTCCGCCGGCGAGCGGGCTGGGGCCCGCGCAGTGAAGCGCGTGTCCGCATGTCGGAAGCGAGTTTCCCGGAGGGATTTGGCGACCTCGTGATGCGGTCGCGGGCGGAAGTCGTAGGTCAGGATTTTGTTCCCCACCTGCCTCCAGCTGTCGTCGAGTTTGTCTGCGCGGACCGGTTGCCGGGATGGATCTGGGTTCTACTGTGGAGTAAGGACAAGCCGATCGGCATCATGGGTATTGCCAGTAAAGAAGCTCGTCAGTATTCGAGCAACGACGAAAATCTGCTGGTAGCGATCAGCCGTCAACTGGCGACGACGATCGAAAAAGTTCAGCTCTACGAAGAGACCTGCAAGGCGTACGAAGACCTGCGGCACACCCAGGAACAACTCCTGCAGAGCGAAAAAATGTCGGCGGTGGGGCAGTTGATTGCCGGGGTGGCACACGAGTTGAACAATCCACTCACCGCAATTCTGGGATACGCGCAGTTGCTGGACCAGGCGGGACTAGACCAGCGCTCCGCGGATTACGTGAAGAAGCTGTTCAAGCAGGCGCAGCGCACGCATCGCGTGGTGCAGAACCTGCTTTCCTTCGCTCGCCAACGCAAACCGGAGAAGCAGGCTGTTGATCTGAAGAGGGTTCTGGAAGAAACGCTGGCGTTGCGCGAATATGATCTGAAAGTCAGCAACATCACGCTGGAACGCGATCTGGTCGACGAGTTGCCGCCGGTCGTGGCGGATCCCCACCAGTTGGAACAGGTATTCCTCAACGTGATCAATAACGCGCTGGATGCGATGCTGGAGAGCAACAGCAGTGGCGTATTGAAGGTGCGCACCTTCCGCCGCAACAACTTCGTGTGCGCCGAATTCGATGACAGTGGACCCGGGATCAAGGATCCCAGCCGTATTTTCGATCCTTTCTATACGACGAAGACGATCGGCAAAGGGACGGGACTCGGGCTCAGCATCTGCTACGGGATCATCAAGGAACATGGCGGCGAGATTGTGGCTCGCAACCGTGACGAAGGCGGCGCTGCCATTGAAATCAGGCTGCCGGCCAGCGAGAAGCAGGCGTTACCCGAGGTTGCGAGTTCTCCGCAAAGACGTGAGTCGTTACTCAAGGGGCGTGTGCTGCTGGTGGAAGATGAGGAAGCAGTGCTTGAGTTTGAGCGTGACGTGCTGGTGGGCGCTGGAGCCGACGTCACCACCTCGCTCAATATTGACGAAACAAAACAGCACCTGGGCAACGGTTCGTTTGATGTCGTCGTGATGAACGGGCGCATGCCGGGTGGTCCGAATGTGGAAGAAATGCATCGCTGGATGTTGGCGAATTGTCCGGGGCTGGAGAAGCGGACGCTGCTGACGTTCTCGAGCGTGATGGATGCAGATACGCGGCGCTTTCTGCAGGAGCAGGATGTACCGTCGCTGGCGAAGCCATTTGAAGTAGCGGACCTGATCTCTCAGGTACTGCGCCTGCTGCAACGGGAAGATGCAGCCGATGCCAAGGCTAACGCAGCTGGTTCGGGCGCGTAGGACTTCGATTCAAGTCTAGGTCATAATCCCAGCGATGCCTTTCACAGTGGCCCATGCTGCGGCAGCACTGCCGCTGCGAAGATCAGGACTCGTGTGGTCAGCGCTAGTCCTTGGCACATTTGCGCCGGATTTCGAGTACTTTCTTCGCCTGGCGCCGGACGTTGGTTACGGTCACACCCTGCCGGGAACATTTCTCCTTACGCTGCCACTTGCGCTGATCGTGTTGTGGCTCTTCCACGCTGTGGTGAAAGCTCCAGTAGTGGAACTATTGCCTGCGAGCTTTCGCGACCGGCTGGCGGAAGATGTCGAGGCGTTCCGCTTCGGCGGGGCTGCCAGGTTCGCGATGATCCTTCTTTCGATCTTGCTGGGGATTGCGACACATCTGGGGTGGGATTCCTTTACTCATCCCAATACGTGGGTCTATCGTCACTGGGCGATTCTTCATGCGTCATTGAAGATTCCAATCATTGGGGCGACGCCTCTCTACAAACTCTTTCAGCACGGCAGTACCGCGATTGGAGTTGGAATCCTGGTGATCTGGCTGCTGGTGTGGCGCCAAAACGCGAAGCTGCATCATGAATCCACTAACCATAGGGTCTCGGGACGTCACAGACTCACCGTATTGGCGGTAGTGATTTCAATAGCTTTGGCGGGAGCCGTGATCCGAGCTGTCGTAGCTCTTGGACTTCCAGCGGGTCATCTGGCTCAAAAGCGGTTTGTCGGGTTGTGGGTAACCACATTGGTAGCGTTGTTGTGGTGGCAGATTGTGCTCTACGGGGCATGGTACAAACGCAGGACGGATACCTGACATCGCGTCAGCGCTGTGGTTTAACCAGTGACGGCGCGGCGCCCTCGGACTGCCGGCAAGGTGTCGGAGCTAGAGTTGTGCCTTCATCGCGCGAGTCATTTGTGAGATCAGCTTCTGGTTGCGGCGATACCATCGCCACGTGCCCTGCTTCTTGACTTCCACCAGACCTGCTGTTTCCAGAATCCTCATGTGATGCGAGACGGTGGGCTGCGAGAGCTTCACTCGTCCTTCGATGTCGCCGGCGTTGAGGCCGAGGTCTTTGCCCCCGGTACCCTTATCCTTGAGTGCTTGCAGGATGCGTCGACGCGCGGGGTCGGCGATGGCGTGGAGGAAAGGACCGAGGTCGGGAGCGTTGGGCATCAGAGGAAGATTAGCAGAAGACGGCTGCGAGCTACGAGCTGGGAGCTTCGAGCAACCGGGTCACTCGCAGCTCGAAGCTCGCAGCGTGATACTTTAGATCGCTGTTGGCATCTACTGACCATGCTTTTTGAAGGCAACGAACGGCGCGAGCTTGAGCGAAAGATGAAGGCGGCGGGGCGTCTGCCTCCGGGGCAGTCGTTGACCTTGAAGTGGCCGGTACTGCATTACGGGTCTGATTCCGCGATTTGATCCGGAGAGATGGGCCTTTCGCGTCTTCGGGCTGGTCCAGAATCCGCTGCGTTTTTCGTGGGCAGAATTTTCCAAGTTGCCGCGCGCCGAGAGAACGAGCGACTTTCACTGTGTGACACGCTGGAGCCGGTTCGACAATCGCTGGACCGGGGTGGCGATGCGGGAAATTCTCAAGCTGGCTGGTCCGGCTCCGCAGGCCAGATATGTCCTTGTGCATGCGGAACAGGGCTACACGGCGAACGTGCCGCTCGCAGATCTCGACAGGGAAGAGGTGTTAGTCGCGACCCATCATGATGGACAGGCATTGACTCCGGACCACGGGTATCCGGCGCGCCTGATTGTGCCGCATCTGTATGCGTGGAAGTCAGTGAAGTGGGTGCGCGGGCTGGAATTTCTCGATCAGGATAGCGCAGGCTTCTGGGAACGGAATGGATATCACATGTACGGGGATCCGTGGAAAGAGCAACGGCACTCGGAGTAATCGCTGCAGCGTCTGCCGTTCTTGACTGTCGCCGGAACCAGCCTCACAATCGTTCTTCTGTTTCGTGGGCCCATTCCCAGGCCTGAGTCTCCGGACATGAAAACACCTAACCAAAGAACTGCTTCGTTCGGTCCCTACACGCTCGATCTGCGTTCTGGGGAACTGCGGAAGTTTGGGACGAAGGTAAAAATGGGGGAGCAGGCTTTTCAGATCCTGCGTGTGCTGCTGGAAGCCTCCGGGGAACTAGTGACGCGGGAGGAGTTGCGGTCGAAGCTCTGGCCCGACGACACGTTTGTGGATTTTGACCACGGGCTGAACTCCGCCGTGCAGCGATTGCGCGATTGCCTCACTGACTCGGCTGAGAAGCCGCGATGGATTGAGACCGTTCCGCGGCGCGGTTACCGGTTTGTGGGGCAAGTGGAATGGACGGAGGAAAGCCGGTCACAGGACACAGTGCCAGGCATGGCTCCTGGAGCTGAGCCCGTCGAAGTGGCGGCGGGTTCGGAAACGCACGGCACGGGAGGGAACTGGGGGCGCCGAAGCGCTCTAGCCGTGGTGGTGGCCTCGGCATTGATTCTGGTTGGCTTCCTCACCGTTCACGAGATCAGGAAGGCGCAGGCCACAAAACGCGCTCACCTGATTCGCTCGCTCGCGGTGTTGCCGCTGGACAATTTCTCCGGGGATTCTTCCCAGGAATATTTTGCAGACGGCATGACGGATGAAGTGATCACCATGCTGGCAAAGAATCCCGCGTTGCGCGTGATCTCGCGTACATCCGTAATGCAATACAAGGGTGTACATCGGCCGCTGCCGGAGATCGCCAAAGAACTTGGAGTGGATGGGATTCTAGAAGGCTCGGTGGGCCGTTCGGGAAGCCGGGTACACATGACGGCGCAGTTGATCCATGCGGCCACCGACACGCATGTGTGGGCAGAGACCTTCGACCGCGATCTGAGCGACGTTGGGACGCTGCAAAACGAATTAGCGGAAGCCATCGCGCGGCAGGTGGGGACCGCGACCTCGATCGCAGAAAGGGCCGAGAAGAAAATAAACCCGGAGGCGCACGATGCCTACCTTCTGGGTCGGTATTACTGGTTCGCGGGCGAGTACGCAAAAAGCCGTCCCTTTTTTCAGAAAGCCGTTGACATTCAGCCGGACTATGCCGCCGGCTGGAGTGGCTTGTCCGATGCGTACTGTGCGAACGCGGCTTCGGGAGAGTATGCGCCGGACGCGGTGATGCCCCTGTGCGAGGCGGCGGCGAAGCGTGCTGTGGAACTCGACGACTCCCTCTCGGAGGCGCACACCTCCGTGGCCGCAAATTACCTGTTTCACCACTGGGACGTCATGGCGGCGGAGCGAGAATCGGCAAAGGCGGTGGCGCTTAATCCCAATAACTCACAAGCTCACGAGCTGCGATCCAACGTGCTGGTCGTTTTGCATCGGTACGACGAGTCAATCCAGGAAACAGCCAAGGCGATGGAACTCGACCCCTTCGCCGATCCTGCAGGTATGGTTGCCGCCTTGTTGAGCGTGCGCCGCTTTGACGAAGCGATCAAGGAAGCTCGCATTCGAATCGCCGCGCAACCCAACCTCAGCATACTGCATGGCAGCCTGGCGGATGCCTATCTGTTGAAGGGAATGGAAGAGGAATCGGAAGTGGAGTTTGAACGCGCAGTGGAACTGGATGGCGAAAAGGAAAGGTCAGCTGAGTTACGGCGTGCGTTCCGCGCCGGGGGTATGCGAGCGGCGCTTGCCATGCGAGCCGAGAGCCTCAAACGGGCGGCCGCTCATCGATACGTTTCGCCCTTGGATCTGGCCGTGGTCTCCGCCCGCATCAGGAACAAAGAAGACACGCTGCGTTACCTGGAGGAAAGTTACCAGAAACACGCGCCGTTCCTGATCTTTATCCAGCAGGATGCGACCTTTGACTTTGTGCGCAACGAGCCGCGCTACCGCGCCATCGTACAAAAGATGGGCCTTCCTCCGGCGTAGGAGACGTGCGGAGGAATCCGCTGTTCGAAAAACCGGATCCTACTTCTTCAAAATCGGGTTGTAGCCGTCGGCGATCAGGCGGGTTCTCATGGCTTCGGCGTCCTTGATATCGGCGTACGGGCCGACTTGGACGCGGAAGAATTTATCGACCGATGGATTGTTGGCGGAGAAGGCCGGGTACTGTTTCTTCTTCAAAGCTTCGACCAGGGCGTCGGCGTCTTCCTGGCGGGTTACTGCGGCGACTTGCACGTAGTAGGAGCCGGCCGACGAAGCAGCGGTCGGGGAGTTCGCGTCGCTCTTGGGTTGATCGGTTGATGCTGCCGCCGCGGCGGGTTGTGCTTGCGCGTCCGGTGTCGCTAGTTTGGTGTCAGCGGTTTTCTGCCCTCCAGAATTGAGGAAGCTGAAGTTGTCCGACGAAGGCGCCGGTTGAGGAGGCGTGTTCTTTCCTGCCGATGGACGGACTACAGCGGAAGGATTTCCGGATTGCGCGGCGAGGACGTTCCCGTTTCCAACCATGTTGGCCTTCCGTCCAAGCGAAAAGCCGATCGCAAAAAATCCGGCGCAGATCACGACCAGCGCGAAAAATAGCGCGAGCATGCGGCCGGTGCCGAGGGTGATCTCCGTGTCTTGTTGAGTGTTCGCCATACTCCGGGTCGGGGCTAAAGCCCCTCATCATTTTAGAGCGTCTTTACGCGGCCCTTAAGGGCCGCGCTTCCACGGTGGTGCCAACGGCTGTTCCAAGGCGTAGCGCGCCTTCCCAAGCTAACTCCCGGTCTTCTCGGGCGGGGCCGCTAGTAATCTCTGCAATCCACCAAAGAAATCAACTGGGACAGGGAAAACTACAGTCGTATTCTTCTCAACGCCGATTTCGGTTAGGGTTTGCAAGTAGCGCAATTGCACGCTGACGGGTTCGGTCGCCAGCAGATGAGCGGCGTCGACCAGTCGCTGCGCGGCGGAGAACTCGCCTTCGGCGTGAATGATCTTCGAACGCTTTTCGCGTTCCGCTTCGGCTTGCTTTGCCATCGCGCGCAACATCGACTCCGGCATATCGACCTGCTTCACTTCCACGTTGACGACTTTCACGCCCCAGGGAGCGGTGTGCTGGTCAAGAATGCTCTGCAGGCGCAGGTTGATCTTTTCGCGATGCGCCAGCAGTTCATCAAGTTCCTGTTCGCCGAGGACCGACCGCAGCGTAGTCTGCGCGAACTGCGAAGTCTGGTAGACGTAGTTCGAGACTTCGACCACAGCTTTGTTGGGATCGATCACGCGCAGGAAAATGACGGCATTCACTTTCAAGGTGACGTTGTCGCGGGTGATGATGTCCTGCGGCGGCACTTCGAGCGCTTCCTGGCGGAGCGAGACGCGGACGATGCGATCGACGGGGGCAAAGACCAGAATGACGCCCGGGCCCTTGGCGTGTCCCATCAGGCGTCCGAGGCGGAAGATAACCCCGCGTTCATATTCGGCAAGAATCTTGATGGAGCTGAGCGCGTAAATAATGACGATTACGATCGCAACCGTAACCACTGGAAACCCGAGATCCATAACTACCTCCGGGCGAACTTTTTAAATGAGAGCGTATGAGCGGATTGTAGCGCAAATAGTGACGCGGGCGCGGTGAGGCGCGTTGTTAAGAGTGATGCGGGGTCTTCCTAAGGAAGTGGCGGCAAGTGATCGGCGGCTAAAGCCAAATTCACAAATGGACAGATAATCGCAGCGGTGAACCGCTGCGCCACCCAAAGGCAAATTCATCCGCGTCTCTACACCATCACCGGGCGAACCGAGGGCGCCGGGTCAACTTGCAGGGTAAGTCCGTCAACGTGCCGCACCATGACTCGCTCTCCGGCGGGAACCGGCGTGGTGCTGACGGCATCCCAGAGTTCGCCGTGGACCATGATTTTTCCGGCGGGCGCGAGCGCGGTTTGGGTGACGCCGATTTCGCCGATTAATCCTTGCTCACCGGTGGTGATCTTGTTGCGGCGTGCTCTGACGGCGATGCTCATCAGGAAGGCGGTAATAAGTCCGAGCGGAACGCTGACGGCCAGCGCGGTCAACAACCGCACGCGCAGTTCGGGGATGGGGGAATCGACGAGGAGTAAAGCACCGAGAGTCAGGAGAACGATTCCGCCGGTGGTGAGGACTCCGTGGCTTGCGAGTTTCGCTTCCGCCGCAAATAAGACGAAAGCCACAAGGATCATCGCCAGGGCTGCGTAGCGAATCGGCAGGAAGTGCATGGCGAAGGCGGCAAACAGAATGAAGATCACGCCAATCGTGCCGGGGATCACTGCTCCGGGATGGTTGAATTCGAAATACACGCACAGCGCGCCGATCGCGAGGATGATGTACAGCACGTTTGGATCGACAATGTAAGCAAGGATGCGCTGCTTGAGCGTCATCGGAAAATCGCGCACGGGCTGGCTGGTGAGATTCAGGGTGACAGCGGTTCCATCGAAGCGCTTAACGACCTTGCCGGAAATCTGGCGGAAAAGGTCCTGCTCGTCGGAAGCTACGTAGTCGACTAACTTTTTATCGAGGGCTTCCTGTTCGGTAAAAGACTTGGATTCACGCACCGCACTTTCGGCCATCTCGACATTGCGGCCTCGTTTGGAAACGACGGAGCGCATCTGGGCGGCAGCGTCGTTTTCGATCTTCTTCATCATCACATCATCGGGTTTACCGAAAACGCCTACCGGATGGGCGGCGCCGGTGTGCGTGCCGGGAGCCATGGCGGCGACGTCCGCGGATTCGAGGATGAAGAGACCGGCGGAGGCAGCACGTGCTCCCGTGGGCGCCACATAGATCACGACGGGTACGGGCGAGGTCAGGATCTCGTGGATGATCTGGTCGGTGGAGTCAAGGAATCCACCGGGCGTGTTGATCTCGATCAGCACGGCCTGGTCGTGATTGGCGGCAGCCGCTTCGAGCGCTCGGCCAATATACTCGGCGGTAACGGGGTGGATCGTGTCGTTGATGACGATCTTCAGGACGTCGGCGGAGGCCGAGACAGCGAAAAATACGATGAGAGCAACAAGCAGGAATCGTAATGGCTTCATGATTCGAGCAGCGGCTGCGCTTTCCGCGCGGGGCTGCTGCCGACATAATCTTACGCCCCTTCGGGGCTCCATCTCTTGCGCGAACTACCCACGGCTTGCGCCGTGGGCTGCACTCTTGCGCCGCTTTGCGGCTGAGAAGCCCAGCTTGCTCCGTGAGTCTCTGCGTGCTTACCCGATTTTGCGGCCCGCCTTATCAATCAGTTCGACGGTTTCCTTGTGTTCGTTCGTCCAGCCGGGCAGCAGGTTGCTGCCGGTAATCAGACGCGCGCCGCGTTCGTAGGTGATATATGACCAGGCCCACTGGATCATCACCAGCAACCGGTTGCGGAACCCGATCAGGAACAGCACGTGGATGAAGAGCCAGGCCAGCCAGGCGAAGTATCCGGAGAGGCTGAAGCCGGGAAATTGGGCGACTCCCGAGGCGCGTCCGATGGTGGCCAGGCTGCCTTTGTCGTTGTAGTGGAAATTGCGGCGGGGCTGGTGCTCCAGGTCGCGGGCGATGGTCTTGGCCGCCCACCTGCCTTCCTGCATGGCTACCGGAGCGACTCCCGGAAGCCATTTGCCATTTGGGTCCTGGAGCGCGGCGAGATCGCCAATTACGAAGACCTCGGGGTGATCCGGGATGCTAAGGTCAGGCTTCACCAGGACGCGCCCAGCACGGTCCAGAGGCGTATTCAGCTTCCGGCCAAGCTCAGAGGCCGCAACACCTGCCGCCCACAGCACCACATGGGCTGGAATGCGATTGTTACCCACCCAGACCGCCCCAGGCTCGATGCCGGTGACAACCGTAGAGACCCGCACTTCGACGCCGAGGTGCTCAAGTTGGGCCTTTGCCTTCGCAGACAGATCCTCGGAATAGGCAGCTAGAACGCGGGGACCTCCTTCCAGCAACAGGATCCGTGTGCGCTCCGGGTTGATGGAACGGAACTCCTTTGCCAGTACATGGCGACAGATTTCGGCCAGGGTGCCGGCCAATTCCGTCCCCGTAGGCCCAGCCCCAACCACGACGAAATTCAGGGGGAAGTCGGGGACACCGGCCGCAACCTGGCGCTCCGCCAGTTCAAAGGCGAGCAGGACGCGACGGCGAATTTCGAGGGCATCCTCGATGGTTTTGAGGCCCGGGGCGAGGGGCTCCCAATCCGGGTGACCAAAGTAAGCATGGGAGGCGCCCGAGGCTATGACCAGATAGTCATACGGTAGTACCCCCTCATTCGTAATGACCTCGCGTGCTTTCAGATTGAAATCGACCACTTCCTCAAGCAACACTTCAATATTGGAATGGCCTCTGAATATCCAGCGGATAGGCGCGGCAATTTCGCCGGGAGACAATCCGGCAGTCGCGACCTGGTAGAGAAGAGGCTGAAACGTATGGTGATTTTTGCGGTCCACCATCGTCACGTGAACGGGCAAGCGGACGAGTTTTTGGGCGGCAGTCAGTCCGCCAAAGCCGGCTCCGACAACCACCACGCGCGGCTTGGATTGGCTATTCATAGTCATCACTATAGAGATTCAAAACATGGCAGTTGAGTCGAAATCTTTTCGCGCGGTTGCGAACCCGTTGCCCCCATTGACGATACGGGTGCACACGGAGACGCTCTCTTCCGTGTGGCGGCGCCGCCTGGTCTGGGCCCAGGTGATCATCGCCTTTCTGGCAGTGGAGTGCGGAGTTTGGGCGGCCCGGTTGTCGGTCAGGAACCGCTGGGCAATCGCGGCGGGCATCATCGTGGTGACGTTCGCGCTCGTCGATCGGCCTTCTGTCCGACGGCTCGGTTTGGGACTGCCGACGGCCATGGGCACCGGGCTGATGCTCGGCGTCGGTCTCGTTTGCTCGGTATTGTTGACTCTCTTGTCTCATTGGGTGGGCGGGCCGGTTCCGGCTAATCCGCTGTTCTCAAACATGCACCTGGCATGGCAGTACATGGTCTGGGCGCTGGTGCAGGAATTCATGCTGCAGTCGTTTTTCTTTACGCGCTGCGAAGAGTTGTTCGGCAGTGCAACCGCGGTATGGATTACGGCAACGTTCTTCGCGGTGATCCACGTGCCGAACATGGTGCTGACGACCTTCACTCTGATCGGCGGACTGTTCTTCTGCGAAATGTTTCGCCGCTATCGCAGTATTTACCTGCTCGGCATCGTGCACGCGGTGCTCGGTTTGACTCTGTCCGCCACCATTCCTGCGAGCTTGCTCTACAACTTGCGCGTGGGGATCGGGTTCCTGCGATAGGCCACTGCCTCCAGCCATTCCGTCTTGACACTGCCCCCTTGAATCTCCTATAAGTAAGTGTTTACTTACCTGCTGTTCTCACGTCATGGCGACTCCACAGACTCGTTTTTCTTCGGCCGACCGTCGCGAGCAAATACTCGAGGTGGCTACTGGTCTGTTTGCGCAACAGGGGTTCCAGGGGACGACGACGAAGTTGATTGCCGAGCGTTCGGGTGTGACCGAAGCGCTGATTTTCCGTCATTTTCCCAGCAAGGAAGAACTGTACTGGTCGGTGATCGAGCGCAAAATTGATGGGGCGGCTCCGCAGGAACATCTGCTGGAAAATCTGGAGGCGGGCGGCGACGATCTCTCTGTGCTGTCGCGGGTTGCATTCGAAGTGCTGGAACGCCGGGCTAAAGATCAGACGCTTTCGCGCTTGCTTCTATACAGTGCGCTCGAAAAGCACGAGCTTTCCGAGCGTTTTTTCCGAAACTACATTGCGAACTATTTTGAAGTGCTGGCGCGATTCGTGCGGCAGGGAGTCGCCGCCGGACGGTTCCGGAAAGTCGATCCCATGCTGGCCGCGCGTGGGTTTCTCGGCATGGTGATTTATCACTCCTGGATACAGGAGTTGTACGGCGGGAAAAGCGTGCAGGACTTCGATAGCCGCGAGGTCGGCAGGACTCTGGCTGGTATCTGGCTGCAAGGGGTGCAGGTAGAAAAGAAAAAAGCGCGGGGCGGCCGCAAAGTTTTGCCGCGCCCGAGACGCGTAAAGCATCAGGTGAAATAAGGCATGAGAAAAGCATGAAAAAAGAAGACCAAGTCTGTTTTCGGATTCCGTTGCTGACGGCCATGGCAGCCGTGCTGGGATTATTGTCGGCTTGCGCTGGGACGAAGGCTGCTCCCGGGCCGCCGCCCCCGGTGCCGGTACTAGCCGCGACGGTGGAGCAGAAGGATATCCCGCTGCAGGTGCACGCGATTGGCGCAGTCGAAGCCTTTTCCACGGTTTCGGTAAAGACGCAGATCACGGGCGAACTCACCGGCGTGTTCTTCAAAGAAGGCGAAGACGTCCGCCAGGGACAATTGCTGTTTACCCTCGATAAGCGCCCCGGAGAGGCGGATGTGCGGCGAGCCCAAGGTGCTTTGGCGCGCGACGAAGCCCAGGCACAGAACGCGCTTAGCGACCAGAAACGCTACGAGTCGCTGGTCAAGGCCGGGGTCATCTCGACGCAGGAATATGACCGGGTGGCGGCCAATGCAACCGCGCTACAGGCTGCGGTTCGCGCCGACCGTGGCACGCTGGAGAATGCGAAAGTGCAGTTGGTGTACGCGTCCATCTATTCGCCGATCAATGGACGCACGGGAAACCTGATGGTTCATCAGGGAAACATGATCAAGGCGAATGACGTCCCGGCACTGGTCAACATCAATCAGGTTGAGCCGATCTATGTAACCTTTACGGTTCCCCAGCAATACCTGGGCGAGGTCAAACAATATTCGCGCAACGGCAGTTTGATCGTGCAAGCGACAATTCCGGGGGACGCGCGCGGTCCGATCTCCGGGAAGCTGAGTTTCATCGACAACATGGTGGATCCCGGTACGGGCACGATCAAGCTGAAAGGCATGTTTACGAACGGCGATCGGCGTTTATGGCCGGGGCAGTTTGTGGACGCTTACCTGACTCTGAAGACGCAGAGCAATGCGTTGGTGATTCCGTCGCAGGCCATTCAGAATGGGCAGCAGGGGCCGTATGTGTACGTGATCAAGGACGACAACACAGTTGAAGTGCGCCTGGTCACGACGACGGACACGCAACAAGCGGGGCAGTTGATCGTCCAGAAGGGTCTGGCAGTGGGCGAGCGCGTGGTTACGGATGGGCAGTTGCGCTTGGTGCCCGGCAGCAAGGTGCAGATCAAGAGCTAGCACTTGGCATTGAGCACTTAGCGAAGTCGGGGTGGCCAAAATATGGTTTGGCTAATTGCTAACTGCTGATTTGGTTTTCCTATGAATATTGCAGAAGGCTTTATCCGGCGTCCGGTGATGACCACTCTGGTCATGCTGGCAATTCTCTTGTTCGGCATCATGGGATACCGCCAATTGCCGGTCAGCGATCTGCCCAACGTGGATTTCCCGACTCTGCTCGTCAGTGCCAGTGTGCCGGGAGCCACTCCGGAAACGATGGCGTCGTCAGTGGCGCAACCGCTGGAACGGCAATTCTCGACCATCGCGGGGCTCGACTCGATGTCCTCGAGCAGTTCGCAGGGATCGACACAGATTACTCTGCAATTCAATCTCAGCCGCAATATCGACGCCGCCGCGCAGGATGTTCAGTCGATGATCGCCAAGGCTGCGCGCGACCTTCCGCAGAACATGCCCAGCCCGCCTTCTTATCAGAAGGTCAATCCGGCGGACCAGCCAGTGTTGTTCATGTCGCTCAATTCTCCGACGCTGCGGCTGTCGGACGTGGACGAATATGCCGAGACGCTGATCGCACAGCGCGTGTCGATGGTGAGCGGTGTCGCGCAGGTGCAGGTAATGGGCGCACAGAAGTATTCGGTGCGCGTGTCGCTTGATCCTCGAGAACTGGCGAGCCGCCAGGTCGGGATCGACGAAGTCGCACAGTCGATTCAGAGCGGGAATGTGAACCTGCCGACGGGCACGTTATTTGGAGCGAATCAGGCGTTCATTGTCCAAGCGACGGGTCAATTGAACAAGGCGTCAGAATACGTTCCGCTCATCATCACGTATCGCAACGGCGCTCCGGTGCGCCTCTCGGACGTGGGCACAGTGCGTGACAGCGTAGAAAACGACAAGACCGCGACCTGGTATTTCGACCGCGATGGCGGCCAGCGCCGCGCGATCATGCTGGCCATTCAACGGCAGCCGGGAACGAACACGGTTGAGGTCGTCGACAATATCAAGCAACTGCTGCCTGCCTTTCAGGAGCAGATGCCTCCTTCGGTCAAGATGAATATTCTCTATGACCGGTCGGTGAGTATTAGGGACTCCGTGAGCGACGTAAAGTTCACGCTGCTGCTGGCACTCATCCTGGTTGTGCTCGTTATTTTTCTTTTCTTGCGCAACGTTTCCGCGACCGCGATCCCCAGCCTGGCGCTGCCTTTGTCGCTCGTGGGCACCTTCGCGCTGATGTACATGCTGGATTACTCGCTCGATAACCTGTCCTTGATGGCCCTCACTTTGTGCGTCGGCTTCGTGGTCGACGACGCCATCGTGGTACTGGAAAATATCGTGCGCCACATGGAAATGGGCGAACGTCCCATGACGGCGGCCTTGCAGGGGTCGAAAGAAATCGGCTTCACGATCGTGTCGATGACGCTGTCGCTGGCGGCCGTATTCATCCCTGTGTTGTTTATGAGCGGGCTGGTAGGACGGTTGCTGCACGAGTTCGCGGTCACGATCGGCGCGGCCATCCTGGTCTCGGGCTTTGTCTCTTTGAGCCTGACGCCGATGTTATGCAGCCGATTTTTGCGCGCTCACGAGGGGGAAAAGCACGGGCGGCTGTGGCAGATCACGGAAGGTTTCTTTGACGGTCTGCTGCGGTTCTATGACCGCACACTGCAATTCACGTTACGGCATCGCGCGGCTACGATGACCGTATCGCTCCTCGTGCTGGTTGCAACGGTGCAGATGTTCCGCACGATTCCCAAGGGGTTCCTGCCGGATGAAGATCAGGGCTTTCTCTTTGTGTTTACAGAAGGGCCGCAAGGAATTTCCTACGACAGCATGGTTCGGCATCAACTGCAGTTGAACGATATTGTGATGAAGTTGCCCTGGGTCGACGCCTATAACAGTACGGTAGGCGGTGGTAGTGCGTCGGTCTCGCAGAGTAGCAACCAGGGCCGAATCTTTATCCACATGGCGCCGCGCAACCAGCGCGGTTCGGCGTCCGATCTGGTGCAGGAACTTCGGGCGAAGCTGTCCGTTGTGCCGGGCATCAATGCGTATCCGCAGATGCTGCCGACGATTCGTATCGGCGGACAACTTACCAAGAGTCAATATCAGTTCACGCTGCAGAGTCCGGACACAAAGGATCTTTACGACGCGGCACCCAAACTGGAGAGCAAGTTACGCAGCGATCCGCGCGTCAGCGGCTTGCTGCAGGACGTGACCAGCGACTTGCTGATCAAGAATCCGCAGATCGACGTGAAGATCAATCGAGACCGCGCGTCAACACTGGGGATTACGGCGGCACAGGTGGAAGACGCGCTGTACACGGCATATGGAGCGCGGCAGATTTCCACGATTTATGCGCCTTCGAATACCTATCGAGTTGTGACCGAGTTGCAGCCGCAATTCCAGGCTGACCCGTCGGTGCTTTCGATGTTGTATGTGAGGTCGAAGGCAGGTCAGTTGGTTCCGCTGAATGCAGTGGCTGAATTTTCTCCCAGCCTCGGCCCGCTGACGATCAATCACCTGGGGCAATTGCCGGCGGTAACGTTGTCATTCAACTTGCGTCCGGGAGTAGCGTTGGGCCAGGCTGTCGATGCCGTGAACAAAGTGGCGCGCGAAACCTTGCCGCAGGATATGTCGACCAGTTTTCAGGGCACGGCACAGGCTTTCGAATCATCACTTAGCGGGCTGGGCATCCTTCTGATCGTTGCGATTGCGGTCATCTATCTGGTGCTGGGCATTTTGTATGAAAGCTTTATTCATCCGCTGACAATTCTGTCCGGCTTGCCTTCGGCCGGATTCGGCGCGCTGCTCACGTTGATGATCTTCAAGGTGGATCTAAACCTATATGCGTTTGTCGGCGTGATCATGCTGGTCGGCATCGTGAAGAAGAATGCCATCATGATGATCGACGTTGCTTTGGAAAAACAGCGCACGACCGGCGAAGTGCCGGCCGAGGCGATTTATCAAGGTGCACTACTCCGATTCCGTCCGATCATGATGACCACGATGGCCGCGCTGATGGGCACGCTGCCGATCGCGCTGGGACTGGGCGCAGGTGCAGAATCACGGCGTCCGCTGGGACTGGCAGTGGTCGGCGGACTGGTGTTTTCGCAGATGCTCACGCTTTACATCACTCCCGTCTATTACATCTATCTCGACAAGTTCGAACAGTGGATCAAATCGCGAAAAGGGCGCAAGTTCAGGACAGTCGAAGAAGATGTGCGGGACCGCGACCTGGTGGCGAGTGACGCCCACGACTAGGCTGCCTCTTAAGTCTCTCTAAGGTCCGTACGGGGAAGCTCCTTGGGCGACCTCCGCGCGGCGGCGTAGCGGGGCCAAGCGCGTCCGCTCCAAATCATCCCGATAGAACAGGTTATAGGTGTCGAACGGAATCAAGCGTCCGTCGGGATGAACAATGTGGACACAGGTCTTCTTGACCGAGCGCACGTCAAACGAGTGGGCGTCGATGAATTGCATGATGATGATGCGGAAAATGTTTTGGTAAGTAATGGCGTCCGGAACAAGCACTTGCGGCAGACAGCACAACAGTTCGCGCAGGCTGCTTGCGCCGGAGCGTGGGGACTGGTTGGTGGCAAAGAGTTTGAAGAGGCGATCGCGCGTTTCCTGCGAGTTGAAGAGCGTCTTCAGTACGGGCTCTTCCTGTTCATACAAGATCGTGTTGCCGGCCGCGTTGATCAGGATTTCCGGTGGGATCATCGAAGTGAGCGAAGTCACTTTGCCGCCCAATTTTAAGGCGTAGGCCATGGCCAGCGCGTCGGGATGGCAGGGAACGGGGATGATGTCCTCGGGTTTGAAAGTCGACGTTTGTTCGAGAATTTTGCGGCGGACCTCTGTCAGGGTCAGCCGGTCAGTAGCGGGATCAAAGTTTTCCAGGCGGCCCGCGTCCTGAATGGGCTGGAAGGTTACGCCTCGGATGCACGGTTGTTGCAGCGCGTAGTCAATTGTCTTCCCGATCTCGTGGTCGTTCAAACCCTTTTTCAACGTCACCACTAGGTTGGTCGAAATGTTGTATCGGTTCAGCATTTCGAGCGCGTTAATCCGGATGCGTCGGAGGTCGGCGCCACGGAGTTGCATCAGAGGATCGCGCTCGAACGAATCGAATTGTAAGTACACCTCGAAGTCTTCCGCATACGTTGCGAGTCGTTCCACAAAAGCTTCGTCCTGCGCGATGCGGACACCATTGGTGTTGACCATCAGGTGGCGGATGGGGCGTGCTTTCGCCAAATCGAGCACGGCGAAGAACTCGGGGTGCAGCGTGGGTTCGCCACCGGAGATCTGGACGACATCGGGATGGCCTTCGTTGCGGACTACTGCGTCCAGCATCTTCTCGATTAGTTTGATGTCGCGAAACTGCTGCCGCTCTGGACCGCTGCCGGCGTAACACACGGGACAACGCAGATTGCAGTAGTCGCAGATTTCAATCAGGGTCAGGCAGGAGTGCTGTTCATGGTCAGTGCAAAGGCCGCAGTCGTAGGGGCATCCCCATTTGACGGGCGTGTTGTAGACGAGGGGCATTTCCGGCGGCTTGATGAAAATCTCGCGGCAGCGGCGGTAGTAGTCCACGTCGTCCGCGATCAGAACGCGCTCGTGTCCGTGCTCGGGGCAGCGCTTGAGCAGGAAGACTTTGTTGTCCTGGAAGATCGTCTTGGCTTCCACCTTGCTGTAGCAGGTAGAGCAGATTGAAAGGGCGACGTCGTAGAAGAGGTAGGGGCGGGTTTTGGCCATAGTGGTATCGCGATCTACCTCCGCTAGAGGCCAATGCTCCGGTTTAGTTTGCGGGCGAGCTTGACCATACCAATGATGCCGCCCAGCGCCAGCACGGCGGCGATCGCCCACAAGATTCTCTCGCCCACACTTGCGTGTCCACCCAGGCTCACATCGGCCGCGCACAGGCAGAATGCCAGGAAGAAAAGACTCGCCACGATGATCAAGAGCGACAGAATGAGAATGGCGAGCACTTTCATGTTAGTAGCCTCTCAATGAATCAATCTTTACATCCACGAACGCGAAGAGCCGAATATCAGGAAGGATATATCTACCGCGCCCACTGCAACGATCATGGAGACGGGTTTCCACTCAATAACTTCTCTCCAGCATGAGCCCTAGCCTAGCGCAACAGGTCGCGTGAGTAATAGAGCAAGCCGAGCACGCATGCCCACTGGATAGAGCCTAGTCCCAACGCCACTGCAGGATAGGGCTTAATGAAATCACAGAAAAGCCGGAAGGCCAAGTAACTGGTCATCAATAACTTGAAGGCGTCGCCGGGACGGAACCACGTCGTTGGTCGTTGGTCGTTTTTCGTTGGCGTCATAGAACGGACGCGCATCAGGATTGCGATCAGGATCAGCAGAAAGATGATCTCGTAAATTTGTGTAGGATGGCGGCGGATGCCGTCGCCGAAGTCGATGCCCCACGGTAGGGAGGTCGGGGTGCCGCAGGTGTTATCGCCAAGGCCTGTCAGGAAGCATCCGATGCGGCCAATTGCAATACCGGCGGCTACGGGAATCGCCAGCAGGTCGCCCGTGGAGTGCCGGAGACCGATGTAGCGCTTAAACACTTCCACCGCGAACGTGCCGCCCAGCAGCGCGCCCACGATAGTCTTTCCCCCGATGAGATAAGCGGGGTCGTGAAGGTGCTGCATCGTCAGTTGCGGATTCTCCAGCCAGTAGAGAAGCTTCGCTCCCAGTGTGCCTCCGGCGAAGGCGGTGGCAAGGGTCGCCCAGCGCAGCGGATACGACACTGCATCGCCAGTGCGGGCGCGAAGCAGCAGAAAGATTACGAAGGCGAAAGCGTACCCGAGCGACTCGAAGAAGGCGTGAGGATGAATGCTGCGTCCGGCAACGGGAATGAAGTAGGGAAACGCGGGTTGGAGTGCGGCCACGATGGTTGATTGTATCCGCCCTGCTGCCTTGCGGCCACGACGACGTTTCCAGTAGCCTTATGCTTTCCAAACAATTCATATTCCATATTCGGAGGTTTCATGAAGGGAAGCACAAAAGTGATCCAGGAGTTGAACGCGGCATTGAGCGCGGAGCTTACCGCCATTGTGCAATACATGGTGCAGGCGGAGATGCATGCCAACTGGGGCTTCGCGGGACTTTCTGCGGTCACGAAGAGGCGCGCAATTGAAGAGATGCGTCACGCGGAACGATTGATCGAACGCATTATTTTCTTCGACTCCACTCCCGACGTCGGGGTAGCGCTCAAGCCGCAGATCGGCAAGAACGTAAAGGCCCATCTGGAAACCGATCTGACGGATGAACTCGATGCCGTCAAACAGTACAACGCCTCCGTGGCGGTATGCAGGACCGAGGGAGACAATGGCACGCGAGAACTTTTCGAAACGCTGATCCACGATGAGGAGAATCACGCGCGCTATCTTGAATCACAACTTGGCATCATCAAAGAGGCCGGCATCGAAAACTACCTCGCCACGCAGATGGGTGGAGAGAGCGCTGGCCACTGACGCACGATCTGGTTCCCACTAATTTGATGACCCTCGGCAATCAGGAGCGAGCGGACGCTGCTCAGGCTCCGAACGTCCCGGCTTCGCCATGCTGGGAGCGCTTTTTTCTGCCCTCGATTCGCGATCTGCTTTTCCTCATTGCCTTTTGGGCTTTGCTGGCCGGACCTCTCTCCAATCGTCCCCTTGCCGACTCTGATATCGGATGGCACATTCGCGCGGGTGAGCAGATTGTGGCGACACATTCGGTGCCGCGCGCGGATTCGTTTTCTTCCACCATGCAAGGGCAGCCGTGGTTTGCGTGGGAATGGCTCTATGACGCGCTGTTGGGAGTTGTCCACAACGCCATGGGTCTCAATGGAGTGGTATCGCTGGCCGCGTTGCTGATGGCGACGACATTCGCTCTCGTGTTTCGGCAACTGCTGGCTCGCGGAACGGGGTTGCCAGTCGCGATCGTGATGTGGGTTCTGGTGCTGGGAGCGGCGAGCATTCATATGTTTGCCCGCCCCCATATTGTCAGTTGGTTGTTTACGCTGGTTTGGTTCATTGCGCTGGAACGGTGGGAGCAGGGAAGCACGCCATCGTGGCTACGATGGCTTTTTCCATTGTCGATGTTGCTGTGGGTGAACCTGCATGGTGGATGGTTGCTGGGGCTTGTATTGCTGGCGATCTATATTGCGGCAGCACTCGTGGAGGGTTGGCGTGAGCCGGATGCCTTCCTGCGGATTCGTCATTCGCAGCGCGCGCGCGCGATAGCCTGGACGCTCGTGGCTTCGGCGATTGCGACGTTCGTTAATCCATATGGCTGGCGGTTGCACGAGCATATCTACAGATATCTGGGCGACCGCTATCTGATGGATAAGATCGCGGAATTCCGGTCGCCTGATTTTCACGGCTGGGGACAGCGCTGCTTCGTGGTGATCCTCGTGCTGGTACTGATCGCGGCGGCCGGCAGCAGGCAGCGGATGCGTCTGAGTCATTGGCTGGTCGTGCTGTTTGCGGCGTGGTCCGGTGTGTATGCAGTGCGGAACCTGCCGGTGTCGGCGATGTTGCTGGCGCTGATTGCTGGTCCGATGTTGTGGGAGGGCGTGGCAGGGCTCGGTGAGAAGACTCTGGCGTGGGGGCTGGTGCGGCGAAGCGCCGTATGGCTCTCGGAGTTTTCACAGCGGTCGAGTGCACAGGAATTCCGGTTGCGCGGACATTTATGGCCCGTCCTTGGCGTGATCGCGGCGCTTACGATTTGTCTGCATGGCGGGCGGCTGGGGTCGCAGGCTGTGATCCATCACGAGTTTGATGGGGAACACTTTCCGTCGCACGCCCTGGAATATCTGGCGCGGGAAGGAAACAGCGATCCCATCTTCGGGCCGGATCAATGGGGCGGATATTTCATCTACAGTCTCTACCCGAAGCGGCTCGTGATGATTGACGATCGCCATGATCTCTATGGATCGGATCGGTTTCGCGACTACCTGGTGCTGATCCAGGCAGAGCCGGGGTGGAAAGATGTGCTGAAGAAGTGGCCGATCAAAACATTTGTGCTACCGGCGGATTCTACGCTGGCGAATTTGCTGGGGCAATTGCCAGACGAATGGACACGGGTTTATGAGGATAAGGGGGCGGTGGTGATTGAGAAGAGGGCGCTATCCAGTGCGCGGCCGTGAATACCTGAGCAGGCTTCGCGTGCGTTCGGGCCGGCGAGGCGCCGGCGCTACGCTTCTGGTGCGGGGCATCCTGGAAATTCTTTCAAAGCGGTGTTGCCGATGTATTGCAGGTCTTTGATGCCGATGGCGCTGGTGTAAAAGCCGTCGGTGGTCAGGTTGCGGAGGAACGCAAAGAAATTGACGCCCTGGCTGAGGGTGGGATCGGCGATGGCGTTCTTGCGAAAGGCAATCTGATCCAGCATTTCTTTTTTCTGCGCGGAAGTGCAATCCAGAAAAGTGTGGCCGAAGCGGTCAGAGCAGGTGCTATCCAGCCACATCAAACCGCCGCCGAGCGCGAGTTGGTAGTCCTTGTTTTCGCTGGTCAGTAAATCGATAAATTCGGGCGCACCTGCTTCGACGGCGCCACCGGAGTGGTCGTCGGCGGGAATGATCAGGTCGCAGAGAGTGGTCAGCGTTTTGTATTGATGGGCGGTGAAGAATTTAGGTTTGTACTTGCCGCCGGGAGTGCGAGCCTTTTCCTGCGTCAACAGCGAATGCACGTGTTCGGCGGCTTGCAGAGGAATGATCTGCAGCACGGAGCCTCCAGCGGCTCCCATGGCTAGTGTTCGTAAAACATCGCGACGGCTGATCGGATTCAATGCCATAAGTGCCTCGAGTTAGAGGTTCCCCTTCTTCGCCTGTTCGAGCAGGTAGTCGGATGCACGCCACGACAACGCAAGGATGGTGAGCGTCGGATTCTTGTCGGGATTGCTGACGAAACTGGCGCCGTCGGTGACGAATAGATTCTTCACATCGTGCGCCTGGCAGTATCCATTCAGCACCGAGGTCTTCGGATCGGGGCCCATGCGGGCCGTCCCGATCTCGTGGATGATGACGCCGCCGTCCGCAATGCCGTAGGGATTTTCTCCATCGGGATCGGTCTTGGTGAGATAGGTTCCGCCGGCAGCCTCCACGATCGAGCGGAAAGTCTGCTGCATATCCTTCGCCATTTTGATTTCGTGATCGCTCCACTTGAAATGGAAGCGCAGTGTGGGAATGCCCCACTGGTCGACGCGGTCGGGATCAATTTCGCAGAAGCTGTCAGGATTGGGAATCATTTCGCCTCGTCCGCTCAGGCCCATGACGGTGCCATAACTCTTGCGGCAGGCTTGTTTCAGGCTTGCGCCGTAACCCTCCACATCGTCGCAGAGATCGTGGAACATGCCGATGCCGGGCATGTCTCGGCCGCCACCCATTTCGATGTGGTAGCCGCGCGGGAAATCATTCTGGCGATCGAACTTCCACCAGGGAACGTAGACGTGCATGCCGCCGGTACCGTCGTGATTGTGCGGCGGAATCTTTTCCATTTGCGGGAAGTATCCAGCGCCGCTGCTTCCAACCGAGTCCATCAGGTAGCGTCCCACGGTGCCGGAGGTGTTCGCGATTCCGTCCGGGAAAAGTGAGGATTTGGAATTGAGAAGCAGGCGCGCCGACTCGCACGCGCTGGCAGCCACGACGACTGCTTTTGCGTGTATGCGCTTCTCGGACAGCGTGGCTTTATCGATATAGGAAACGCCCTCAGCGCGGCCATCCTTGCCGACAAGAATTTCGCGGGCCATGGCGCCGGTGATCAGGGTAAGGCGTCCCGTCTTTTGTGCGGGAGGAATCAGGACCTGGCTGGAGCTGAAGTTGGCCGCAACGCGGCAGCCACGGCCACATTGTCCGCAATAGTGGCACGCAGGGCGTCCGTTAAGGGGACGAGTGAGAACGGCCAGGCGGGCGGGAATGCACGGGATTCCAACTTTTTCGCAGGCTGCTTTCAGGATCACTTCCGAGCAGCGCAATTTTGGCGGCGGCTGGAAAATGCCGTCCGGCGCGCTCGGGAAATTTTCCTTAGTGCCGAACACGCCGATATAAGACTCGACCTGGTCGTAGTAAGGCGCGACGTCTTCGTAGGTGATGGGCCAGTCATCGCCCAGACCGTCGTGCGTCTTGACGTGGAAATCCACCGGAGCGAAGCGAAGGGCGATGCGCCCCCAGTGGTTGGTGCGACCGCCGACGATGCGGGAACGGAACCAGCGAAACTTGGATCCGGGCGCGGTGCTGTAGGGTTCGCCTTCAATCGTCCATGCGCCGGTGGGCGCGAGGAACTCGTTCTCCATGCCATTGCCGGGTTTCAAAGCATTGCCGGCGACGCCCGCTCCACGATGGGGAAGTTCGTAGGGCCAGACGTGCTCCTTGAAGTCTTTGTCGGGGTTAAGTGGAGGACCGGCTTCGAGAAGAGCGACGCTGAGTCCGCCCTCGGTGAGGACCTTGGCGGCCATACCACCACCGGCGCCAGAACCGACAATGCAGACGTCGTAGACTTTCGCGGAACGAATCACCTGTGGCATGGCCGATCATTCCCCCGGAGTGCGATGGTGGATGATCGACAATAAACGCATTCAAGGTTTGGTTCAACCGGGCTGGATCAACTAATAACGGGTTGTGGTTTGCGCAGACTGACCCTCGCTTCACCGGCCTCTAGCGCGTGGGAGCAGGTGCGCTCGTGATGGCGGCGGCGAAAGAGCCGGCGGGGAATGGCGATCCGGCGACTGGAATCAAAGTTCCTTTCTTATCGTTGAAGCGGTAGGCCGAGACATCGTTGGAGGAGCGATTCACGACATACGCGAAACCATCGGTCGTGTTGATCGCAACGTCGTTGGGCAAGCCTCCGCCGGCGAAAGGTGAACCTGGCACCGTGATCAACGCGCCCGAGTCCGTGACGTCGTAGACGAAGGAGCCGGGACCCGTGGGAACGATCAGAAAATGACCGTTGCGAGAGGCTGCGATGGCGGCGGTGAAGTCACTTGCAGCAAACGGAGATCCGGCAACCACGCTGAGCGACCCATCGAAGTTGATGGAGAAGCCGGAAATGTTATTCGATCCGGTGTTGGCGGCGTATACGTACTGCCCCCATGGCTCGACGACGATGAAAATCGGACGGTTTCCGGAGGCGATGGGTGATCCAATTTGCGTCAAGGCTCCCGTGTGGCTATCGATGGTGTAAGAGAAAACCTCGCCTGACCCGGCGGAGGCTACGTAGGCGAACTGGCCGGCCGGTTCGACGGCGAGTGAATAGGGATACTGTCCCGCGTTCACGGCAGGCCCGATGGGAGTCAGGCTTCCTGTTTCCTCATCGATCGCATAGGAATTGATGTTGCCGTTGCCGGTTCCGGAACAGTTCGCTCCGCAGTTGAGCGCGTACAGGAACCGTCCACTCGGATCGATGGTCAGCGAGGCGGTGCCGGTCGGAGCGGAGAACGGCGAACCAGACAGAGGAGTCAGGGCGCCGCTATGAGCCACGCTGAATGCGGTGATCCCGCCGGGAATGACATCGGCTACGTAGGCGAATCGTCCGGAGGGAACCACGGCGATGGAGTTTGGAGCCCCTCCCGCGGGAAAGGGCGAGCCGGGTACAGGTAGCAGTCCGCCGTTGGACTTGATCTGGTATGCGGACACGGTATTGGCAGATTGATTGGCGACGAAGACCAGTTCGTCGCGGTGGCGCTTGGGCAAAGGGCCGGGCGGCTGGGTTTGCGCGAATAGTGCGGAGATATTAGTAAGAACGAGGGTCGCTACGAACACGCGAAACAGGCTGGGACTCATGGACTGACCTCCTGCCAAGGTGGGGGATTAAGGCAGAAAGGAAGTATACAACGGTCCCCGCAGGGGAGAGGTGGAAGTATCTCGTCCAGTAACTCAGGCTACTTCAAAAGCAACCTGCTTCAAAACTACTTTTCCTCCCGGATAAACTCGCCACTCGATGCGTTGACTGCGATCGTCAACTTGGCGCTGGCTCGGTCGGTGCCGTAAATCACGTGCCAGACAAGCTCGTTGGTCTGATTGTTCCAATCGAGCATGTACAAAACCGGTGTGTCGGGAGCTTTTTCCAGAAGCTTGTCTCCGCCGTGTTTCTGCGCGGTTTCAAGAGCCTGATTGGAGTCGACTTTCAAGAAAGCGATGTCGAACACCTTGGTGCTGGTGTTAGTGGGGCTGTAAGTGTCCTCGACGCCGAATGAAACATCTCCGCTGGCCCAGGTATAGGGACGGGTGGAATGCTGCAGGACGGAAGCGAGTCCAGCTCGCCAAGCCAGCGACTTACCCTCGCGACCTTTGGAGTCTCCGATGAGTTGGGATTCGAGCCGGAACGGTTGCGCGTCACGGGCCCAGCCGCGCGCGGCGACATAGCATTTCTGGAATGCAACTCGTCCGGTGAGTGGCTCGGGAGCTTTTGGCTTTTCCGCTTCCGACGGCTTGCTGGGTTCGGAGGAACATGCCGTCATGGTTGCAAGCGCCAGCGCGAACAAGGCAATCGCCAACTTTTTCATATTGATTTCCTGTAGCATTTCTATGTTTGAGTGCATCGATATTGTACTGGAGCGTGCGCATGGATTCCTATTTGGAAAAGCTACAGCAGGAACTCGAAAAGACAATGACCGTCGCGCGTCCCGAGCAAATGGGAGAAGGCGCGGACGGGAAGTGGAGTTCGGCGCAGGTGCTGGAGCATTTGTATTTGACTTATCACAACACCAACAAAGGAATCGCCAAGTGCCTGGAGAGCGGGGCGCCATTGGGGACGCAAGCCACGCTGAAGCAGCGGTTGAGCGCGCTGGTGGTGGTGAAAGCGGGCTATCTTCCGAGCGGCAGAAAGTCTCCGGAACGGGCCGTGCCAAAGGGGATGCCGTCCGATCAGGTGGTGCGCGAAATCATTCCCGAGATTCAGAAGATGGATCAGGGGTTTGCGGAGTGCGAACGAAAGTTCGGCGCGGACGCGCGAATCTTGGATCATCCCGTGCTAGGACCGTTCACGGCTGGGCAGTGGCGGAAATTCCATTGGGTGCATGGACGGCATCATGCGCGGCAGATACGCGAGCGGTTGGGGAAAGCGAAAGAGGTAGAGCGCTGACGCGCTGGCCTAACGAACAACTCTGCTTTGCGGCTGCAAAAAAGGCGAAGGCGCAGCAGTGAACTGCTGCGCCAGGAGAGTCAAAGAGCAAAACTGAGTAAGCTACTCGCGGTCTTTCACGCCGGCTTTACGGGCTTGTTCCTGCAGGTTGTCTAGATCCACTTTGGCGGCGTCGACCGCTTTCTGTTTTTCCTCCAACTGCTTCTTGAAGTCGACTTCTTCCTTGTCCCACTGGGCGGAGTTGCGCAGGCGGTTGCCGGCGTCGGAATACTGGGCGACGGCGCGCAGGCGGTATTCACGCTGGGTAAGATCCAGTTCGTGATTGAGAGCTTCGATCGTCTTCTTCTGCGAGTCGAGCTTGTCTTTCCATTCGTCGGCAGCCTTCTTACGATCGGCTTCGGCGACTTTGGGATCGACGGCAGGAGCCGCAGCGGCCGGTGCGGGCTGCTGGCTTCCGTTATTCAATTCGGCCGACTGGTTCGCATCGCTGGCAGTCGTAGCCGGTGCCGGGCCGACGACACTCAGATGATCGGTGGTGGGAAGGTTGTCGTTGTCGTAGTGATGCGTGGTGGTCTGCGGTGCCTTGCCTTTACGGGCGGTGCGGGCTACGTCTCCGAGAGCCTGGGCAGAGGCGAGGTTGACTCCGCTGAGGAGCAGGATTCCGATGGCCATCCAGATTGTGCGCTTCATTTGATCATCCTTCCGCAGGTTGCGATCCAGTCGCGTGCCTGCTGTGGTGGTCTGTACTGCTCAATCTCAAGAACTCGTGCTTGCCGCCTTGGCACTGCCGGACAGGAAACTGCCGATCGTCCGGTCAAGTTGGGCGGCTTCGCTGGCGATGTCGTCGGCGATTTGGCGCGCCATTTCGTTGTCGCGGGTGTGCGCCAGTTGTTGCGCGTAGCCTGCGATGGTAGTCAGAGAGCCTCTTAGTTCCAGCGCCATTTCGGCGGAAACTTCCTGGCGCATTTCCTGATCCTGCCGGATGCGCGCGATCTCGGTACGGTCCGTCAGGACGAACGTTGTTCCCATCAAACTGGCGTCTTCTCCGAGCACGGGAGACACGGTCAGATCGAGTACGCGCTTCGCGCCGTCGGGACTGATGTAATTCAGGACGAGTCCACGCACGACGGATTCGCCCGTAACGGCGGGAGCGAGCGCCTCGTCGATGGTGTTGAACTGGCTGTCCTGCAAAGTTGCGTTGCGGAACAGTTCATTGGCGCGCAAGCCCACGGGAGAGGCGAATCCCAGGATCTGGCGGGACATGGCATTTGCATGGCGGACTAATCCGCTGGCATTGAAAAACATCACGCCGCAGGAGAGATTCGCCAGCACGGTGGCGCTCAGCGTGTCGGACGCTTTCGCTTTTCTCCGGTCAGCCTGCTGGAGCGCGGTGAGTTCGTGTTTCTGCTGTTTCAGTTGCTGAATGACCGCGTGATAGCTGTGAATCGGCAATCCGTCAGCGGACATGGGCGACTGCGAAAATGAAGCGGTCTCCGTGACCATGCTCTTGCGGAGGTGACGGATCGCAATTGCGCCGAGTACGAACGCGACAATAGCGACCATCAGGAGCATCCCCAAACGCATGACCACCGGATTGAGCAGGAGATTCACAGCAACCCCCAATACCAATGCAGCAGATCGTTGCCGAAGAAAAAGGCAAGGAACGCCATGCTTCCAAGGAAGACTCCAAACGGCATTTCGTAATGACGCAGCGCGAGTCGGGCGGAAATCCATGCGCGGCGTCGAGCGTCCGGCGAGGAGCTTCCGCGTGAGGCGTTTCTGCGCGTGCGCTTGATCCAGACGGCGAGGATGGTACTGATTCCGAAGAGCGATCCCGCCAGTGATGCCGCGAAAATGGTCAGCACGGTGAGCTTGGTGCCGAGGAATGCGCCGATCATCGCCATTAACTTGACGTCGCCGAAGCCCATTCCTTCTACACCGCGAGCGCGTAGATAAATCGCGGCCGCGCCGTACAGGAAGGAAGCTCCAACGATGGCTCCCAGCGCGGAGTCTGCCAGCGACCACAAGCGCCAGGAAAAATCTCCGCTGACGGGCAGAGAGAACAGGCCAGGCATGATGCGCGTGGCGAGATCGTCGACCGGCACGAGCAAGCTGAACACGATGCCAAGCGCGAACCCGGGCAAGGTAAGCGCGTCAGGAAGAAGTTTCGTTTCCGCGTCCGTGAAGATGAGGCCGAGCAGAAGATAGCCGAGGACGATGCACTTCAACATCGCCAGCGTGAGTCCGAAGTGAGCGTAGCAACCGAGGAACAGCAAACCCGTGATCAACTCAACCACGAGATAGCGCGGCGAGATGGGTTCCTTGCAGTTGCGGCATTTTCCACGCAGGATCAGCCAACTCAGCACGGGCAAGTTGTCGTAGAGCGGGATGAATTTTTCACAGTGTGGACACGCAGATCTCGGCGCGACCACCGACTTGCCCAGAGGCAGGCGGTAGATGCACACGTTCAGGAAACTGCCGAAGGCCAGTCCCAGAGCGAAGATCGTGATGGAAAGCAGGGGGTCCACGTTAGCTAAGTGCCCAGTTTGTCTGTGTTTGGCGATTATATGCCGGGTCGGTACCCGGCTTCTAAGGTACTAAGGTCAGTGTCCTCTTGGCCCGGTGCAAGTGTTTGCTAACAAAGCGGATGCGGGGCGGCCTCGCGGGCGGCCGGGCAAGGTCCAGAGCTTTTAGCCGCTGAGGTCGCGGGGAGAGACTCTACGCTACGCGACTGGCCACGTAGGAGTTGGGGAGGAAGATCGAGAATACGGTTCCGCGATGGGGGCCTGTGATTCGGCTGCGGACTCGGATCGATCCTCCGTGCCGTTCGACGATACCGCGGGAAACCCAGAGTCCGAGGCCGGTGCCGGCGTCCTGTTTGGTGCTGTAGAAGGGTTCGAAGATGCGGCGCAGGGCGTCGGCGGGAATCCCGCTACCGTTGTCGAACAAAGTGATACGGACGCCTTCGTTTCCGCCGGACCACTGGTGGGCGACGCGGACATCGATGGTCCCGTCGTGGTTCACGGCGTCCGCGGCGTTCATCAAGAGGTTGGTCAGCAACTGGCGGACCTCACCGGAGTAGCCCCTGATTTGTGCGTTGCCGCGATAGCGCCGAGTTACACCGATCTGCTTGGCCTGGAGCTTGTGGGCATAGAAATCGAGCACTTCATCCATGATGCGGGCGGCATCCATCGGACCCGGCGAAGAAGTATCGCGAACAAATCCCAGAGTGGATTGCGCGAGGCGCGCGACTCGCACGACTTCCTGTTCTGCCATTTCGAGATATTGTCCGGCGCGGTGAGGATCGTTGCGGGCGAGGTAAAGCAGGTTGAGCACGGCCTCGAGTGGATTGTTGATCTCATGCGCAATCGAGGCGGCCAGGCGTCCGGCGGTGGCGAGCTTGTCGCTGCGGCGGACGGCTTCTTCGGAACGTTGCTGCTCGGAGATGTCGCGCGCGATTGCGGAGGCGCCGACAATGTTTCCTTCACGGCTCCGTAGAGGCGAGACGGTAAACAGCACAGGAACGAGAGTTCCATCCTTGTGCATACGTTCGGTCTTGTAGGGTTCTACCGATGCGCCGCGAAGGAGCATTTGCTGATTGCGCTCCGCCTCGTCACGGCGGTCGAGGGGCACAAGCATCAGGACCGGAGCACCGACCGCTTCGACCGCGGTGTAGCCATAAAGCTGTTCGGCGCCGCGATTCCAGGTGGCGATGATTCCCGCCGGAGTGATGCTGAAGATGGCGTCGTCAGAACATTCGACGATGGCGGCCATCTCGTGCATGCTGCGTTCTGCTCTCAGTTCCGCCAGGGTCCGCTGGCGCGCGAGACTTCCCACCAAGATGGCGAGCGCGAGAAATACGGCGAGCCGTTCGGCATCGTCACGGGTGTTGATGGCGAAGCTGTAGCGTGGCAGAAACACAATGAAGTCCAGGCAGGCCGTGGAGACGGCGCAGCAGAACAGTGCGGGCCCGAGTCCGAAGAAGCGGGCTGTGACAACGACAGCGGCGAGAAAAAGAGCAAACGGATGGCGATGCAGGACAGGCGAGAATGTCCACAAACTGAGAGCGACCCAGGCGGCCAGAACGGCGCTGCTGTATTGGACCAGAGTCCAATGGCGCTTCAGGAATGTCCATTGCCTGAACATGGGTTCTTATGTGCGGCATCCTGGAAGATGCCGGTGAAGTATCGATCGTTAACGGTGAGTTGAGCGAAGAGCGTGGTTCCAGGAAATTTGTCTAGCGAAATTCCATCGCTCTTTAAGAGAACTCTAGCAGCAGGCGAGGTGCGGCGGCAACCGATGCGAGGAATCAAGCGGATGGGAATACGCCGGGGGAGCGTATTGCCATCCGCCGTAGCTTCTACTTCTTCTGCAGCGACTCGATGTACGAGTTCAAATTGGAGACGCGCTGCTGTACCTGGGCTTCGTGGCCACCGCTCAGGCTCCAGAAAAGTTTTCCCCAGATCGGCATGTCTTTGCTGCCGTGGGCGGGAAGAGGCTCTTCGCCGCGAATGGTGGTGACGACCTTCATCGACGGATACTTGCCGCCATTTTTCTGAGCGAGAAGGGTGAGGTCGGTCGGTGGAACTTTGAGCGCCGATGCCGCAGGACCCTCTCCACGGCCGTCTTTTCCGTGACAGACCGCGCAGTACGTTTGATACATCTCGATGCCCGAAGCGGGCGAAGTGGACTTGATGGGAATATGTTTAATTTCTTTTTCGGGCGTGTCCTGTGCGGACACTGCGACACCGAACGCGACGAGCGCTATGACTACCATCCAATAAATTCTACGAGTGCGCATGATTTCCTCCTGAGGATTGCACGACTCCCTGACTGCTGCTGACACTTAGAAGTCTAGGTCGCGGGCGCAGCGATCGGCGGTGAGCGTCATCACAGTCGGCTGTGAGAATGCGCGGAGAATTTGTGATCTGCAATTCCGCAGCCCACATCACTAGAACAACTTACGAGGCTTGCTCCCGCGATGCTCGGAAGTCCTGTGCGTCCTCGCTGGAACCCAAACCAAGGTCACAAAAAAAAGGGCGCTCGTTGAGGAGCGCCCTTCGAATACGCGGTCCGGCCACGCAGTGATTACTGCGGGCCGAGGTTCTCGGGACTTGAAGGCGGTGCTGGTGTTTGTGCCGGGGCCGGCGCAGGTGCTGGAGCCTCGAGCTTGTGGCGCCCGGAATTCGGGCCATCGCTCGTCGGAGTGACCGTGAGCGAAGACTGCAAGCTGAAGTTCAGGACCGTTTCCGACGGCAACCTGATTTGCTGGCCTTTGGTTGCAGCCTGAACGCCGCCACCAATGCCGCCGCCCGCCGCAGCGCCGATGGCTGCTCCCTTGCCGCCGCCGGCGATACCGCCGATGATGGCGCCGATTGCCGCTCCTGTCCCAACTTTCGCGGCGGTGTTCTTGCCGCGCGAGCTGCCTTCACGATGATACTGGTCGGTCTGAATCGTGTAGGACTTCCCACCCACGGAAATTCGATCGAGTTGCAGAACGAGTTCTGATCGTCCGGCAAACTTCCCGGCGCTTTTCACGTCGACTACATGACCCTGCACGTCATAGCCGGCGGGGAGTACGACATCTCCATCGACGGAAAGAGGAGAGTCGAGAGTCGCCTTGAACCCCTGGCCGGGCTGCGCGGTTTCGGAGTCGAGTTCATCCACCAGTCGGATGGCCAAATTCGTTCCCGAAGGGACCGTAACCCGTCTTACCGGCGGAGGTGGAGGCGGGGTTGCGGACACTACGGGCGCAGGCGCAGGACGCGAATCCTGCACTGGTGCTGGAACGGGCGCCGCGGATGCAATCGGCTCTGATCTTGGAGCGGGTCGCTCGCGCGGCATACTTGGCCGGGGCTTGCTGGCGCGCTGTACGGGTGCAGGAGTTGGAGCAGGTTCATCTTGCGGCGCGGCGGCAGCCGGTGCGGCCACTTGCAGATTGTTCACGACTTCCTTCACGCCCGAAACCGAGGCCGCGTAGCGGGAAGCCGCCGTGCGCTGCGCATCGTTGTCGACTGTGCCCGAGAGTGTGACCACTCCGGCGGCAGTCTGCACGGTCAGTTGCTTGCCCTGCAATCCGGAATCTGCGTTGATCTTGTTCTGTACTTCTGAAGAGACGTCGCCATCGGCGGCGGCCTTGCTGCAAGCCGCCCCCATTGCGAGAATTGCTACGAGAAGTACGAGCCAAGCGTAAAAACCTATCCGAGGTTTCATAAAAAACTCCTAAGCACGTAAGGAAGACTTGTTCTCCAGTTTAGATGCCGCGCGGACCGCGACCGCAGAAAAATTTATGGAATGGGAGTGATCAACCGGGAGCGCCGGAAATAGTTTGGGCGCAACGGTTTAGGCGCTGCCGGTAGTGAGGAGATCAGACTTGCGGCGATGAGTCCTGGCGTAAAAACTTGTAATCCAGGATGGAGGCTGCGAGCACGGATCCGTCGTGGGTGGCGCGTGCTTCCTTGGCGCGGATCAGACGTCCTTGACAGAGAACGGTACTGTTCTTCTGTCCCGAAATTTCTTCCGGCATTTCAAAAACCATTTCGATCAGTGCATTCGCGGGCAGTTGCTGCGGCCCATGGAACAACACGCCGGACTGGCTGATGTTCTGGATCACGCCTTCAAACCAGGTGCTGAGATTCTTCACCCGGAAGCGAATGGGTGTGTCGAGCTTCAGGCGCCGTGCGCGTGGAACCCACGTCGGTTGTTTCGCACTGGAACGCCGCTTGACAGCAGCTGTATCCGCCACTGGAGTCTCGACCCGGTTTCCGCGGCGCATGGTTTTCCAGTCGTATTGATAAGCGGCAGCGCATTGGAGACAGACCTGGTAATACTCTCCATTGGCGGCGCGACGGGGCCAGGCGAATTCGTGCGAACAGCGACCAAGCATGAGAACGTCCATGATTTTCTGCGGCATGATGACCACGTGCGCCCGGAACTAAAAGGGCTGAATCCATCTTCTGACGAGACGGCGTTGGTGGATAGGTTACTTTCGTGTATGGCCCGGCTGAGGCTGAAAGCCGCGAGCTGAAAAGCTATTTCCGGTCGAGGACCGTTCCTACCAGATCGGCAAACTGCTGGGCGGTGAAATCATTGCCTTCAAGGTTGGCGACCATTTTGCCGTCGCGGTCGATGACGGCGGTGTGGAGGTTATGGACGAACAGGCCTTCATCGGGGACATAGTTCACGCCGAATAAATCGCAGACATGCTGCACATCGCCGGCCGGGCCGCTGAGGAAGTGCCACGTCTCGGGATCGGCTTTCCAGGTCTTTGCGTAGTCGTTCAGGACTCCGGGCTGATCGTGGATCGGATCGAAGGTTATGGTAAGCAGCACGAGATCTTTTCCCAGCCGCTTTTGGTACTTCTTCTGCAGGACTCCGAAATTGTTGGTGGAACGAAAACAATATTCCGGCAGGGCGCATCGGGTGTAGACGAAATTGAGCGCGATAACTTTTCCGGCGAGTTCACGAAAGTGAAACGGTCGCCCGACTTGGTCAGTGAGCGCGAAATCGGGGACGGCTTGTCCGATGCCGAGGCGATGAACGGGACCGCGTAGAGCTTCTTCTAGGTTTTTCAGGCGGCGAGCCTTGGCAGGTTCTCGCTCGGCGCTGTCGTAGAGACGAACGCGGATGTCTTCGACGTGAGACGCGCCCTTGACGATCACCAATGTGAAATCGATCAGTGATCCTTCTTTCAGTGGATCAAGTGACTTCGCGTCGGGGACAGAGAAGGGCATCACCATCGCGTCCATGAAATTCGGAATAGCGTTACAGGAGACGACGATCGTGTGACGGGCACGATCGACGCTCAAAACCAAGCCGCTGGTGGGATGTCGCTGCTCCGCGCGTGCGAGCGAATGCAGGGTTACAAGGGTTGCGACCAGAATCCATCGCTCGAGATTGAAGTGCCGGGTGCTCATTGATCGGAGTCTCAGTGTTTCGTCGTACCTGTTTGGATGCTGCTCGCCGCAGCGGTTTGTTTGTTCCCCCTGGCATCTGGCTTTCCTCCGAGGTAAACGCGCCGCCGCTCCAGTTTGGTGTAGTCCTTGGCAAATTCTGTGATCTCGATGAACTGATTCTTGTCCACGTTTGAGAAGTTCTGCCGCGTATTCGTGGCGGGCCACCAGATCTCGATGTTCAGGATGCGCGCGTGCTTGCCGAGGCCGATGTGCTGTTGCAGGGGCGATGCGCCAAACGAGCCTCCGCTGCCCACGGTCCGGTAGATGAAGCGTTGTTCCTGGCCTTCGTCCTGCACGGTCACCTTAATTCGTGCGCCCAGCGCTGCGTGATTACTCTTAGCTCCGACCAGGTGCAGGGTAATCCAGTCATTCTTGCTGCCGGGATTCTGGAATAAGCGGATGGCGTGCCGGTCGCCGGGGACTGCGCCGCCCGTTTCGGCCACGATTTCTTCGGCTCCGTCACCGTCGAGGTCGGCGAAGGCGACGCCGTGTCCTTTGTGGATCTCGCCCGTGCCCGACGAGGTGGTGACGTCCACAAATTTCTTCCCGTTCACATTGTGAAAGAGCTTATTGGGAAGAATGTCACCGTAGGGCGGGGTGCCGGTACCGAGATAGAAATCAAGGAAGCCGTCGTTATCGATGTCACCGAAATTCGAGCCCATCGGATTGAAGACGCGATCGAGGCCAACTTCGGTGCTGACGTCACGAAATTTCCCGTTGCCCTCATTGTGATAGAGCTTCAAGCTCTCAACGTTGTGCGGCAGGCCCAACTGGCTCTTTAAATTTTCTTCCGTCGACATGTAGTAACTGTTCACGTAGAGGTCCGGCAGTCCGTCATTGTCGTAGTCGAAAAACCAGGTCGCAAAGCTCATCCACGGAGCCTGGACTCCAGCTTCCTTGCCGACTTCCGTAAACGTTCGGTCGTGATTGTTGTGGTAGAGGAAATTGTTTCCGCTGAGATTGGAGACATAGAGGTCGAGGTAGCCGTCGTTGTCGTAGTCGGCAGCCGCCACACCCTTAGAGAAGGCGGTCTTGTCCACACCTGCTGTCGCAGCGATGTTCTCGAACGTGCCGTCGCCCTTGTTGTGATAGAGGCGGCTCGGTCCCTGCTCGTTGCCGATGAAGAGATCGAGGAGTCCGTCGTTATCGATGTCGGCCCAGACGGCGGTCTGCGATGCGATCGAGTCGGACAGGCCGGCAGCCTGGGTTACATCCGTGAACGTGCCGTTGCAGTTGTTGCGCAGCAGGGAAGGACGCATCGGCATTTGCCATCCACCACGCAGCACGAAGATGTCGAGGCAGCCGTCGTTGTTGTAATCCGTTTGAATCAGATTCAGGCCGCCAAGTTGGTCGCTCAGTCCAACTTCGATGGCGCGATCGGTGAAGGTGCCGTCTCCATTGTTATGGAAGAAGTGCATGCGCTCGCACTGGTCGTAGCTGGAGGTGACGACGTCGAGGAACCCGTCGTTGTCGAAATCATCGACGATCACTCCGCCCGCCATGGAAAAAGAATTCAGTCCAGCGGCGGGTGCAACATCGATGAATCGCCCGACACTCTCATTCGGATCGAGCTTCGGCTCGAACTTCGATGGCGGGATCAAATACTTCGCAGGCACGCCGGACGGATACTTTCCCAAAGTCACATAGGCGAGATTGAGGAGCCACTTCACTTCCAGAGTGTCCGGCTTCTTTTCGAGAAAACGCGTAAAGAATTGGACCGCACGCTCCGAGTCTTCCGTCTTCTGATATCGGCTGGGCTTGCGCGGAGGGAACAGGCACCGTTCTCCAGGCTTGCGGTAAACGTCATTCTCCATTTCCGACTTGTGCAAGTAGGCGGTGCCGAGCACCTCTTCCAGTTCGGAAACCATCTTCGGAGATTTCGCGATCGCGTATTTATAGGCTTCCAGCCACTCCCGGATAGCGGAGTCCATCTCGCCCTGATAGGCGAGAAGTTGAGCCAATGAAAAACGGACCCGGCCCACTTCGTCGGGACGCGTGACGGCGTAGCTGTCAGGGTCCTTTGGGTCGAGCAATTGCCTGAGGTGGGTCACGGCGAGTGCGAGCGTTTCCTTTCGAACCTCGCAGACGCGATGCAAATCGCGGTCCCAGTCCCCCGGCTTGGGTAGGTTCTTGAAAGCGACTTCAACTTCAACGGCTCCGGAAACGTCGGGTGGATAAGTAATCTTGCCGCGGCCGGCCAGCGCCAGCAACGCGGTCGGTGTCATGCCCAGGCCAGTTCCGGTGACTGCGGCCGGCGGACTTTGACCGGGCGCAGTGGCGTCCACTGCTGCAGCGGTGCGCGGCGCTTCAACCTTTACGATGGCGAAGCCAGTGGCAACTTTGATTGGCCCTCTGATCTGTCCGGGGGTGGCGTCTTTCAATGCATCGCGGAGTTCGGTGCGCAGCGTCTGGGTATCGACGGATCCCACGGAACCGCCATCGCTGGCGCTAGGGTCGATGGAGTATTGATGAGCCAGTGCGGCGAAGTCTTCTCCGGCTTGCAGGCGCGGCAAGAGCCTTTCGGCCTCTGCCTGCGAACTCAAGATGATGATGCGAAGTTCGGGGCCGCTTGAGGCGGAGCCTTGCCCGGGTTGGATTTGCGCCGACGCGAGCCCGTTCAACAGCACGAGGAGCATCAGGAGACATCGATCCCGGACCACCCTCACTCTGTCGTGTTTTACGCGAGATCGCCGTCTCATTTCCATTTGCCTGAGCCTTCAACAATCGTGATGTAGCGGTCGACGGGCACGTCCGTAAAACGTTCGACGGGCCCGCCGGGCTGAGGCCACTGCACGTCGAGCCAGTCCAATTTGGAGCGCTTGCCTAAACCTAACAACATGCGCGGATCGTGGGAAGACAGAAAACTTCCTCCACCAATCTTCATGCGGCTGCGTGTCAGGTCGCCGGCCTTGTAGGTGAGGCGGGCACCGACTGCGTCGCGATTCGATTTCGTGCCAACGAGTTTGACGCCGAGCCAATGATTTTCTTTGCCAATATTATTTCGCAGGAGCAACGGTGGGCCATCGTTGACGGCGACGAGCACGTCGATGCCGCCGTCATTATTGAAATCCCCTACCGCCATGCCGCGCGCGGAGAACGATTTGCCGAAGACCGGTCCGGCAACGTCACTGACATTCTTGTATTTGCCACCAGCATTCTGAAACAGCAGTAGGGGTTCCTGATATTTCACCTTGCTGGAAAACTCTTCGACCAGGTCGTCAGGGAATCCATTGGCGAGAAACAAATCGAGGTCGCCATCGTTGTCATAGTCGATGAATTTTATTCCCCAACCGCTCATCCAGCGCGTGGCCATGCCGACTCCGAGGTGCATGGCTTGATCGTCGAAACCGTCTTCGCGGTTGTTGCGGTACAGAGAAAAGATTTCCTCGTCGATATTGGAGACGAACAGATCCATCCAACCGTCGTTATCGAAATCAGCGGAATCGACGCCCATGCCGGAGCGGGCACGTCCATCGGCACTATAGGCGACGTCGGCGCGCAAGCCAGCTTCTTCAAAACGGCCATTGCCGCGATTCATAAAGAGGAAATTCCCAATGGTGTCGTTGGCTACGAACAAGTCCATGCGGCCGTCGTTATTGACGTCGGTAGCGACTGCTCCCCAGGCCTTGCCGAGGGACGCAGCGATGCCGGATTCCTTGCTGACGTTGGTGAACGTCCCATCCCCATTGTTGTGAAAAAGCCAACTGGGGCGGGAAGGGAAGACACGCGGGATACAGTAATGGCGTTTGCCGTCGGCGCTGACGCCGCATCCGTTCGCTTTATCGAATCCTGCAAACTGGCCAACGAACAGATCGAGACGTCCATCGTTATCGTAGTCAAACCACACCGCGTGCGACGCCCATCCTTGGACGCGGAGGCCGGCTTTCTCCGTGATGTCAGTAAAGGTGCCATTTCCGTTATTGCGATAGAGAATGCTGCGCCCGTATTGCGTCACGAAAAGATCCGGAAAGCCGTCGTTGTCATAGTCGCCGACAGCGACGCCCATGCCGAAACCGCCCCCGGCCACTCCGGCTTTCTCAGTGACATCCGTGAATGTGCCGTCCCGGTTGTTGTGATAGAGAGCATTGCGTAGCGGTTGGGAAGGTGTGTAGAAATCGGATTTCCCGCTATTTACCAGATAGATATCAAGCCAGCCGTCGTTGTCGTAGTCGAGAAAGGCGCAGCCGGGGCCGGTCGCTTCCGGCAAATGTTTTTCGGGGGAACGGGCGGCAGAATGGGTCCAGTGAATCCCACTGGCGGACGGTGGAATTTCTTCGAACATGGGCGGCGCGGGCTGGGCTTGTCCCATTGCGGCGCGCGATAAAGCGTAGTATCCGACTCCCCCGGCAAGTCCGTGTAGAAACCTGCGCCGAGAGACCAGAGACGGTTTAGGCAGTCGGGTGCGCACGCGCATGGAGTCCTTTTTTACCACATTCGAATCGCTGGACCGGTTGGATACTCGGCAACAGGCGCAGCATTTTCGCGCCCGAACCCACGTGCTACCATCGCACTTCTCGCAGCGTGCGGGACTTCATTCCCATGCCAATGCCAAAAGTTGGCAGTTCTTCGCTTTTCCGGCTTGCGTTACGGTGCGCGGCAACCATCCCGCTGTTCATTTGCGTTTCGTGGAGCGTTGCGCAGACGCATTCGAATGCGGCGGGCTTTGAAAGTCTTGTGGTGAAAGCGGATGCGGCTCGCGACGCGGGCCAGATCGACGAGGCAATCCACGACTATCGAGCCGCGTTGGATATTCGCCCGAGTTGGGACGAAGGCTGGTGGTATCTCGGGACAATCCTGTATGACGCCGATCGGTTTGATGAAGCCGTACCAGCGTTGCGCAAGGTGGTGGCGTTGCAGCCGAAGGCTGGTCCCGCATGGGCGTTTCTGGGTCTCAGCGAATTTGAGACTGGCGACTATCGCGGCTCATTTTCCGCCCTGCAGAAGGCGCGGGAACTTGGGTTTGTAGAGAGTCCGGACGTTGAGAAGGTGGCGCTCTATCATTTTGGATTGCTGCTCAACCTGCAGGGAAAGTTCGAACAGGCGACTGAAGTGCTGGTGAGCGCGTTCGGTCCGAATCACTTCACCGATCAAATCAGGGTCTCGCTCGGACTCGCATTCCTGCGCGTTCCGATCCTGCCGTCGCAGGCGGATCCGGCGAAAGATGCGCTGGTTCACGCGGCGGGCGAAGCAGCAGTTCTACTGGCCGATCATCAGACCGAGGCAGGAGCGCGAAGCATGGAGCAGATGCTGCGCGATTATCCGGACACACCTTATCTGCACTATCAATATGGATTGATGTTGGCTGCTTCCGCGCAGTATCCGCAGGCTGAAACGCATCTTCGGGAAGAGACTCGGATCACACCGCGATCGGCTCTGGTCTACGACGCTTTGGCCAACGTGTTGCGCGCGCAGAAGAAACAAGAAGAGGCGGCGACAGCGTCGCAACGAGCGCACGAACTCGCGAAGCAAGCCGTTGAAGCGGATGGCGCGCAGGTGGCACGGTATGCACTCAGTCGAAGCGCCATCAAGGAAAATTCGAAGAGCACGGCGCCAGCTGCCAGTGGAAGCTTTGAGGAGTTGGCACGACTGGCTGACTCGGAACGCCGTGCAGGGCGACTGGAGCAGGCGGCAACCGCGTATCGTAGTGCGCTCGCGCTTCGGCCCACTTGGCCGGAGGGATGGCGCCAAGTGGGCACGATCGAATACATGCAGGCGCAACATGCGGAGGCGGTGTCGGCGTTGCAGCAGGCAGTCGCTCTCGACGCGAGGCTACCGGATGCATGGACTCTGCTGGGACTGAGCGAGTTTGAAACCAGGGACTACAAGAATTCACTCGTGCACCTGGAACGAGCACGCACATTCGGATTCACCGGAAACGCGGCAGCGGTAAGGATCGCACGCTACCATCTTGCGCTCCTGCTGAATCGCACCGGAGAGTTCGATCGCGCGCTTGACTTGCTGGTTCCCGAGATCGCGCCAGGTGGGTTGCAAGACGAGATTCAATTCGCAATGGGAATCGCTTTGCTCAGGATTCCCGCACTTCCCGAACAGGTCAAGCCCGAGCAGAAGGAACTTGTCCGCAAGGCCGGGGAAGCGGCGTCATTTCTTTCGGACAGTCATTATGAGAAAGCATTTCCAATTATCGAAACACTTCTGAAGGAATATCCAACGACACTTTTCCTGCACTACGCCTACGGAGACGCGTTGGCGGCGACTTCGATGTACGACGAAGCGCAAGTGCAATTGCGGGAAGAAACGCGGCTGAATCCGGACAACGCTCTGTCATATATCCGGCTGGCGTCAATCGAGTTGCAGCAGCATCATTCAGCGAACGCATTGGCAGATGCAAAGAAGGCCGTTGCACTGGCTCCGGAGTCTTCGGAGGCGCGGTATCTGCTGGGAAGAAGTTTTCTGGACGAGCGAGACATTCCAGCGGCGATCCGCGAGTTGGAGACGGCGCGCCGTTATTCGCCGAATAGTCCGAGGGTCCATTTCAACCTGGCGCGAGCTTATGCCAAGGCCGGACGAGCCTCGGAAGCGCAAGAATCCCGAGCGGAATTTGAACGTCTGAACGCCCTCTTACCTGGTCAACTGAAGTCCTACGGTGACCGAGTTGCGCGCAGCGTCACCGACGAAAAAGCAGGGTCGGAAGCCCAAAAGTGACACCGGCGCCGAAACTTTTTTTGATTTTTTTTCGCTATGAAAAAAACGGCGGACCCCTCCTAATTTACGGATATCGCAGGATTTGGCCGAAAATTGCATCCCGAAATTGGTATAATACTTTCGTATTAGTACCCCCTTATTGGAAACGTTTACGGAGATGTACATAATCGATTTTTCTTCTTGACAAAAAAAATGGAATAGCCCTTAATGACGCTGGCGTGTGTGGAACCAAAAATCTGTTCAGAAGTTAAGAAAATCGATTTTTAGGTGCGGAGGCTTGAGCGATGCGGAGCTCCATTAGGCTGCTGTTGGTGGTGTTATGTTGCGTAGTCCTTTCCCTGCCGTTGTTCGCGCAGAAAACAACTGGAAGCATTGTTGGTGCGGTTACGGATCAGGCCGGAGCGGTTGTTTCCGGAGCTGACGTGACGGCGACGAATCCGAGCACCGGAACGTCGCGCAGCGCCAAGACGAGCGCGACCGGCGATTACTCGATCACGGAATTGCCCGCCGGCAGCTACGACATCACGATCAAGCAGGCGAACTTCAAAGAGTACGTCAGCAAAGGCGTGCAGCTGTTCGTCTCCAGCACGACGACCGTGAATGCGATGCTGACCGTTGGCAGCGCCTCGGAACAAATGACGGTCGAAGCCAACGCCGTGCAGGTTGAGACCGCGACCGGCGCCGTCGGCAACGTCGTCGAAGGCAATCAGGTTCGCGAACTGCCGTTGAACGGCCGCAGCTTCGCGCAGTTGACGCAGTTGATGCCCGGCGTCTCGCCCGCATCGAACTTCGATTCCAAGCACAAGGGTCTCGAAGCTGGCGTTGACTTTTCCGTGAACGGAAACAATACAACCGGCAACATCTTCCTGGTTGACGGCGTCAACAACAACGACATCGGATCGAACCGCACGATCCTTGTATACCCCTCGATCGACGCCATTCAGGAATTCAAGATTCTCCGCAACAGCTATGGTCCGGAATTCGGACAGGCGATGGGCGCGGTGATCAATATCGTGACCCAGGGTGGAACGAATCAATTCCACGGCAAAGCATTTTACTTTGGCCGCAATGACGCACTGAACGCCGCCGACTATTTCAATAACCTGAATGGTATCGGCAAAGACAAACTGCGCCGCAACGATTTCGGCTACACGTTCGGCGGACCGATCGTGAAGGACAAGTTGTTCTTCTTCTGGTCGCAGGAATGGAACCGTGAACTTCGCGGAGCCGCCCGCAGCGCGGGCGTTCCGACGGTTGCAGAAAAGAATGGCGACTTCTCCAACCTTCGCGTTGTCAATGGAGAGGCTTGCGAGAATACACCGACAGTGAACGGTTCCCCGGCCACTTCGATACCACTCGATCCCGATACCGGCCTGCCTCAAGTGTCGCCCACCGGACAACTGCTGGTGAACCTGTTCCCCGATCCGAACATCGCGAATCCTTCCGATTGCCACCACAACTGGTCGGTATCGTTGGCTTCTCCGATTTACTGGCGCGAAGAAAATATCCGGGCAGACTACAAGTTGGGCAAGACCTGGAGCATCATGGGTCGCTACACGCAGGACCACTGGAACCAGCCCTCCCCCAGCACCTTGGGATATTGGGGCGATGATAACTATCCGTCGGTCGATCCGAACTGGATCCAACCCGGTTACCAGGCGACCGTGAAGGTCACCAAGCTTCTGGGTAACACGGCGGTGAACGACTTCCAGTTGTCTTATGCAGCCAACCGGATCACTGTGAGCGTTGGCGGAGACAACCCCGGCATCGTGCAACAGATCAACCAGTCCTATAACACCTATTTCCCGATTGAAGGCAAGTTCCTGGGAGCCAACATGGGCTATCCGGTCTTCTGGGGTGGCCTAGGAAATGGCGCTGGCGACCAGAACCTCTGGAACATGGGTCCGTGGCACAACAACGAAGAACTTTACATCCTGAAAGACGACTTCTCGAAAGTGCACGGAGCCCACACCTTTAAGGTTGGTTTCCTGGCCAGCAACAACAAAAAGAATGAATTGTCTGGCGGGTCGTCGGGAGAAGCGGCGAACTACTGGGGAGTAGACGCAAACAACACGCAGAACGGTACCTTTAATGCACTGTGGGATCAGACCACGTGGGGCTTCGGCGAAAGCCAGACAAACCCGTTTGTGCAGACTCGCTGGCACGATTTCGAGTGGTACTTCGGGGACACCTGGAAGGTACGCCGGAACGTCACGCTGGAGTATGGAGTCCGTTACTCTCGGTTGCGGAACCCGTACAGCGCTGTCGACAAGATTTCCAGCTGGCAGCGCAGCCTCTACAACCCCGACTTGGGCGGAATTCCCTGTAACGGTCTGTTGGTAGTGCCGGGAACGGACCCCTGTTCGCAGTTGCCGGAAGGCGTGAATCCAGCCGGATCAACGCCCGGACAGAATCGTTCGCTCAAGGACAACAACAATCATATGTTCGCGCCCCGCATCGGTATTGCCTGGGACCCGAAAGGGGACGGCAAGATGGTATTCCGCGGCGGCATCGGGCAGTTCTACCAACGCGAGCGCTTGTCGAACTATCTGTACATCGCAACGAACTCACCGTTCTCTCTCGCTGCCGGCGGAAGTCGTCACTTGAGCGGATCGGTGGCGCCGGGATCTTTGACGGCCTCCGCGTCTCCGAGCTGGGGACTTGATCCAAGAAACGTGATGCCGAACACCTGGCAATGGAATTTCACGTTCGAAAAGCAGTTGTATCGGGACAGCAAACTCGAAGTGGCCTATGTCGGGAACCGCGGAAACAATGTGCTGTCGTACGCAGATGCGAACGCAGTGCTGCCCGATAATCGTCTGCACTTTGCGCTGAACAACAGCAACTCGGATCGCTTCGCAGGTTCGTTCGGTTCGATCAACTACGCCCAATGGACAGCGCGCTCGAACTATAACGCTCTGCAAGCGTTGTATCGCACACGCCTGAAGTCGGTGGATGCGCAATTTGCCTATACCTGGTCCAAGTCGCTGGCCAACACGGACATCACCAACAGCGGCAACACCAGCAGTACGACCACGATTACGGATATTTCAAATCAGAATTTGGACTACGGCCCGACGCCGATCAACCGTCCGCACGTCTTTGTCTCGAACATCGTTTACAACTTCCCGTCGTTCAAGGGTCATAACGGAGTGTTCCGGGCAATTGCTGGCGACTGGGAAGCGGGCGGCATTCTGCAGTACGCCAGCGGTCCGAGTCAGAGCATTTTCGGATTGGGTGGCGGCGCAGGAAACGGGATCCACAACTTTAACTCTGACACTAACCTAGGTGACACGGGACTTGGCGCTAACTCCATCGCATCGGCACCGGGTGGCCTTCAGGGAACCGGGTACGGTACGAACCAGAAGCCGAATCGTGTGCTCCAGGACTGCAGGTTGCATGGTGGCCCCGCACATGACTGGTATAACCCGAATGCCTTCACGTTGGACAACTACCAAATTGGTGGCTTCGGAAATTCTGGTGTTGGATCCTGCTCTGGACCTGGCATCGCCAACACTGACTTCTCCTTGTACAAGAACTTCAAGTTGGGCGAACGAGTCAACGTCCAGTTCCGCATGGAGTTCTACAACCTGTTCAACAAGACACAATTCCGGGCTGATCAGAATAACTTCCAGCTCGCGAATGGCGCGACCGCTTGCAACGCCGACAACAACATCGTGCGTTTCGAGAATGTGAAGGACTCCGAGGGTGTCGTACACCTTAACCAGCCGTACACGACAGCGTGCTTCGGGCACGACGTCAATACGGCGGCGTATACCTTCAGCGGCTTTGCCGATCCGCAAAATGCCAACCGCGATCCCGGGGTTCCCAACACGATTCCGGGCAATGGCCAAGGCAACTTTGGTCAGATCACAAGAGACCGCGGTCCGCGTGAAATTCAGTACGCTTTGAAGATCATTTTCTGATCTTCAGCCTTCCTCCACGGGTGGGACTTGACTCCGGTCAGGTCCCACCTTATATCTTTAATACTTGCTTTCCATGTTTTCCGCCCACGGTGCATCCTTTCGTGATCCCGGTCAATCAGGGGATATGAAATTGCGCCTGAGAATTGTTGTTCTGGCGGCAGCCCTCCCCCTCATTTCTATCTGCACCGCTCAGACGCCCTCCCGCGTCTCACCGCCGAAATCGAAACTGCAAGTGCAAGACCCCTCCAAAGGCAAGCCACAGGCCAAGCCAAAGCCCCAGGACAACTTCCAGCAGCACTTCACGGCCGCACGAACCTTCCAGCTCAGCGGGGACCAGGATCATGCGGCAGCGGAATATGCCGCCTTCCTGGCGGGAGCCTTGCGGAGCAGCGCCAAGGCGTCCTACGAACTCGGCGAAATCGGACGGGCGAGCAATCTTTTCGAGCAGGCCCTGCGCGTGTCGCCTGACGATCCCGAGGCCCGCACTGATTACGCCCAGATGCTTTTTCAACAGGACAACCTGGCCGAAGCGCGAGCCGTTTCCGAGAAGGTCTTGGCTTCGACTCCGGACAACGCGCGGGCACAACTTGTGCTGGGACAAGTCCTGTTTGCGCAGAAGGACTACAAAGGCGCACGCGAACATCTGGAAGCAGCGGTAGTGGCGGCACCCAGTTTTGACACTGGATATCTGCTGGGCATGACCTACATCAAGCTCGGTGATTTTGGACGCGCCCGGTTGGTGTTCGACGACCTGGTGACAGGCTTTGGCGACACCGTGCGGATGCACATGATGTTCGGCATGGCCTACAAGGAAGGCGGCTGGGAAGCGCTCGACAACGCAATCCTGGAGTTGAAGAAAGCTCTCGCCAAGGACAGCCAAGCGGCTCGCGCCCATTTCCTAATTGCACTGGCTTACATCGATCGGGATGGCGAGTCGGCGTTTGCCCAGGCCGCGGAAGAACTTCGCGCGGAACTGAAAGTCAATCCGCAGGATTCGCGTGCTCACTATCTGCTCGGCTACATCGCGATGAAGCAGCACGATACCAAAACGGCGGAGAGCGAATTGCTCAAGTCGGCCGAACTGGATCCCAGGAATCCTGACCCGTTTGTGTATCTTGGCCAGATCTATTCCGATTCGAATCGCGATGCGGAAGCGGAAACCATGTTGCGCAAGGCAATCAGCCTGTCAACTAACGGCTCGTCGACTGATTACCTGATCGGACGCGCACACTACGTGCTGGGCCGTTTGATCTTGAAGGCCGGAAAGAGGGAAGAAGGAGAAAAGGAACTGGCTCTCTCGCAACAGATTCGCGATCGGATGAATCGTCCGGATGCCACGCGGGACTCGAAGATGAAGAGCGACCCGGAACTGGCGAACATGTCGCAAGGCGCGCCGGCGGGGAAGCCCACGGCCCCACCCGCAGTGCCTCCGCAAACAGCCGAGAGCATGCGTGCGTACTTGAATGGGCTCAAGCCGGCGATTGCCGATGCTTACAACAATCTTGGCGTGATCGAAGCAGGCCGCAAGAACTTCAAGACTGCGGCAGAATATTTTCGTAGAGCGGGCGAATGGAGTCCTGGGCTGGAGACGCTGGACCGCAACTGGGGCATGGCTTCGTTTTATGCGGCCGAGTATCAGGATGCAGTGGCGCCGCTGACCAGGCAGTTACAGAAAAAATCAGACGATGTGCGCGTGCGGGCGGCATTGGGATTGAGCCTGTTCACGCTGCAGAATTTTCGCGGGACTCTGGAAACTCTGAAGCCGATCCAGAGTGACGTGGATGCCGACCCGGGACTGGGCTATGCCTTTGCTGTTTCTCTCGTGAAGATGGGAGAGTATGACGAAGGTGTACGGCGCCTGAAGACCATGGCAGACGCGGAGCCGAATTCCGCGGATGTGCACATGATGTTGGGATCTGCGTTCGCCGATCAGCGCGAATACGATACGGCATTGCAGGAATATCGAAAGTCGATTGAGATCGATCCGAATCAGGTGCAGGCGCATTACCTTACGGGCCTGGCGCTGATTCGAAACGGGCATCCCAAGGATGCCGTGGAAGAATTTCGAACGGCGCTCAAGCTGAGTCCTTCCCACGTCCTGGCGAAGTATCATCTGGCTTTTTCACTGATCCATGCAGAACAGAAAGACGAGGCGAAGACGCTGCTGCAGGAAGTGATCCAGCAGGATCCAACGTATGCGGACGCATATTACGAACTGGGCAAGCTGCAGTTGGAGCAGGGCGACAGTAAGGGCGCAGTGGTGAGTCTGGAGTCCGGGACGAAGGCGAGTCCGGATGCTGACTACATTCACTACCAGTTGGCGATGGCGTATCGCCGGGAATCGCGGAAAGAAGATGCGGAGCGGGAACTCAAGCTGTATCAGACGCTGAAGGGGCGCCAGCGAGGGCGTGGAGATGCTCCACAAACAGAGTAGGTGGGGCATGCGGTTGACTCTTTCCGCCTTCCTGTTGAGCGTCGCGATGACCTCGTGGGCGCAAAAGGCCAGTCCAGCATCGCGTCCGGCGGCATCCGCGGGTACTCCACTGGCAAATGCCAAGGCGCAGATCGACCGCGGCAACCTTGATGCGGCGGAAGAAACGCTCTGGAGCGTGCTCGGATCGGAGCCATCCAACGAACAGGCGCTGACTCTGTTGGGCGTGGTTCGAGGCCGGCAACAACGATATGCCGAGGCGGAAGCGCTGTTCCGGCGCGTGCTGCAACTCAATCCCAAGTCGATCGTGGCATCTCGAAATCTGGCGGGCGCGTTGCTCGCGCAGGGTAAGCCGGAGGATGCCATCCAGCAATACCGCCAGGCAATCCAGTTGAATCCCGCGGACTCAGATTTAAGAATTGAAGTGGCCAAGATGGAACTGGCGAGGGGTCGCTTCGCGGAAGCGCTTGCTACCCTTGATGCGATCCCTGCGAATCGTGTTTCCCCGTCTGTGATTCCACTGAAGGCTGCCAGTTTGCTTGGGGTGGGACGTAAGTCCGATGCGGTGGGGTTGATCGCACGAGCGCAGGGCTCTCCTGGAGTGGCTCTCGACTTGGCGCAGGTCTTTGTCGAAGCCAATGATGGCGAAGCGGCATTGAAAGCCCTGAGCCTGGTGGGGCCGGTCCCAAAGAAGTTGACGGCGCAGGTCGCCTACTTGAAGGGGCGTGCTTTGCGGCAAACGGGAGATTCGGCTGCTGCTGGCGCCAGTTTTCGCCAGGCGATTGCAGCGGATCCGAAATCTGTCGAAGCGTTCGTGGCGATGGCGGAGACACTAGCGGCAGAGAATAAGCATGGCGACAGCCTGGCGATGCTGCAGAAGGCACGCGATGCGAATCCGGATTCTCGCGACGTACTCCGTCATTTCATCGTGGAAGCCATGAAGTCGGGTCAAAACAATCGTGCACTGGAAGCGGCACAGGACCTGCAGCGAAAGAGTAGTGATCTGGACGACCGGTACTTGATTGCGAGCGTGATGCTCCAGCAGAAGCAGTTTGTTCCCGCCACTCACATCCTGGAGGACTATCTCGGGCAACGCCCCGAAGACAGCAAGGCTTATCTCGGGTTAGGCATTGGGTATCTGAACCTCTTGCGCTATTCGGATGCACGGCAAGCATTGGAGCGTTCGCTCAAGATCAAGCCGGAGTTCGGAGAGACTGAATTCCAGTTAGGGTTGCTCGCCAATCAGGAAGGAAATCGCCAGGAAGCGATAAGTCGGTGGCAGACGGCCGTGAAGTTAGAGCCTCGACACGCGCAGGCCCTGTTCAGCCTCGGCACCGTCTATCTCGAGTCAGGAGAATTGGCCGAAGCGGAGAAAGCGTTTGCCAGGTCGCTGGAGGCGGATCCGGGCAATATGAAAACGGAATATGACCTTGCGCTCGTCCTCAACAAACTAGGCAAGCCGGAAGAGGCGAAGAAACATTTTGAACGATATCGAAGGATGCAGGAAGAAGAGCATTCCGCGAATGGAAATCCCCGGGTGCCCGATCATCAGTAGCGGGTAGACGTGTTCAGCGCGGCGTGACCGGGCTTGCGGCAGTAAATGGAACGCGTCCTTTGATTCCCGTTTCTTCCACAATCGTATAGATGAAATCCGCCGGCAAATCCTTGTAGATTTCTTCTTTTCCGTCGGGCCATACTATCTTCGCGGAGCTTATCGAGGTAGCGTCGAGCAAGCCAAAGTGCAGACGTAAGTCATTTTGCGATAAGTAACTTGATCCGCTTCGTATCTCACCTATCTGAACCTGTTTAGAAGTCGTTACGATCGCCTTGGCGCCAATTGCCGCTTTGTTACTCTTTGTCCCTATCAAGTGAAATAAAACAGCGTGATTAGAGATCGATGTGCGATTGATGAGTAACGTCGGCGGCTCTCCAATATTGAGAAGCACGACATCGAGTTTGCCGTCGTTGTTCACATCTCCCACTGCGAGTCCACGCCGAGAAGCGGGCGGGAGTTTGTCGAGTCCAGACAGGGCGGTCACATCTTCGAATGTGCGGTCGCGTTTATTGCGGAATAAAAGCAGCGGTTCTCGAAAGGGAGCGCCGCCTTCGATGAGGTCCATTTGAGGATAGACATGTCCGTTGGCAACGATCAGGTCGAGCCAGCCGTCGTTGTCCATGTCGAAGAAGGCGGTGCCCCAACCGACAGGTGGAAAGCTTGGCCGCGCAATACCGGCGGACGCAGCGATATCCGTGAAACCTTTTTGTCCCTGATTCCAATACAGAGCGTTGGATTCCTGGCTGAAGTTGGTCACCGTGAAGTCAAAGAGGCCGTCATGATCGAAATCTCCAATATCCACGCCCATCCCGGCGCGTTCCTGCCCATCGAGACTGAGGGCTACTCCGGTCTGTAGTCCAATCTCCTCGAATGTGCCGTCATGCTTATTGTGGTAGAGGAAGTTGGGGCCGCCATCATTGGTGACGTAGAGATCAGGCCAGCCGTCGTTGTCGTAGTCGGACCATATTCCCTGCATGCCGAGATAATGACCCGGGTCGCTGACGCCTGCTTTTTGCGAAACATCTTCGAAGGTGCCATTGCCGCGGTTACGCAACAGGACATCGGAGTCGCCGGTGTGGCCTCGGCGGGCGCACTCCATAGTGACACCCCGAAAATCGCACAGCTTGCGGTCGTATTCAGAGAGTTTGTTGATATCGACCTGCAAATAACGAGGGATAAAGAGATCGACGTTGCCGTCGCGGTCATAGTCTCCCCAAGCGGCACCGGTGCTGTAACCGCTCAGGCGAGCCCCCGCCTTGTCGGTAACATCGTCAAACCTGCAGTTGCCGAGATTGCGGTAGAGAACATTCCCACCATAGCCAGTGACATATAAGTCCTGCCAGCCATCGTTGTCGAAATCAGCGACTGCCACTCCCATGCTATAACCCTTGCGAGTTAACCCGGCGGACTGAGTGATATCCGTGAACTTCAAGTCACCGGTCTGGTGGTAGAGCGTGAGCATCAGATCGCCGCCCTGCCGATAGTGATCCACCGAACTTCCATTAACAGTGACGATGTCGAGGCGGCCGTCGTTGTCGCAGTCGATGAATCCGACTCCACCGCTGGTGGATTCGATCACATAGCGGTTTCCGGGTTGGGCGAGATTTGGGACGGTGAGGCCGGCTTGCCTGGTTACATCTTGGAACTGGGGTGTTGGAGAAGGCTGCGCCAGAGAAGCGGTGAGGAGGCTCGAGCAGGCGAATGCGTGTATGAGTTTCACGCTATTTTGCAGCCGCCGCGAGAGGTTCTTTCTTCTGCACGCCTTCACCTTCGACGATGGTGTAAATGAAGTCGGTCGGCAGGTCCTTAATGAAGTCTTTCTTCCCGCTGGGCCACTTTACTTCAATCGTGTCCATTACATTTCTTTGCCCGAATCCGAAGTGCAGGCGCAGATCATTTTGTGACAGGTAGCTGGCGCCTCCATGGACTTCATCGAACTGTGTCAGGTCGCCAGACTTGACGGTCAGGCGCGCCCCGATGCCAGCCTTATTGCTCTTGGTGCCGACTAGTTTGAACAGGGCTGCGTGGCCAGTCCCGGGTGTGCGATTGATGAGAAGAGTAGGGGGTTGGCCAACATTGAGGACCAGGATGTCGATTTTACCGTCGTTGTTGACGTCTCCGAATGCCGCGCCCCGCCTGGATTCCAAGGGGAGCTTGTCCAAGCCGGAAAGGGCAGTGACGTCGTCGTAAGTTCGGTCCCGATGATTTCGGAATAGCAGGACCGGTTGGCGGTAGGGAACGCCGCCTTTCACCATGTCCATTTGGGGATAGACGTGGCCATTGACGACGAAGAGGTCGAGCCAGCCGTCGTTGTCCATGTCGAAAAACTTTGTACCCCATCCGACCAGCGGATAGCTGGGCTGCGCGATATGCGCGCTCCAACCAATTTCTGTAAAGCCCTGGTCGCCTTGATTCAGGAAGAGCAAGTCTGGCTGCTCGGTAAATTCGGTGACCACAATGTCGAGTTTGCCGTCGTGATCGAAGTCGCCGACATCGACGCCCATCGATCCTACTTCTTGACCGTCACGACTGAGCGCGGCGCCGGATAGAAGTCCGAGTTCTTCGAATGTGCCATCGTGTTTGTTGTGGTAAAGGTAGTTCGGGCCTGCGTCGTTGGAGACGTAGAGATCGGGCCAATCATCGTTGTCATAATCGGTCCACACCCCCTGCATCCCGAAGTAGTGATTGGGGTCGTCGACTCCCGCTTTCTTGGATACGTCCTCAAAAGTTCCGTCCCCGCGATTTCTAAAGAGGAAGTCAGATTCGCCGGGAAGGCCCCAGGGACCGCACTGGACAGGGATTCCGCGGAATTTGCAGGTCTTGTCGTCGCTCCCGAAGACGGGCAGTTTGTTGGCGTCAATCGAGACGTAGCGGGGAACAAAGAGATCGACGAAGCCATCGCGATCAAAATCGCCCCAGGAAGCTCCGGTGCTGAAACCGCCGAGACGCAGTCCTGCTTTTTCTGTGACGTCTTCGAATTTGCAGTTGCCCAAGCCGCGGTAGAGTACATTGCCGCCGTAGCCGGTGACGTAAATGTCCTGCCAGCCGTCGTTGTCGAAATCGGCGACCGCGACTCCCATGCCCCAACCCTTGCGGTTGAGTCCGGCGGATTGAGTGATCTCGCGAAATTTGAGATCCGCTTCCTGACGGTAGAGAGTGACCAGAAGGTCTCCGCCCTTGCGATAGCTGTCGACGGACGCGCCATTGATGGTGAGGATGTCCAGTTTGCCGTCGTTGTCGCAGTCCATGAAACCCACGCCGCCACTCATCGATTCAAGGATGTAGCGTTTGTCGGGAGTGGAGTTGTGCGAGACGGTGAGGCCCGCGGCTTTGCCGACGTCTTCGAAACGGGGGATCGGTAACGCTGGGTTGGTGCTCTGCGCCGGGCAATAAATCGCGATGAAAAAAAGTAGAAGGACGCTAAGAATTGCGGCCATGAGATTCGTGTATTCTAGCAAAATGTGTATGCGGGTGCGACACATGGTGAGTTGTGTTTTGCTCTTTGTGGGCTGCGCCTGCACCGTGGCGATCGCACAAAAACCCTCTGGAATTGGGGTTGATAAGCCTGCAATCACTCCTGCCTTCCGTTTTTCTGACATCACCGCCAGCGCGGGAATTCTTTTTCAGCATACGGTTGTTCCCGAGAAGAAGTATTTGATCGAATCGATGGTTGGGGGCGTGCTTTTACTCGACTACGACGGCGATGGCTGGCTCGACATCTATTTCACGAATGCGCCCAGCGTCGAGATGGCGCTGCAAGGGCAAAAGGCGAAGAGCGCGCTCTACCGCAACAACCATGACGGGACCTTTACCGACGTCACGGACAAGGCGGGCGTGGGATATCCATGCTGGGCGATGGGTGGCGCAGTCGGCGACTACAACAATGACGGCTGGCCCGACATGCTGATCACTTGCGAAGAAGGGATCGTGCTGTTTCGCAACAATGGGGATGGGACGTTTGCGGATGTAACGAAACAAGCTCACCTGACGGATCCACGCTGGTCAGCGGGCGCGGCGTTTGCAGACTACGACGGCGACGGCTTCGCAGACTTGATGGTGTCGCGTTATGTGGAATTCGATCTCAAGAATCTGCCGCAATTCGGCGTGGGAGTCACGTGCCGCTTTCGCGGGATCCCCGTGCAATGCGGTCCACGGGGTATGAAGGGCTTGGGAGACAGCCTGTATCACAACAATGGAGATGGCACCTTCACGGACGTTTCCAAGGCTGCGGGACTGGATGATGCTTCCGGCTACTACGGCCTGGGCCTGGTGTGGAGCGATTTCAATGATGACGGGAAGCCCGATCTTTTTATCGCGGATGACTCCACACCCAGTTATCTCTACCGGAATGACGGCAACGGTCACTTCACCGATGTGAGCTACATTTCAGGCACCGCCGTGAGCAGCGATGGCGGCGAGACGGCTGGCATGGGAGTGGCGGTGTGCGACTTCAATCACAGTGGACGCTTTTCGATCCACATGACGAACTTTGAGGATCAGAGCAATTCACTCTATCGCAACGACGGTGACATGGCATTCACGGATGTCGCGTATCCGGCGGGCATTGCCCAGGTATCGATTCCGTTCATGGGGTGGGGAACGGGATGCGTCGATTTCGACAATGATGGCTGGGCCGACCTATTTGTCGTCGACGGACATGTGTACCCGCAGGTGGACGCTTTGGCGTCGGGTGGGAAATACCGGCAAAGGAAACTGGTGTTCCTCAACAAGAAGGACGGGACATTTGCCGATGTCAGCAATGCGTTAGGGGATGCGGTGAAGATCCCGCAAGCGAGCCGGGGAGCGGCGTTCGGGGACCTCGACAATGATGGACGGATCGACGTGGTGGTGGAGAATATCGATGGCTCTCCGATGGTCCTGCACAACGAAGGTAGTACCAGCCACTGGATTACCTTGCAGTTGATCGGAGTAAAGAGTAACCGCCTGGCTCTGGGAGCGAAAGTAAAAGTGGTGAGTGGAGCGCTCGTGCAGGTCGATGAAGTCCGCAGCGGTAGCAGTTATCTGTCCCAGAATGATTTGCGAGTGCACTTCGGGGTGGGGTCCGCGGACAAGGTGGACCGTGTGGAGATTCGCTGGCCCGGGGGCGGGAACCAGACGGTCAGCAATCTGGCTGCGGATCGTATTTATGTGGTGAAAGAAGGCGAAGGGATTGTTGCTCCGGAGCAGACCCGACCGCGCCCGGTGCCGCCCAGTCCAGCCATTTCCGGCCAGCGATCGCAGTGGTGAAGTGCGCCTTCCAATTCGTCGCGAAGATCACGTTCGTGATCGTGATCGGATGCCGGCTGCTTACCAGCCAGTCTCCCCCGCAGTCTCATCCGGCAACGATCGCGGATCAGATGGCGACCGAGGACCGGGTCCGCAAAAGCGGATGGTGGCCGACGAAAGGCACATTTCCGCCAAGCGCTTTCCTGGGGAGTGCGGCGTGTGCGCAATGCCACTCCGGGTTGGCTGCCTCGCAGAAGAAAAATGCGATGGCGCAAACGGCAACATTAGCCGGCGGATCCGATCATCTCCTGCAGCATCCGCTGAACTACAAACTTGGTCCTTATACGTACCAGGCGACGCGAAAAGGTGACGCGGCGACCTTTTCCGTCACGGACGGCATGACTTCCTATTCAACTCCCCTGCAATGGGCATTCGGCATTCGGATGGGGCAGTCGTTTTTGTTCGAGAGGAACGGCGGAATCTTCATGGCGCCGCTTACGTATTATCCGGAGGCGGGAGTCTGGGATTTCACGGTCGACACTCTGCATTCGGTGCCGGAATCGTTCGACAAGGCGGTGGGCAGGCATCTTCTGGATAGTGAACTTCGGGGATGCTTTGACTGCCACAATACGGCCGCGACCACGAACGACAAGTTCGATCCCCAGCGTTCGATCCCGGGTGTGACTTGCGAGGCTTGTCACGGGCCGGGGGCGGATCACGTCGCGGCGGTGAAGTCGGGCCTGGCAGAGATGGGGACGACGATGATCCTGAATCCTCGCCATCTCAGCACGGTTGACTCGGTGGACTTTTGCGGATCATGCCATCGCACATGGTGGGACGTAACGCTGAGCGGATCCACCGGAATGACATCCTTGCGATTTCCTCCTTATCGATTGCAGAACAGCCGATGCTGGGGGAATGGGGATGTGCGATTGAAGTGCGTGGCGTGCCACGATCCTCATCAACCGCTGGAACGCGAGGCGGCGGCCTACGATCAGCGTTGCCTGAGTTGTCATGTGAATGTCGTGGGAGCGAAGACCACGGCTGATCATCCGGGAGCCGCGTGCCCGACGGCTCGAAAGGAATGCGTGACCTGCCACATGCCAAAAGAGAAGGTAGTCGATATTCCGGTGAAGTTTACCGACCACCAGATTCGCGTGGTGCGTGCCAACGAATCGATTCCTAAATAGAACTGCGCTCGACTCTAAGGGGGTGGAGCAAGTTTGCCAGCCTTGGAGCGGACTGGATCGCCGCGTGTACCTTGCGCAGCTTTCTCGCTCGATGCGTCCAGGCTGGAGCCTTTCTTTTGTTCTGCGCGATCGCGCCAGGTCAGGTAAGTGTGTTCGGCGTCGGCGATATCCGCTTTCGAGATGTCATTGTCCGCCGCCACTCCGTCGATCATGGGATCGTAGTTCTCTTCGGTATCACGTTTTGTGAGGGGCTTGCCATCAAGAAAGTGTTTGTAAAGGCTGTCTTCCATCTGCGAATTCAATTTCTTGGCATCCGCAGCAATTTGTTTCCAGTCAGCGTGCTGATCGGAGGCAATCTGGGGGACGGTCTTTCCCGCCTTCATCTGAGCAGCAATGTCCTCCATCTTGGCGCCGCCTTTGATCAGCACGTGGGCGACGTAAAGGTCGCCGTAGTTGATGTTCATGGTCCGGCGTTCCAGTACAAGGTCCGAGCGTTTGGCTGGAATTGCATCGGCGATTGTGGCACTGACTACACGGCGACCGATAGCGTCGGTGGCCATCGCCGTTAGCTTGTGGAGTTGTTTCAGTGCTTTGTCCTCATCGTCGGCGACAGCGGGGATGGCAAGGGTGAGTGCGAGTAGTGTGAGCAGTGAAAAGCGAAATCCCTTCATGACTACATTCTCCAAAAGTGACTTGCTTGAAGAACACTTTGAGTTGAGAAAGCCGGGCGAAACCACACCACTTTAGCATGATAAGGCAAGCATCGGGCGGCAGCCATTCGCTGTTGCCAGGCGCGCATTTCGCCCCCGGAGACTAGTCAGCATTGCGCTGTCCAGTCGAGACGGCTTTCGATACAATTCCAGCATTGAAGGGGATGGCTCGGGGGTGCATATGAGTCGTTTTGCATGGTATTTATCCCTGCTGATTTTGCTTGCATACACGCAGGCCGCCCAGTCTGACGATCGCCAGAAAGCAGAGAAACAGGTCAGGAAGATTGCCGCCATGGCAACCGATAAGACCGGACGTCAGATGGTCAGCATGGCCATCGCCGACACTCTGAAGTTATCCCGGCCGCAGATGGTGAAGGAACGATGCAGAATCGGCCTGGACTACGGGTCCTTTTTTGTCGCGCATCAATTGATTGCCGGCGGACTGAGCCCTATTCAGATCGAATCGGATTTGAAAGCAGGGAAGAATGTCTGGCAGATTGCAGACGAGAGGCACGCCGACTGGAAGAAGATCGCGGAGAATGCAAAGAAACAATACTCGAAGGTCGAGGATTATATTTACCGGCATTTCCTCAACAAGAAAAATGGAGACGCGGACCAGGAAAGGGATTTGGTCGACAAGTACGATGTGAAGCACGACGCGGTGAGGACGGATTTCGATGTAACTCCGAAAGAGATGGTCGAGGCCCAGGCGCAATACATCTTCTGGAGAAACCTGGCAGGGAAGCAGCAAGGAGGTGGATCGATGACCGTGGCTGAAAGAATGGCCGCAGGGCTGGACCACACGACCGCAACCCACGACACCAACGGCGGGATCAGTGCACCTACGGCCGGCGGCCTACCTCACTAACAAGTGATCAATGACGGTCAGAAGGCTGGGGCGCGGGCGCCACGAATTTCTGGTCGTCGATGGGAACGTTTTGCTGAACCTGCTCGGCTTGGATTGTGAAACGTCCGCGCGGACGGGCTACCGTCCAGCGGTAGGGAATCTTCACTCCGCCTGAATCGCGATAGTCCGCATAGTCAATCTCCGTGGGGTTGAGTCCCAGAGCGGTGTCCACGTAGCGAACCATGCGAACCAGCAGTCCAGATTCCTGGTCGAAGTACAAGATCAACGGAGGTTTGCCCTCACGAATTCCCTGCAATACGTTCATGTCGTGTCCATCGATCTTCTCGGTTGGCAGCGCACGCAGTTCGCTGAAAATCTGTTTTAAGCGCGAGGGGAGGTAGAGGTCGGCATCGAGGCGAGCCCCGTCTGCTTCCGCTGCACTCATCCACTGCGTCGGACGACCCGGCGCACTGAGCCAACCCACGGTTCCGTTGTAGGCGGTGACGCTGTCTCCGTTCTGTAGATGCATGATGGAGACGCGTTTGTCCGGCTGCTGTGCATAGATATCGATCGGGAACTCCTTGCCTGCGAGGTCCACCGATCCTTTAAGGACACGACTGGAAACCTTTTGCAGGGCAGCAGGTCCACCGATCGCGGCAATGTACTTTTCGAGGATGGGGTCAACCACGGCGCTGGAGTTGTTTCCCGGCTCTTCAGAATGAACTTCTTTTTTTGGCGTTGCGCTGAGAGCAGCGGCCTCCGCGGTTGTCGGTATCACCGGAATCGACACGGGATGCGAATTTCCGTGGTGACACGAATAACACGTCACGTCGCGATGACCGTCGAAACTGCCCTTGTTGATGGAGAACACCATCTCCATCATTTTGCGCGCCGTCTGTTTGGTTTTCTTGTCGTCCTTATCGAATGCGCCCTCGACGTGACAGAATTCGCATTCGACTCCGAGGGAGGCGGAGATGAATTGCATGGTCGGTATGAATTGGTTGGCCGGAATCCCCTTCAGTGTCTGGATATTCTTGAAAGCCTGCTCGGCCGTCTTGGGTGGTTCCGCTGAGGATTGAGCACTTGCGAGGATCGTGTGCAGAGCGATCACTAGCATTGACAAGTAAGTGGTTCTCAGGACTCGTGCAATCATTCGATTCGCGGGATGGGTCATAAGGTCGTGAGGGATGCCTTTGTCGTGGCAGTGTATCAAATGGCGTCCTGAGCAGGCGATTACAGCGCAGTTTGGCGTTTCAAGGTTGTGCCGGCGGTGCTACTCTTCCGGGTACGTGGTTACTCCTATGAAATCATTCTGGTCATTTCTCATTCTGGCAGCTCTGGCGACTCCCTGCTTCTCTGACAGCATTACCTATGTGCGAGTGGACCGGCCCCTGATCCAGGAACACCTCAAACTGGCTCGCGACGCGGAAGGCGATCGCATTCAGACGCTGCGCAACCTGCTCAAGAAATCGGGATGTCCGCAGGTGATCGAGCAGGAAGTTCCCAAGGAAGAGTTTCCCAACCTTATCTGCCTGATGCCGGGGGAGGAAGAAGGCACGATTGTGGTGGGTGCGTCCTCGGACTACGCGGCCGAGGACGCAAAGTCTCCGGGCCAATGGGGAACGCTGGCGCTCTTGCCACTGCTGGCCGAGTCGATTGCTCCGGTGCACCACCGATTCACCCTCATTCTCATCGCGTTTACCGGCCACGAGCACGGGTTGCGCGGTGCAAGTTGGTACTTGAGTCAATTGACGGAGGATCAGCGCAAACCGATCAAGGCGATGGTGAGCCTGGACAATCTGGGGAACACTGCGCCCGTCTATGCTCTTGCGCAGGCTGACAAGACGCTCGCTAACTGGCTGCAGGTGGCGGCGTTCTCGCTGCAATTTCCGACCCCAGCACTAGTGGATGCGAGCACCTCCAACCTGCCACTCCAGAATGGCGTTTTGGCGACTAAGGACGAGGATCTGTGGGGGAATGCAAAGCCCTTTGAGCACGAACACATTCCGGCAATCGCGCTTCAGTCGGCTAGGCCAGACATGCTGCCGACGTTGCAGAGAAGCGGAGCGATCCCGAGTCACGTCACTGCAACCGGGTTTGACATGGATGCTTACGAGGCCACCTACCGGTTGCTAGCCGTATACGTTCTGTATTTGGACCGCAACCTCGACCGGCCCTGGGTCGAGCCTGGTACCTATGCCGGGAAGCTTGTCGACACGGCTGGGCTATTTTCCTCCAGCCCGCTCGAGGTGTCGTTGAAGATTGATCGCTTCACCACGGGCAACGACTTGTTCCGCTATGAACGGATTCTGCAGCAGGGCGGACAGGACGCACTCGCGGATGCACTGGCAGGTGAAAATGAAAAGGGTCACTACCGGTTTGGGCTCGCGCTCGCGTACAGCATCAAGGTGGCTTCACTGCAAAGCTCGGGAAAGGCACCCTATGTCTTGCTGGTGGGGACGCGCATCAAGCCGAAAGGCAGCACGGTACAGGACTTTCGCTTCACCGCGATCAAGCTGATGTTGGACAGCAAAGGCGTAGGAAGCGGGCTGTATTACAACTCGGTGAAACTCCGTTTCAACAAGCGGCACGAGTTGGAAATCTCCGATTCCGCTTCCAATGCCGACGATATACGTCAGGTGGCACTGGAACAGCCCAAGTTTCCCAAAACGACACCGGCGACGGCCATGGCCTCGGCGGCTGCGGCAGGAAGCACGCAGCCGGGGGCCGGAACGACCACACCGGCCGGGACAATCAGCGCGACATCCCAGGTTACTGGTCCCATTGTCGCCTCTGCGACTGCGCCAGCCGGCACAACACCGCCGCCGTCTACGCCAAGTCCAGATACGACTCCGACCGCAACGTTCCACTCTCAGGCGCGGCTGGTTCAATTGGATGTGGCGGTGACGGACTCTAACGGGCGTCCGGTTCTGGGCTTGCAGCAGTCGGATTTTACGGTCATCGAAGACGGAAAGCCGCAGGAGATCCGCGCGTTTGAGTCACATGCGCCGGGAACGAATCCAACACCTGCCGCCGCAACCGTAGCTCCGCTCGCGCTCCCACCGCACACCTTTACCAACCAGGTCACGGTGACGGCGGAGGGCCCTCTCAATATTTTGCTCTTGGACCTTTGGAATACTCCGGTCATGGACCAGGCGTATGCGCGCAAACAGACCATTAAGTTCTTGAAGGAACTCCCCAAGGGTAGAACTCTGGCGATGTTCGTCCTTGGGAACAAACTCCAAATGGTGCAGGGCTTCACGGATGACGCCGCCTCGCTGTTGGCTGCGGCCGAGAAGATCATGAACGAGAGATCTCTGCTGCTCAGGACGGATGCGGAGCGCCAATCGTTTCAGGGCGCGGCGGACGATGTGGGCCGGGTGGCCACGCCGACGATCAACGCTCCGGGTGCCCCGGCAAGCCAGATCAGCCCAACAGCGTTGAGCGCTTCAGGAATTGACCTGGGAAGCGCTCAGGCGCGTAACCGGAGCAATACTGCGATGGAGGCGGATCGCACGTCGGAGCGTGTGTTCAGTACGCTCAACGCGCTCAGCGCTCTGGCGCGAGCAGTTTCCAGTTATCCGGGCCGCAAGAATCTTATTTGGCTGTCAGGGAGTTTCCCCATACGGCTGAATCCAGCCGCCACGAACCAGGCCCAACTGAGTCTTGGAGGCACGTCTCAAACCAGCGGGCTGGAGAACGCGCCTAATTTTCCTGCTGCCCTACGGACTGCGGCCAAAGCCCTGGCGACAGCACGCATTGCCGTCTACCCAATGGACGTCCGGGGTATTCAGGTGGGAGGCGTGGACCCGGGGGTCGGAGCGTCGGAGAGCGCAAGCTTCGCGGGGACGGAGAATCCTGGAGCATTTAAGGACAATATGAATACGCAATCTGCCACACGCTATGAAGAACACAGCGCGATGCAGGAAATGGCGGATCAGACGGGTGGAGAACTGCTCAACGGTAATGACGTGCGCGCCGCGATCGGACGAGCCATTGAGGATGGCGCCACGTATTATGCGATTGCCTATACGCCCACGAAGAGCGAGGAAGGGCAGCAGTTCCGCAAGATCGTGGTGAAGCTGAATCGCAAGGGAGTAAAGATGGCGTATCGCCCCGGCTATTTCCCGAGTGGAGTGCCAGAGGGAGCGGCGCCGAAGACACATCCTCTGATTGTCGCGATGCAGCCAGGGGTCCCACCGTCGACAGTCGTGCCGCTGACGGTAGAAGTGTTGCCACCCGACAGCACAAACAAGAAAACACGGATCAGGTACACGATCGATATTCGAGGAATCGAATTCACCGACACCGCGGAACACCGGAAGCGTGCGGTGATCGATTGCATCGCAGTGGCATTCAGCAAGGAGGGCGCTCCGGTGGGACAGATCTCAAACACCACGGACGCGACCCTGCCGATGGCTGACTATGAGGCAGCTTTGCGGTCTGGCCTAGTAGTGCCGCAAGAGTTGGAGTTGCCCCCCGGAGACTACATCCTGCGATTAGGTGTAATGGATCACGGATCGCAGAAAATCGGCACGCTCGATGCGCCGCTGGCAGTGGTGGCAGCGAAATAGCGGCGTAGCCCAACTGCGCCGATGGATAGCGGGCAATGAATCAACCGTAGAGACGAGGCTTGCCTCGTCTCCTCTCCGCCCGGCGCCAGCCGTCCGCGACGAAGACGCGGCAAGCGCCGTTCTCTACCTCTAGTTCAACGAATCTGAAAACCCTCAAAAATCCCTATCGTAAACGTTCACGGAGTGGTTTAGTATCGTCCGTTCACATTCTGGATGTCAGAATTCCTCGCTTACTGGAGAACCTCATGGACCGTGCCTGGATATTTCTTGCCGTACTGTTTGCCGCCTTTTCTGGATTGCTTGGCTTGGCCCAGGCACAAGAGAAGTTGCCGTATCGCAATCCTGCGTTGCCGGTCGAACAGCGCGTGGCGGACCTGCTCTCGCGCATGACGCTGGAAGAGAAAGTCGCACAGTTGGGCGGGAGTTGGCAGAACCGGAGCATCGTGCAGGACGAGACGCAATTTTTCGTGAGCAAGGATCGCGCGTTCCAGCCGGATCGTGCGGCGGTCCTTTTGAAGGACGGGCTCGGTCAGATGTCGCGGCCGAGCGAGCAGCGCGGACCTCGCGAGATGGCGGAGTTCACCAACACGTTGCAGAAGTGGATCCTGGAGCACACGCGGCTGGGAATTCCCGTCCTGTTTCATGAAGAGTGTCTGCACGGCCATGCTGCGCCGATGGGGACTTCGTATCCGCAAGCGATTGGCCTTGCGGCCACGTGGGACACGGCGTTAGTCCATGATGTTTTCTCGGCGACGGCGCAGGAAGTGCGTGCCCGCGGCGCACAGCAGTGTCTGACGCCGGTGCTGGACCTGGCTCGCGAGCCGCGCTGGGGACGCACGGAAGAAACGTACGGCGAAGATCCGTATCTGACGTCGCGGATCGGAGTGGCTGCCATCACTGGTTTTCAAGGCGATGGTCCGGCGATCGATAAAGCGCACGTGATGGCGACCACCAAACATTTTGCGGTTCACGGCCAGCCCGAAGCGGGCACCAATGTCGCACCAGGAAACTATTCCGAACGCGTGGTTCGCGAATATTTCCTGAAGCCGTTTGAAGTTGCGATTCAAGAGGCGCATGCGGCCAGCCTGATGCCGTCCTACAACGAAGTCGATGGGATTCCATCGCACGCCAATAAGCATTTACTGAACGATGTGCTGCGGAACGAATGGGGGTTCCAGGGAGTCGTGGTCTCCGATTATTTTGCGGTGAACGATCTGCAGATTTTGCATCACGTCGTGGCGGATCAGGATGTGGCGGCGCGCACGGCGCTCGAATCGGGCGTGGATGTTGAGCTTCCTGCGGTGGCCACTTTCCGGACGCTGTTGCAGCAGGTGCGCGACGGCCGGGTGTCGGAGGCGCTGGTCGATCGCGCCGTGGGGCGCGTTCTGCGCATGAAGTTTCTGACGGGATTGTTTGATGATCCATTTGTTGATCCGGCATACGCGGAGAAAGTCACGAATAGTCCGGAGCATCAGCAGTTGGCGGCGAAGGCGGCGCGGGAAGTCTTGACGCTACTTAAGAACCAGAATGGATTGCTGCCGCTGGATCGCACGAAATACAAGCGGATTGCGGTGATTGGTCCGAATGCAGGCGAGGTCCACTTGGGCGGATACAGCAACAAGCCCGGCCGCGGCGTGAGCGTGCTGCAAGGCATCAAGGACAAAGTCGGGTCGAGTAGTGAAGTGCTCTTCGCCGAGGGCTGCAAGATTACGGAATCGCTTCCCGACTGGGACGTGGACAAGGTCGTCCTGGGAGATCCGGTGCTGAATGCGAAACGTATTCAGGAAGCGGTACTGGTCGCGCGCAAGGCGGATGTGATTCTCCTGGTAGTGGGCGAAAACGAACAGACCTCACGGGAAGCCTGGGCCGTCAACCATCTTGGGGATCGCGACAGCCTTGATTTGCTGGGCAGCCAGGATGATCTGGCCAAGGCCATGGTCGATACGGGAAAGCCTGTGGTTGCTCTCATACTGCACGGGCGTCCGAATTCGATCAACTACATTGCGGAACATGTCCCCGCGATCCTCGAGGGCTGGTACCTCGGGCAGGAAGGTGGGACCGCGGTTGCGGATGTGCTGTTTGGAGATGCGAATCCAGGAGGCAAGCTGCCGATCACCGTGCCGCGAACAGTTGGTCAACTGCCTGATTACTACTATCAGAAGCCGTCAGCAAAGCGGGGCTATTTGGGATCGACGACACTGCCGCTGTTTCCGTTTGGATGGGGATTGAGCTACACGACGTTCAAGTACGGCAATCTGCGGTTGGACCATCCGACGATGGGGACGTCAGGCGAGACGAAAGTCAGCGTGGATGTGACGAACTCCGGCAAAATGCGCGGGGATGAAGTGGTGCAGCTCTACATCCGCGATGAAGTGAGTTCCGTCACGCGTCCGATTAAAGAATTGCGCGGCTTCCGCAGGATCACGCTGGAGCCGGGCGAGACGAAGACGGTCGATTTCAAACTGGGCTTCGAACAGTTGTCATTTCTCGATCGCGACATGCATAAGGTAGTCGAGCCCGGAACCTTCAAGGTCATGGTGGGCGGCAATTCGGTGGACCTGATCGAGACTACACTTACGGCTGTGGCAAAGTGACGCGCGGACGGGCAAGGCAGCCGCGCTAAATAGGAGGTTTGCTGTGATTCGAATTTCTAAAGGGATGATTGGATTGACTGCATTCTTTTCGGTGATTGCTACGAGTTGTGGTTCTTCACAGACCAAGGTGACTCCACCTCCACCGCCTCCGTCGTATCAGTTGACGTGGAGTGATGAATTCACTTCGACCAATGGTTCGTTGCCGGATTCATCAAAATGGGTCATGGAGACGGGTGGCGCCGGCTGGGGAAATAACGAATTGGAGACGTACACCAATCGAACGCAGAACGCGCATGTCCAGGATGGCAACCTGATGATCATTGCGGCGAAGGAGACTTACACCGGGAGTGATGGAATCACCCGGCAATACACTTCGGCGCGGCTGAAGACGGCGGGCTTGTTTGATCAGAAATATGGACGTTTTGAGGCGCGCATCCAGATTCCGCAGGGGCAGGGAATGTGGCCGGCATTCTGGATGCTAGGCAACAATGTCGGCACAGCCGGATGGCCGGACTGTGGCGAAATTGACATCATGGAGAACATCGGCAAGGAACCGGACAAGGCACATGGCAGCATGCATGGTCCGGGCTACTCGGGCGCCAATGGTTTGTCGGGGATGTTTACTCTGCCATCAGGCAAGTTCGCGGACGGCTATCACCTCTTTGCGGTGGAATGGGAGCCTTCGGTGGTGCGCTTTTACGTGGACAGTAATTTGTACGAGACACGTACGCCGGCAGATCTTCCGTCGGGAACGACATGGGTTTTCGATCATCCATTCTTCTTGCTGCTCAACGTAGCCGTCGGTGGCGATTGGCCGGGTAGTCCCGATAACACCACAGTTTTCCCGCAAAATATGCTGGTCGACTATGTCCGGGTGTACTCGAAGAAATAGAACGAGTCGAAGGTCATTCGTTGCGTGCCGGTCCCGGAGTGCGCCATGAGGCCTAGAAAACCGATTTTCTTCAGAGGCGGGAAACGTCCCTTCATTGTCTTTTCTCGCCGAATCAACTGTATGTTCCGGGAAAACTTGCGGTAGACTCGTTGCGCAAGCAGAATCGGAGAAAAACCCCAGATGGCCAATGTCAGTGTAAGTTCCACGGCCCCTACTTCATCGGATTCCAATCAGAGTTACGGCAGCGCGCTCGCCATTGTCACCACACTGTTCTTCATGTGGGGATCGCTGACATCGTTGAATGATGTGCTGATTCCTTACGCGCAGCATGCGTTCACGCTGAACCTCGCGGAGAGCATGCTGATTCAGACTGCCTTTTTTGCGGCGTACTTCGTGTTCTCAATTCCGGCCTCGAAGATTGTCGACTGGATTGGATACAAGAAGGCCATTGTGGTGGGATTGATGACGATGGTGGCGGCGTGTATCGGGTTTTATCCCGCGGCCAAGATTCCATCATTCCCGTTCTTTCTGGGCGCGCTAATCGTGTTGGCGACCGGAATCACGATTCTGCAAGTGGCGGCGAATCCGTATGTGGCGGTACTGGGCAGGGCCAAGACAGCCTCGAGTCGCCTGAATTTGACGCAGGCATTTAACTCGCTGGGGACGGCGGTGTTTCCCTGGGTCGGGGCACGTGTCATTTTGGGAACTACGACTTCAGCCATCGCACAAAGCACGTCGCAGCAAGCAGATGCGATCCTCAAGTTATACGTATATTTTTTCGCGTTGGCACTATTCATTTTGGCGGTTGGGATCGGGCTTTCGAAACTCCCGCAGATTCAATCGGCCGAGCACCGGCTAGGCGAGAAGGTAAATGACAGTGTCTGGAAACATCCCAACCTGGTCTACGGGGCAATTGGGATCTTTGTCTATGTCGGGGGCGAAGTGGCGATTGGAAGTTCAATCCCGAACTATCTGGCCTTGCCGAGTATCGGTGGATTCGTCGCTGACATCGCGGAACCTGCTGCCCGTTACCGTGCCGCATTGGCAGAGGCGACCAAGTATGTCTCGATTTATTGGCTGGGCGCGATGGTCGGAAGATTTATAGGGTCGGCGCTGTTGCAGAAAATCAAACCTGGGAAATTGCTGGCGCTGGCGGCCATCATGGCGGCGTTGCTGGTCACCATTTCCGTTTTCACCAATGGTCACGTTGCCATGTGGTCGATCCTGGCGGTTGGACTGTTTAACTCGATCATGTTCCCTTGTATTTTCACGATGAGCATCGCCGAACTGGGGCCGCTTACCGGAGACGGGTCCGGCATTTTGAATATGGCAATCGTGGGTGGCGCGATTATCCCGTGGATCACCGGTAAGGTTGCCGACATGATCAACCGGGCATACTACCCGGCGATGACAGAGGGCAAGACAAGTTGGGGGCACGGCATTCATTACGCGCTCCTGCTGGCCACGATCTGCTATCTCTACATTTGGTTCTTTGCCGTGAGCGGTTCCAAGACAAATAGCGAGCGCTACGGCAAGGCTTAAGAAGATTTCCGCTTGTCGAAGGTAGGTAATGAACGAAGATTGCGTTATTGGCATTGATATTGGGGGAACCAAGATCGCGGCAGGACTAGTCGATCTTGAGGGCGAGCTTACGGCTTCGAGCCGGTCCCCGATGGTGGCGCGGGGCGCTGCGGCGGAAGGCTTGGCTGCAGTCGAGAGTGCGATTCAGACTGTGCTGGCACAGAAAGGTCCCCATCAGAAGATTCGCGGGATCGGCATCTGTTCTCCCGGCCCGCTCGATCCGCATACGGGAGTCATCATCAGTCCTCCCAATTTGCCCTGCTGGCGTAATTTTCCGCTGGCGGAGAACATCCGGAATTTGTTTCAGGTTCCAGTGCTGGTCGAAAACGACGCAAATGCGGCAGCGCTGGCGGAGTTCAAATGGGGCGCGGGGCGCGGTTACCGCAACGTTTTTTATTTTTGCATTGGGACGGGGATCGGCACCGGCGTGGTTTTTGATGGAGCCATCTATCATGGCCGGACCGGCACAGCTGGTGAAGGCGGTCACATGGGGATCGATCTCAACGGTCCGCGCTGCGGGTGTGGTAAGAAAGGCTGCATCGAGGCACTGGCCTCTGGTCCAGCGATTGCGCGCCGCGCTCGAACGAAACTGTCGGGCGTGTCGTCCGGCAAGCTGCTGGAACTCGCTGGCGGCGATCTCCACAAGGTAAATAGTTACATGGTGGGACAGGCGTCCGCGGAAGGCGATCCGGTGGCGAAAGCGGTCATTGAAGAAACGCTGGACGTTCTCGCTTACTGGCTGGGCAATATCATTGATCTGCTGGAGCCGGACGCGATCGTCATGGGTGGCGGAGTCGCGTCGATGCTGGCGGACTATCTTGACGAATTGCGCGGGCGGTGGAAGGGGGCCTGCGTGAATCCTTGGCCCGATCAGATTCCTCTTCTGCTCGCTCGCTATGGAGAAGAATCCGGAGTCGCTGGGGCGGCGGCATTGATGAGTCCCTCTCAGTTGGCCGACCCTTCTTTGCTGTCAACGCCAGTCTAGACGCCGATGCCATCTGCACGATCCTCTGAAAACGCGCCTTCGATTGCGGGCTTCATTTTGGCGGGAGGGAAAAGCTCGCGTCTGGGTGTCGACAAGGCGTTCCTGGAATTTCAGGGACGCAGTTTGCTCGAACGGGCGATCGAAACGATGCGCGAGGTTTGCGACACGGTATCGATCGTAGGGGATCCCGCAAAGTTTGCAAGCTATGGGGCGGTGGTCACCGATGTTTATGAAGATTGCGGACCGCTGGGCGGGATTCACGCTGCACTGGCGCAGACTTCTGCCGAGATAAATATGGTGACGGCGGTGGACATGCCATTTGTCTCTCGCGAATTTCTTGCATTTTTGCGGACGACGGCGATGGCATCGGATTCGCTAGTGGTGGTACCCCGGACGCGCAAGGGATTCCAGCCTTTGTGCGCGCTGTATCGGCGTGAATTTGGTGCGGCGGCGGAAGTGGCCCTGCGAGCAGGGAAGTACAAGATTGATGCCGTGTTTCCAAGTGTCTCCGTCCGCGTGATCCACGAAGAAGAGTTGCTGCAGGGCGGATTTTCGGAGCGAATCTTCCTGAATATCAATACACAAGACGATTTGCGGGCCGCACAGTCCAATCCGTAAATACGGGGCCCCCGTCTCCGCCAGCAGTGGCGGTGGAGATGTCGGAGACGCGGCAAGCCGCGTCTTTACGGATAAATTTCTTCAACAAACGGTTGAGCCCGAGTCGCCTCTCATGCCATGCTGTTGGCGATGGCTAACGGAACCACTAAACCCTACATCGAGTTTCAGAACGTCTCCAAGGCCTTTGGGGACCGCGTCATTCTGGACAATGTGAGCTTCGATGTCCTGCCGGGAGAGATGGTCTGCATCCTGGGGCGAAGCGGTGTCGGGAAATCTGTTTCTCTGCACAACATCATGGGGTTCCTGAAGCCGGATTCTGGGCGCGTCATCGTTGCGGGGGAAGATATCACCGACTATGCCGAACCGCAGCTGGAACTGATCCGCAAGAAAGTGACGATGGTATTTCAAAATGGAGCGCTGTTTGATTCGCTGAGCGTTGGCGAAAATGTGGCTTTTCCATTGCGCGAGCGGCGAGAACTGTCCGAAGAACAGATTCTGCAGGTGGTGGATGGACTACTGGAGATGGTCGGCGTGAAGGAGATGCGCGACTTGCTTCCTTCGGATCTCTCTACCGGAATGAAGCGGTCGGTGGCGATTGCGCGTGCATTGTCCGCGCAGCCCGAGTGCGTTTTGTACGACGAGCCGACCACGATGGTGGATCCGCTGATGGCGCAGTTGCTGGGCGACCTGATTGCGCGGCTGAAATTGCAGCTTCATCTCACATCCGTGGTCGTGACTCATGACATGCGTCTGGCCAAGAAATTGGCGGATCGCATCGTGTTCCTGCACGAGGCGCGCGTGATTTTCTTCGGACCCTACAAAGAGATGGAGAAATCCGAGGAGCCGATTGTGCAGGAGTTTCTGGATCTGGACGAGTTGACGCTAGAAGCTTAAGAACAGTGGTTAGTGATTAGTGATTGGTGGTTAGGAAAAGCGAACTCGATCACTAGCGACGAATCACTCATCACCAATCACTAATCACTGATTTCTAAAACCCTTGCTGTACCAAGTCCTCGATTGACAAAGTACTCTCTGGTTCGCGTTTCATCATTTTCTCGACATACTTGGCGATCAGGTCGGCTTCCAGGTTGACGGGATCGCCTCGTTTGAGGGAGCCGAGGTTCGTCATCTCCACTGTGTGCGGAATGATTGCGATGGTGCAGCGGTTATTTTCCAGCTTCGCGACCGTCAGGCTGATTCCTTCAATCGAAATCGATCCCTTGAAGACCGTGTATTTCTCGATGTCGGGCGGCATTTCAATGTGGAGCCACCAGTTGTCGGAGTCGGCGATCCGTTCGAGTTCGATCAGGCGGCCGACGCCGTCGACGTGGCCCTGCACGATGTGTCCGCCAAAGCGGCCGTTGGCCTTCATGGAAAGTTCCAGGTTCACCCGCGCCCCTTCATGAATGCGCGAGAACGAGGTCCGTTCCCAGGTTTCGGGTGCAAGGTCAGCGCAGAATGAATTTGCCTTGATATCGAGTGAGGTCAGGCAGACGCCGCTGACGGCGATGCTCTCGCCGGGCTTCAACTCTTTGGGAGCTTGCTCCGCCTGAATGGTGATGCGACGATTCTCGCCGTGCTGAGTGATCTTTGAGATGGTGCCGACTTCCTCGATGATGCCGGTGAACATGAATACCTTCCCGTAAACCGCGTGTCTACAGGATAAATGGTTCGGGTTTTCCCGGCTATTGCGGGTGCGATACGAGTCCGCTTCACTTTGCCATCGACCGAAGTCCGTCACTTGCGCGTCCGGCAAGTGACAGAACATTCGGCCGATAGAGCAATTCATTGCTAGTGTCCGACGAGCCGCCAGGTTTCGTTCATTAAGACTCCATCCTCGGTCAACCCGCCGAAGAGGACGACCTGATGTGCGTCGCGGTCATACGCCATTCCCACTCCCTCGCGCGGGGACGGGGAGACAGTCGGGATCATTTGAGCCCAGTCGCTTCCACTCCACGACCAGGTTTCACCCAATCCTCCGAACAGAACAACCGCATGTACCGCGGGATCGAATACGCCCCCGGCTCCGATGAATCGGGGAACCTGAGTGGCGGGGGTTACCCATGTCCAGTCGGTCCCGTCCCAGATCCAGGTGTTGTCGGTGCGAATGGTATCGCCGTTGCCTCCGGTGAGGACGACGTTATGCCGCAGTAGATCGGGGGTTGCAGTTCCCCAACCTCTTGGGATAGGAACCGTGTGGGGGTGAAGCTGTTTCCATGAGGTCCCCGTCCAGCGCCACGTGATATTGAAGGCGGGGACGCGCCGGTTGGAGTTGTATCCGCCAAACATCATCGCGTCGCCGGAGATCGGGTCGGTAAACAACGAGGCTCCGGTGGCGTGCGCGGGCATGCGCTGCATCTCGACTTGCGTCCAAGTTGAAGAGGCTCCGTCCCAGACCCACGTGTCGTGTAGGAATCGGTTGGTGTCGAAGCCACCGAACATCACCAGCTTGCCGCTCGGACGGTCATACGCCATGCCTGCGCCATTCCTGACGGGCGGCGCGACGGGGGTTGCGACCTGGGTCCAGTTGTTGCCGTCGTAGGTCCATGTGTCATTGAGGTTGCCGTTGTCGCTAAAACCTCCGAACAGGACGACTTTCTTGCTTACGGGGTCGTATGCCATGGCCGGGTAAAAGCGAGCGGGGGGAGATGCCGCCGGAGAGAGCTGATTCCAGGTGGAAGCATGCAGGGCTGCCGGCTGTGCTGCCACCAGCGCGAACGCAGCCAGTGCGGCGAACAGACGGACTGAGAAGGGAACAGGGGACATTTGATCGGATTCCTTTTTTAGAAAACGTTACTTGCTGAATGAGCAATACGTTGAACAATGCCGGAGAGTTCCGTGGCTTCCGAAACAAAACAAATGGTCTGGAGGCCTTCTCGAAGCCGAAACCCGCAACGGGCGAGGATTTTGGACCCGGCCAGCGCGATTGTCAATAGGCACGAATTTGCACCTGGGAGGCTAGCTGATGCGACGTCTATTCCTGGTAGGGATCCCGCAAATAGCCCTCGACGGCGAAGTCGTCGCCGAAGCGGTGAATGTCGAGACTCTTAACGCGGGCGGCTTCGCTGACGTGCTTGTAGCCTTCGCCTCCAGCAAAGGGAACCGACCCCGTGCCTGCGAGAATCATTGGAGCGTAGTAAAGAAATATCTTGTCGACGACGCCAGAGGAGAGAGCCGCCCAGTTTACGAGCGCGCCGCCCTCGATCAAGAGGCTGGTAATGGTCTGCTGGCCGAGATGGCGAATCACGTCGGCCATGTTCGGACGGCCGTCGGCATCGTCCGCGGCGACCTGCTCCACGCGGATACCCAGTCCTTCCAGTTCGCGCTTACGATTTTCGTCGGCAGTGGAGTAGAGGACGAGAACGTCCTGCTGCGCGGTCTTTACGATGCGCGAGGTGTTGGGCAAGCGCAGGAAGGAATCGAGGATCACGCGAAGCAGGGGTCGGCGGCGGGGAAGGCCGCTACGGTCGGTCAAGAGAGGGTCGTCGGCGATTACGGTGCCTACGCCAACGAGAATCGCGTCGTGCGCGTGCCGGAGCAACTGGACATGGGCTCGCGCCGATTCTCCGGTGATCCAATGATGGCCGGTGCGCGCACCTTCCAAGGGTGGAGTCGTGGAACCGCGCTCGATGCCGGGTTTGGCGGCGGCCGCGATTTTGCCATCGAGAGTCATCGCTGACTTCAGCGTGACGAACGGGAGCGCAGTGCGGACATACTTCGCGAAGCTCTCGTTCAATTTCTTGGCTTCGGCCTCGAACAGACCGACGTCGACCTGAATTCCAGCGGCTCGCAATTTTGAGAAGCCGTTACCGCTCACTTGTGGATTCGGATCTTTCATGGCGCAGACAACGCGGCTGATTCCGGCGGCGATGACGGCGTCGGCGCAGGGCGGCGTGCGTCCCTGATGGGAGCAGGGTTCGAGATTGATGTAGAGAGTGCCGCCGCGGGCGCGATTGCCGGCCTGCGCCAGGGCGAGTATTTCGGCGTGCTTCATGCCGTCATAGGTATGCGTGCCTTCGCCCACTTTTTTTCCGGCAGAGTTCACGACGATCGCGCCGACGGCTGGATTCGGAGAGACGAGTCCAACACCGTGGCCGGCCAGTTCGAGCGCCCGGCGCATTTGATAGAGTTCGTCGCTCAAGGGTGGCTAGGGTCTCCCGTCGTCTTTCGTGCCCGTGGTCCTATGCAAACAACGAATCCACAAATTCCTTGGCGTCGAAGGGCAGCAAGTCGCCAGCTTTTTCGCCGACGCCGACGAAGCGCACCGGTAGTCCTAACTCGCGCGAGATGGCGACCACGACACCACCTTTGGCAGTGCCATCGAGTTTTGTGAGCACGATTCCGGTGACGCCGGCGGACTGCGTGAACTGGCGTGCCTGCTGCAATCCGTTCTGTCCAGTAGTCGCGTCCATCACGAGCAATGTCTCATGGGGCGCGCCGGGGATGATGCGCTCGGCGGTGCGCTTCATCTTTTCCAGTTCCATCATCAGGTTCTGCTTGTTGTGCAACCGGCCGGCAGTGTCGACGATCACGTAGTCGGTCTTTCGTGCAGCAGCGGCCTGCAGGGCGTCGAACAGGACGGCGGATGGATCGCCGCCGGCTTTCGTTTTGATCACTTCCGTGCCGGTGCGCTGTCCCCAGATTTCCAGTTGCTCGATGGCGGCGGCGCGGAAAGTGTCAGCCGCACAGAGCAGGACGGTCTTACCTTGCGAGCGAAAAACTTGCGACAGCTTGCCGATCGTAGTCGTCTTGCCAGTGCCGTTCACGCCCACGACGAGAATGACTTCGGGGGTGCCGTCCACTTTCGTGAGCGGACGGGCGGCGGTTGACGAGGTCAGGATCGCCAGCAATTCCTCTTTGAGCAGTCGCTTCAGTTCGGTTACATCTTTGATCTGCTTACGATCGGCTTTATCGCGCAGCTTCTGCAGGACTTCGTGGGTGGTCGTGCTGCCGAGGTCGGCGCTGATCAGGGTCGCTTCCAGATCGTCGAGAGTGGAGCGGTCAATCTCCTTGCCAATGGCGACGACGTCCTCGATGCGCTCCGCCAGGTTCTCGCGGGTGCGCGTCACCGCTTCCTTCATACGATCAAGGAAACTTGGCTTCTGGACTTCGTCGAGACTGCCGAACAGCGTCTGAATCATGAGGTATCCGTGAGGTGATTATATAGGGCGGCGAGCTTGGGGCTACGAGCTGCGAGCAGGCGGGCGGAGGTTGTGAGAGCGTGGCGGTCGTTCGTCTGGGACAGACGCAGACGGCGAACTCCAATAGCGGTTGAGTCTTCGAACCGTGGCGAGCGGCTCGCGCTTAGCTCAAAGCTCGTAGCTCGCAGCGTTTCTACGATCTGCGCGTATCGACGATAGTTGGATCGAGTGGAGTGATTGGACCGGGTATAGAAGGAGTCGCTCCGGCGGGAGTCCCTTGTTTGGGAATTTTGATGTCTCCGCGAAGGAAGATTGCCAACAGAGCGGTGACGGCAGTCGGGTCGAGGCGCTTGCCGGAAAGATTCTCGATGATCCGTATGGCTTCGTACGGATCGTGTGCCTGCTGATAAGGGCGGTTGGTGGTGAGCGCATCGAAGGTGTCGGCGACGGCGATCACGCGGGGCAGTAGAGGAATGTCGTCTCCGGAAAGCCCGTAGGGATAGCCGCGTCCGTTGAGTGCCTCGTGATGGAGTTCGATGCCGGGCAACATTTCGCGCAGCTGCGTGACCGGACGGAGAAGGTTCGCACCCTTGGTGGTGTGCGTCTTCATGATCTCGAATTCTTCGGGCGTCAGTGCGCCGGGCTTTTTCAGAATCCGGTCTTCAATGCCGATCTTGCCGACGTCGTGCAATTGCGCTGAGATGCGGAGGATCTCAAGGAAGCCGGGATCCAACCCCATTTCGGTAGCGATCATGAGCGAGTATTTCGTGACGCGGTCGGAGTGGCCGCGGGTGTAAGGATCTTTTTCGTCGACTGCACCAGCGAGCATTTGAATCGAGCCCATGAAGAGGGCTTTGTTTTCGTCGGCGGCGCGACGCAGGTCTTCAACGAACTGCTCCAGTTCCTCCGACATGGTGTTGAAGGTAGACGCCAGTTCACCGATTTCGGTTCGCGTTTTGATGTGAACGCGCTGGGTGAAGTCTCCCTTGGCAATCGCGCGGCTGGATTCCGCCAGCACTTGCAGCGGATGCGTGATGCGGCGCGCGGAAAAAATGCTCAGGCCGATGCTCAGGAAAACTGCCAGCAGCGCGAGCAGACGGCCGATGCGCTGCATTTCATAGATGCTGCTATACGCTTCCGCGCGCGGCTTTTGGACCACGACCGCCCAGTCCAGTGCGGAAACAGGGCTGTAGGTTCCCAGCATTTCGGTATTGTTCTTGCCGCTGCGCACGGTAAATTCGCGTGTGGCCGCGAGTTGAGCCTTGCCGCCATCGTCGACAAAACTGCGGACGATGTCGAAGGTGGTCATGTCCTGCCCGGTGGCAAACTCGGCAGAGGCGGCGGCGACCAGGCGTCCCTGGCTATCGACCACGTAGGGGATGAGCCCGGCGCGGTTCACTTCCTGCAAGCGGCGGATCAGGTATTGCAGATCGACGACACATCCGATCATTCCCAGGAAGCGGTCGCCGTACACGATAGGCGTGCTGACCAGGAGAACGGTCCGCGCGGATTTTCCGCCGCCCACCACCAGCGGCTGTCCGCTATAGCTTCGTTTTTCATGAGCGGCGGCGTAGGCACGCTCGAGTTCGCGTTGTAGAAATGCGTCCGGCTCGATGCGTCCGGCGGAAATGCCTTTGGCGTCGAGGTTCAGGACGGTGGCGTACGCAATGTCATTCGAGGACGAAACGAAATGCTCCAACAGTGCTCGCAGTTCCGGGGCCGCGATATTTTGCGCTCCGATATCGTTGCCGGTCGTCACCTGGATCGATGAGGCGAGGTTCGACAACATCATGCGCAGCGTTTCCTGATGTTGAGAAATGTCGTCGGCCAACGATCGCGTAACAGTGTTCTGCAACAGCATCTCGTTGGTTTTCAGCCGGTCGCGATTCATGGTTTCAATCTGCGCCGAATAGAAATACATGGGGACGACACTGAGCGCCAGCAACACGCCAAGGATGACGTAGAGCAGCGGCACGCGGGTTGGGATGGGCAGCTTGGGTGACAAAAGGCCTGTCCTTGGTGCTTCACGGCCGCGAGCGGGGTGGCGGGCTCGTTCCGTTACCTCCCTATTCTAGGAGGATGGAGGAGCGAAGCCTTAGGTGCTGCTAGTACAGCTGACCGTTACGTAAGTAATCGGTGGAAGGCTCCGCTGGTTATGGAAAAAGTCGTTGCGTCCGACGAGGTAAGGAAGGTCGGCGGCCAATTTCCCAGCCCTTACCAAAGATTCCAGCTGCGATTCACAACCAGAGCTTCACGTCGGCGGATCATGTAAACTGTTGTCTGTTCAGAACGCGGGCCAAGCAGAGAGAGCGCTGTGCCGGGCACCACCTGGAGAGACTGGACGATGCCAGTGGCCCGCTCCATTCATCAAAGAAAGTCCATCCCTAGGCAGCACCCCAACCGGAATTTAGCGTTTGCAACACTCCGATCCGCCGACTGGTGCGCCATTTCACTGAATTCAACCGGGCAGCCGTGATACAAACTTGGCATGGCTGGAAAGACCTCGGGAGTCCTGCAACCAACAATTACCGCTCATGCTCCGTGCCGCGCCGACCTGGCGGGAGGCACGATCGATCTTTGGCCGCTCTACCTGTTTCATCCTGGGGCGATGACGTTGAACTTCGCGGTTGAGATACTGACCACTTGCCGGGTGACGCCGCTCAAAGGACAGCGTATTGAACTGTGCTCGGTGGATACGAGCCGCGAGGAAACGTTCGCTGATCTCGACGCGCTGGTGGCCGCAAAAAAACATCAGCATGTGCTGGCGGCCTATCTGGTGCGGTACTTTGCGCCGGAGCGCGGGCTACGAGTGGAAACGAATTCTCAGTCTCCTGCGGGCGCAGGAATTTCGGGATCGTCGGCACTCATGATCGCGACGACCGCGGCACTAGCCCGGTTTACAGGACGCGATCTGGATCTGGAAACGATGCGCGTAATTGCGCAGAACGTGGAAGCGCAAGTGATCAGCGTGCCCACCGGATGCCAGGATTATTATCCGGCGCTGTATGGCGGCGTCAGTGCCATTCATCTCGACGCCGATGGGGTGCGCCGAGCAGCCGTTCCGGTTGCTCCGGAAGAGATCGAACTGCGTTTCGTGCTGGTCTACACGGGCGCGCCGCGAAAATCTGGAATCAATAACTGGGAAGTATTCAAAGCTCACATCAACGGCGATAAACACGTGTTCCGCAATTTGGAAAAAATTGGCGAGATCGCCCGCGAGATGCACCAGGCACTGTTGCGGCATGACTGGGAAGATGTCGCACGGCTTCTCCGCGAGGAATGGAAGTCGCGCCGTACTAATGCTCCGGGTATTACGACTCCGTTAATCGACAAGCTGATCGCGGTAGCGCGAAAGCATGGCGGGCGCGCCGCCAAGGTTTGCGGGGCGGGCGGAGGCGGATGCGTCCTGATGATGGTAGAAGAAGGCGCGAAGGAAGCGGTGTCGAACGCGGTCGCGCGGGCGGGTGGACACATTTTGCCGCTGAGAGTAGCAAGGGATGGATTGCGTGTGGAGACGCAAGCGTAGCGGTTCCCTCGCGAGACCAGGAACTGGCGCTGCCAATCCGCGTCTCTACGGTGTGTTTGAGCGACTGGCCACGATGCTGATGATGACGGACTTCGAGGCAGGCGTCATGCTGCCTCGGGCACGCTGTCCTAAAGGGACGAGCGGATTGGATTCCGGAAAATACATGGCCGCGTTTCCACGCGGAAGATCGTACGGAATTGCTCTGACGGATTGAATGGTTCTTTTTTCTTCCCGGTAGTGGCTCGTGATATCCACCAGTTGTCGAGCGACCAGGCCGCGCTCTCGCATGTCTTCTGGATGCAGAAATATGACTCGCCGTCCGTCGTGGATGCCGCGATAGCGATCGTTATTGCCGTAGATGGTGGTATTGAATTGATCGTGCGTCCGGATGCTGGTCAGCACCAGTTGACCGGGCTCAACGGGCAGAGGCTGGATCTGGCAGACTGCAAACTCCGCCTTTCCACTGGCGGTGCGAAACTCACGTTGCTTGGCGGGGACGGGTGCGTAGAAGCCGCCCTGTCCGAGGCGGTCGTTGAAATTTTCGAAACCGGGGACGATGCGGGAAATTCGGTCGCGCAGGCGAGCGTAGTCGGTGGCGTAATCGCTGGTCCATGTGGTGTTGAAGAGTGCGTCGGCGATTCCCGCCACGATGGCAACTTCACTGCGCAACGCGGGCGAGATCGGCGGAAAGATTCCGCGCGTGGATGAGATCCACGAGACAGTGTTTTCGACCGAGCCCACCTGATCCAGTTCGGTGCGGGATAAGCAAGGCAAGATCAGCGCTGCATCGCCCGTCACGAGATGAGCGCGATTGAGGCGGGTGGCGATCGAGACAGTCAATCGCGTTTTTCGCAGGCCCTCGGCGACCGCGTGAGTGTCCGGCGTGGCAGAGAGGAAATTGCCACCGAGGCTGAGGAATACTCGCACGCTTCCCGCGACCATGGCTTCGATTGCTTCGACCGTGTTGTAGCCGGGCTTGCGTGGAGAGGTGATGGCAAATTCCTTCTCCAGCGCGGCATAGAAGGCTTCGGGCATCTCTTCGGCGATTCCCATCGTGCGGTCGCCCTGAACGTTGGAGTGTCCCCGCACGCAGAACAGGCCCGCGTTGGGACGTCCGATGTGACCTCCGATGAGCAACAGGTTTGTCAGTTCGCGGATATTGTCGACGGCGTTTTCGTGCTGCGTCAGGCCCATTGCCCAGCACGCAACGGTGCCTCGACTCGTGGCCAGCATCTGCGCGGCTTGCTCGATCTGCGGGCGCTCGATGCCGGATTCGCGGACGATTACATCCCAATCTGCGGCCTCGATGTGGCGGCGATATTCGGCAAATCCAATGGTGTGCTGGCCGAGGAACTCGCGGTCGAGGGCATCGCTCGCCAAAAGGCACTTGGCGAGTCCCTGGAGAAGAGCGACGTCGCCGTTGATCCGCACTTGCAGATAGAGATCGGCGAGCGCCGTGCCATTCGTCAGAATGGCCATCGGATCCTGCGGGTGGATGAAACGGGTCAAGCCAACTTCTTTCAGTGGGTTGACCGCAACAATGCGTGCGCCGCGCTTCTTGGCTGTTTCAAGCGAAGCCAACATGCGCGGATGATTGGTCCCCGGATTCTGGCCGAGGATGATGATCACGTCCGCGCCCTCGAGATCTTCAAGGGTCACCGTGGCTTTGCCTGCTCCCAGTGCCTCTTTCAGCGCGAAGCCTGACGATTCGTGACACATGTTGGAGCAGTCCGGCAGATTGTTCGTGCCGAACTGTCGGGCGAGCAGTTGGAAAAGGAATGCGGACTCGTTAATCGCTTTTCCGCTGGTGTAGAAGACTGCTTCGGCGGGAGTGGAGCAGGCTCGTAGTTCGTCGGCGATGATGCGGAAGGCTTCGGGCCACGAGATCGGACGGTAATGGTCTTCCGACGGGGGGAGGAACATGGGCTCCGCGATACGTCCCTGGGCATTGAGCCAGAGGTCGCTGTGGCGGGCGAGCTCCGCTACCGTGTGTCGGGAGAATATTTCGGGTCCGCAGAGACGAGTCGATGCGTCGTCGGCGAAGGCTTTGGCTCCGTTCTCGCAGAATTCAATTGCGTGGGGCTTTCCGTCGGGATCGGCCCAGGCGCAGCCGGGGCAGTCGAAGCCGTCGACTTTGTTGACCATCCGCCACGTGTCATACGTGCGGCCGGCGCCAAGCTGGCGCAGCGATACGACGAGCGAATTGACGGCGGCGGGCAGGCCGGTGGAGGCCTTCGGCCGGTCTTCGATGCTGGGGCCCTCAGCTTCGAGAGGCGGTTCGGGGGAGAAGTCCCGCATTCGCGCAGTATACGGGTGTGAACCACTGAAATCATGGAGAGATTTAGTCAGTTACACATTGAAGGGCCGCAAACCGGGGTCTGAACGATTCGCCCAATGATTCAGTACTGCAATGTCTCAATCGACTTGCGATCGGGTCTATAATAAGTGTATTAGTCCGGGGTGCTCCGTGCGTTTCCGCTGTCTCCCGCTTCTGGTTGCCCTTTTCGGCTGCGCTCTCGTTGTCGCAGAAGACACTCCGCCTCCTCGAATGTCGAAGGAGACCCGTCAGCAGATCATCCGCGTATTCGAGTCTGAGTTGTGCTACGTCCGCACAAATTTTCCGATGGGCAAGACCGGGCTCAAATTGAAGAACGGAGTACTTACTCCCCACGGCGAGGACCTGCAACATTTGATGGCGTTGTGGGGGCCGGCAGCGAAACCGGGCGACCAGGCACGAATCACGATGATCGCCATCAAGAATGACTACATTCACTTTGAATTGAACGGTGGGCCGGTTCGCAAGCAGAAGTGGTACCAGCGAATTCAGATTCAGGGCGCGGGTGGCTCGACTCCAGTTGCCCCATCGGATTCGAATGCGAATGCGCGCGGCTCGTTCGTGGATATTTATTTTGATCACTATGTACCGGAGATGACGGGGCCGGAATTGAAGCAGGTGATGCGTCCGGTGCTCGATTTCGACTCCAAGTCGCCACTGGAAGCTTATCTGGACACGGTGCCTCCGAAAATCAAAGACGCGATAAAGAATCACCATGTGCTGGTCGGGATGAACCGGGAAATGGTGATGTACGCGAAGGGGCGTCCGCCAAAGAAGTTGCGCGAGCACGCCGATGAAGTCGATTACGAAGAGTGGATCTATGGCGAACCGCCGCAGGATGTGGATTTTGTACGCTTCGTCGGCGACGAGGTGGCGCGCGTTGAAACCATGAAAGTGGGCGGTCAGAAAGAGATTCGCACTGAACGCGAAGTGGAGTTGCCCGCTGCAGTCGCTGCTTCTGGCGACCAGCCGGTCGACCAGCCGGTGAATGCGCCGACGCTCAGGCGTCCCGGAGAAGATATGCCGGAGAGCGATCCCGCCACCGGCATCAACAAGACGCCGCCTGTGGCGCGGCCGCCGTCGAAGGATCCGGGCGGCAATTCGGGGCCGAATAAACTTGCCGTGTCATCGACCGATTGGCATCCGGCACCCTTCTCCCTCTAAACTATTGGTGTGAAGATCGCCCTTGGCCAGATCAACCCCACGGTAGGGGATTTTTCTGGTAACGCTGCCAAAATCATTCAGTTTGCGCAACAAGCCCGTGACGCCGGTGCCGGGCTGATTCTATTTCCGGAACTTTCCATTTGCGGATATCCGCCCCGCGACCTGGTAGAGCGGCCGTCATTTGTGGCCCACAATCGCGAGATGGTGGAGAAGATCGCGGCGGCGACGAACGGGATTGCCGTGATCTGCGGGCTCGTCACTCCAGCGAAGGCCGAGACCGGCAAGTCGGTAATGAACTCGGCGGCTCTGCTGCGCGATGGCCGGATCGAATTCATCCAGTCGAAGATGCTGCTTCCCACCTACGATGTTTTTGACGAGGCACGCAATTTCGCTCCTGCGAAGAGTCAGCAATTATTTGATGGCGGAGGAAAGCAGATTGCGCTCACGATTTGCGAAGACGCGTGGAACGACAAGCATTTCTGGCATCGACGGCTGTATGGAGTGGACCCAGTCGAAGAGTTGATCAAGATGGGCGGCAACCTGGTGCTGAATATTTCAGCGTCGCCATTCTGGCTGGGCAAGCGTGAGTTGCGGCGCGACATGCTGGCGACGATTGCGAAGAATGACAACGTTCCGGTCGCAATGGTGAACCAGGTGGGCGGCAACGACAGCCTGGTGTTCGATGGATCGAGCCTGGTGATTGCTCCGGACGGACGGGTGATCGCACAGGGTAAGTCATTTGCTGAAGATCTCATCTACTTCGACACGCAAAGCCTTACCGGCGACATGCATGAACAGATTGAGGGCGACGAGGCCAGTGCCTACGAAGCGCTGGTGCTCGGCACGCGCGACTACATTCGCAAATGCGGATTCCAGCGTGTGATCATCGGACTGAGTGGCGGCATCGATTCGGCGCTCACAGCCGCAATTGCCGTTGACGCGGTCGGGGCAGGGAACGTTACGGGCGTCGGGATGCCGGGACCCTACTCGTCGCAAGGATCGATCGACGACGCTCGCCAGCTGGCTGAGAATCTCGGGATTCGATTCGAGTTGCTGTCCATCAACGAAATGTACAAGGCTTGCCGCGAGACGCTGGCTCCGGTATTTGCGGGAATGCCAGAGGATGCAACGGAAGAAAATATTCAGTCGCGCAGCCGGGGCATGGTGCTGATGTCTCTTTCCAATAAATTTGGGGCGCTGGTGCTTTCGACCGGCAACAAGAGCGAACTCGCGGTTGGATATTGCACGCTCTACGGCGACATGGTGGGTGGGCTGGCGGTGATCTCCGATGTACCTAAAACGCTGGTGTATCGACTGAGTGAATACGTGAACCTGAGGAGAGAGGTAATCCCGCGGGCCACCATCGACAAGCCACCCTCGGCGGAATTGAAGCCCGACCAGAAGGATTCTGACTCTCTGCCGCCATACGATGTGCTGGACGCGATCCTGGAAGACTATGTGGAAGAGGCGCGGTCGGCGGAGCAGATTGCGGTGGCGCATGATCTGAACCTCGACCTTGTGAAGCGCGTGATCCACATGGTGGAGCGCAGCGAATATAAGCGCCAACAGGCGGCGCCGGGAATCAAGATCTCTACCAAAGCGTTTGGCTACGGGCGCAGGTTGCCGATTGCGGCGAAGCCGGAAATGTAAAGCGGCATCGGAAATCCCGGAGTAGTGGCTCAATTTGTCCGAACTACCACGAAGGTCACGAAGTTTCACACGAAGGGTCACGAAGGAAATCTTGGCCCGAGGCTTTGTGATACTTCGTGTGAAACTTGGTGGCCTTCGTGGTTGTGTTTCTGCGAGCGTTCTCAAAATGACCCACTATCGATCCCGGCGCTACATCGACAATTGCGCCGGCATTTGTAAAAATCAAAGACTGACTATGACAAGCATGTTGCGTACTTTCCTCGTAATCGCCTGCTGCGCTGCTGTCGCGGCTGCCCAAACCAAACCCGCAACTGGGTCGAAGCCTGTCGCCAAGACCGCTCCGAAACCAGCACCTGCGGCTCCCGTGGCTGCCGATAGCTCCGCGCTGCCCTCAGAGGAAGTGATCACGGCCTTCATGAACCAGATGGTTGGGTACAACGGGGGCGTGACATTTCGGGTAGCGGACGTTCGTCCCACCGGCGTGGGAGGGCTCACGGAAGTGCTGGTCGTGATTACGGACGCACAGGGTGCCAACACGAACCGCTTTTACGTTACGAGCGACGGCAAGCACGCGGTGACGGGCGACATTATCCCGTTTGGTCCAAAGCCGTTCGAACAGAGCCGCGTCAAGCTTGAAAAGAGTCTGACGGGGCCGTCGAAAGGGCCGTCCAAAGCTCCAGTGACGATCGTCGAATTTAGTGACATGCAGTGTCCGCATTGCAAGGTGGTTGCTCCCATCGTGGAGTCGCTGCTGGCGCAGGAACCGGACGCTCACTTTGTGTTTCAGAATTTCCCCCTTCCCGGTCACGACTGGGCGCAAAAGGCCGCTGGCTACGTGGATTGCATTGGACGTGATGCAAAGGCGAAGGATGCGGTGTGGAAGTTCGTCCAGAAAACATTCGAGCAACAGGAAAGTATTACCGCGGCCAATGCAGACGAAAAGTTGAAAGCGATCGCTACCGATTCGGGGTCGGATGCAGAAGCGGCTGCAACCTGCGCAGTAAAGCCGGACACGCAGTCCAGAATTGAGGCGTCTCTGGCGTTGGGGAAATCCGTGGGTGTCAACGGTACGCCGTCAATTTTTATCAACGGGCGCATGTTAACCGGCGGGGTGCCTCTGGAGGTGATGAAGCAGATCGTGGACTTCCAGAAGTCGGACGCCGCGAAGTAATTTTGAGTTTGAAATCAGTTGGCTAATTCTATGTCTCCTAAAAGCCCATTTACCGACGTTGCGACTGCGATTGAGGAAATCCGCGCGGGGCGGATGATTATCGTTGTCGATGACGAAGACCGTGAAAATGAAGGCGATCTAACGCTGGCGGCGGAGAAAGTTACGCCTGAGGCTATCAACTTCATGGCGAAGTATGGCCGCGGCCTGGTTTGTCTGGCAATGACTGAAGAGCGGCTTGATCATCTCCGTATCGGGAACATGACCGCGGAGAATACTTCGCAATACGGCACGGCTTTTTGCGAAGCGATTGATGCGCGACAGGGAGTGACGACCGGAATTTCGGCCTATGATCGCTCCCACACCATCAAGGTTGCGATTGACCCGGCAACGCGTCCGACGGATTTGGCACGGCCGGGGCATGTTTTTCCACTGCGGGCACGCAAGGGCGGAGTGCTGGTGCGGGCGGGGCAAACGGAAGCGTCCGTCGATCTAGCGCGGCTGGCGGGAATGGTGCCGGCTGGAATCATCTGCGAAATCATGAGAGACGACGGCACGATGGCACGGGTGCCGGATCTGATGGAGTTTTGCCGCGCGCATGACATGAAGATGCTGACGGTGGCGGAGTTGATCCGCTATCGCATGCAGAACGAGCGCTATGTCCATCGCGTGGGCGAGGCGATGGTCGAGACGGGGCACGGCGAGTTCCGCGTGATCGCTTACGAAAGCGAAGTCGACGGCGGAGGCTCGCACCTGGCGTTTATCCGCGGAGATATCACGGATTCGAAGCGCCCGGTGCTGGTACGAATGCACGCGCATTGCCTGCTGGGCGACGTATTTGGCGCCACCGGTTGCGACTGTCGAGCCACGCTCGAAGGATCCTTGCAGGCCATTGCCGAAGAAGGGCGCGGGGCACTCATCTATCTGCACCAGACTTCCAAAGGATTCTCGGCAGAGAAGATTGGGGAACAGTCGTTTCTCACGTTTCATCGCGAACGACGGCTGCCGACTCTGCCAGAGAGTGAACGGAAAACCCAGCGTGACATCGGTCTGGGAGCGCAGATCCTTTCCGATCTGAATCTGAAGCGAATCCGGTTGCTGACGAATCATCCGCGGCGGGTGGCGGGGTTGGAAGGATTTGATATTGAGATTGTGGAGCAGGTGCCGGTGAAGTTACAAACGGCGGAGCGGCAGGCTTAGAAAGATCGTTTCTTGTAGGGAAGGTTTGAGGATCGACGAGAGACGCGGCAAGCCGCGTCTCCCCGAGAAAGGTTTTCTAGAACGGCTTACGCACGGTAATTTCTTCGTCGTGAATAAAGAACTGTGCGGAGCAGTGGGATGATCCGCAGATTACAGGCAGCAGGCCAGCCATTTGTTTGCGTGTGACTAGCCCGAGCGTGCCGCAGGTCGGGCAGGACAGTACCGCCCAGTAGGGATCTTCCTTTTCGCCAACCTCGCCTGCATTTTCCAGGACGAAGACGGTTCCGGGCTCCATCTGTTCGGGAATCCACTCGCTGAGAACGCTCAGTTCGCCGATCATCTGTTCCTCCCTTGGTTCCACTTACGCTTTTTGAATCCGCCGTAAGGGCCGGATCTGTTCTGACGCTGCGTCCTTCTTCTGAGCCTGGATCTCCGCTTTCACGCGGCGTACTTCGTCGCTTAAGCAGATGTCCAGCATCGGTTGTTGCGAATTCTTCAGTAAATCGACGACCTGCCTTGCCGAGGTGCGCAGGAAAAGGTTCGTGCCGTCAGTGAGCAAGTGATATTCAGACGAGGCGCCGACGGTGGCGGCCAAGCTGGTTCCAAATTCCTGCTGCAGGAAGCGGATGACTCTACGCATGCGCTGCAGAGAAAATCCGCGGCGGCGCAGTTGGCAGATCACGGCCACGGTCACCAGTTGGTCCCAGGCATAGACCCGGCGATGGCCTCGCCGTTCCGGGATCACGATGCTGCGTTCGTCCCACCATTGCAGCTGGCGTGCGGTGATCCCGGTCAGGATCATCACTTCATTGGATGTAAATTCCCGCTGCATTCGGATGATGTCCTGTTTAAAACAAATTACGGTTGAAATGTTTGAAACATTCTAGGTGCAAGCAGGTAGAAGTCAACGGGAGTTTCTGTACAAGCGGTGTTGACTATATGGGTTCAGGATCGTCGAACGTTACGGCCACCTTCCCGGGTACCGAGGGATTGTGAGATCAGGCCAAGCGCATTACCATTAGGCGCACTCATTTTCCCCCTGGAGAGTTGTCCATGATGCAGCGGCTTGGTTTTCGTTTCGCGAGTTTGGGACTGTTGCTGGTGACATGCGTTTCATCGGTTGTCGGGCAGCAAAAAGAGAGAAATCGGAATCAGCAACCGATCACGAACACACCTCCGCAGGCGCAAGCCGAGCCGGCCGATGCATCCAAGAAGAATGAAGGCGACCCGCTGTTCAAGGGGATGAAGTACCGCGCGATTGGTCCATTTCGTGGCGGGCGGTCGCTGACTGCGTCGGGTATTCCGGGGGATCCGACGACATATTATTTTGGCGCGACGGGCGGCGGCGTGTGGAAATCCACTGACGGCGCGACCAGTTGGTCGTCGATCTTGGACAAAGATGCGGCGCCTTCCATCGGGAGCCTCTCCGTGGCCCAATCGGATCCGAACGTCATCTATGTCGGAACGGGCGAAGCTTGCATTCGGGGAAACATTTCTGACGGCAATGGCGTGTGGAAATCTCTTGATGCGGGCAAGACCTGGAAGAGCGTCGGGCTGAAAGATTCTCGCGCCATCGGAAAGGTGATCGTAAATCCTCGCAACCCGGATGTTGTTTTTGTGGCAGCGCTCGGACATCCCTTCGGCCCCAATACAGAGCGTGGAGTCTTCCGCTCGATGGATGGCGGAAAGTCCTGGGACAAAGTTCTCTACAAGGACGAGAATACTGGCGCCATCGATATCGCGTTCGATCCGAACAACGCGAACATTCTATTTGCGTCGCTGTGGGAAACGCGGCGTACGCCCTGGAGCCTCTCCAGTGGCGGTCCCGGCAGCGGACTGTATCGCTCGACGGATGGCGGTACGACCTGGAAAAAACTGGAATCGCATGGCTTGCCGAAGGGGCCGTATGGCCGCATCGGATTGGCAGTGGCAGCGAACTCCGATCGCGTTTACGCAATTGTGGAAGCGAAGGAAGGCGGACTCTACCGCTCTGACGATGGTGGAGACAGTTGGACGCTGGTGAACGGCAACCATAGCCTGTATCAACGGCCGTGGTACTACATGCATGTGGTCGCCGATCCGCAGGACGCAGAGACGGTGTACATCATGGACGTGGAGTTCTTCCGGTCCACGGATGGGGGGCGCACGTTCAACAAGATCAAAGTCCCGCACGGCGACAATCACGGATTGTGGATCGATCCGAAAAATTCGCGGCGCATGATCGCCAGCAACGATGGCGGCGCGACCGTGAGCCTGGATGGCGGCAAGACATGGACGCGCCAGGACAACCAGCCGACCGCGCAGTTTTATCACGTGATCACCGACACGGGTGATCCCTATCGCGTGTACGGCGCGCAGCAGGACAATTCCACTATCTCAATCTTGAGCCGCAGCGATGATGGTGAAATCGGGAGCAAGGATTGGTTTCCGGTCGGAGGTGGGGAGGCGGGATACATTGTGCCGTACCCGCCCGATCCCAACATCGTCTACGCAGGCGACTATGAGGGCAACATTACTCGCTTCGATAAGCGTACCGGGCACGTGAAGAATATTGCTGTGTGGCCTGACTTGTCAGACGCGCGCGGGGCTGCGAATCTCGAGCACCGCTTTCAATGGACGGCGCCAATCGTGATTTCGCCGCAGGACCCGAACACGATCTACTACGGCGGCGAGCGCGTCTTCAAAACCACGGACGGTGGCATGCGATGGGAAGCAATCAGCCCCGACCTGACGCGGAACGACAAGACGAAACAGCAGCCTTCGGGTGGGCCGATCACGATCGACGACACTGGAACTGAATATTACGACACGGTGTTCTCGATTGCGGCGTCGCCTCTGACCAAGGGTTTGATCTGGGCAGGGACGGATGACGGATTGATTCACGTGACCCAGGATGAAGGGAAGACGTGGACCAACGTCACTCCAAAAGACTTGCCGGAATGGAGCAAGGTCAGCTTGATCGAAGCGTCTCCGCGGGATGCGGGAAAGGCGTACGTCGCCATCGATCGTCACCAGAATGACGATCTGCATCCCTACATCTACAGAACCAGCGACTATGGCAAGACGTGGAGTCGCATCGTAACAGGCATTCCAGACACAGCATTCGTACGAGCGGTGCGCGAGGATCCGAAAAAGAGTGGACTGTTATATGCCGGAACCGAACGAGGCGTATTTGTTTCGTTCGACGATGGCGCGCAGTGGCGGTCGATGCAATTGAACCTCCCGACGGCGCCCATTCACGATCTGGTCGTGAAGAACGACGACCTCGTACTCGCCACTCACGGACGCTCGTTCTGGATATTGGATGACGTTGGGCCCCTGCGCCAGTTTGCAGACCCGGTGGGGAGTGAAGATGTGCACCTCTACCAGCCTTCGACCGCATTTCGCCGGAGAATTCCTGCCAGTGAAGAGGGGCCGAGATCAGCTTTCTCGGGGCACAATCCACCCAGCGGCGCGGTGATTTACTTCTATCTGAAACAGGCGCCGAAGCAGGAAGTGAAACTTGAAATCCTGGATGCGGCAGGCAAGGTGATTCGGGACTTCTCCAATCAGAAGATTGAATTGCCCGATGAACCGCTCGATCCGGACGACAAGAAGCCGGAGAAGCAGATTAAGTCCGAAGCAGGGCTGAATCGGTTTGTGTGGGATCTGCGCTATGAAGGAGCGCACCGCGTTCCGGGCTATTACCTCTGGGAATACAACGAAGGGGCGCGCGGTCCGTTCGCGTTGCCGGGCAAGTATCAGGTGCGCTTGACAGCGGATGGCAAGAGTTCAACGGTTCCACTGGAACTGAAGATCGATCCGCGGGTGAGTACATCGCAAGCGGATTTGGAAAAACAATTCCAGTTGTTAATGGATGTGCGCGGACAACTGAATCGAGTCTATGACGCAGTCAACCAGATTGAAGATGTTCGCGATCAGTTGACGCGAATTGAGAAACGATTGGGGCCGGCGGATTCCTACAAGAACCTGGTCGACGCCGCGAATGGACTGGATGCGAAGCTGATTTCGGTGCGCGATCCTCTGATCAACCTCAGGATCAGCGCCAATGAAGATTCGCTGAGCTATCCTCCGGGGCTGGATGGACGGCTGGCTTTCCTTTCGATGTCGGTGACGGGCGCGTCGGACTCGGCGCCCACCGAATCACAGAGCCAGTTGTTTGAGCGCCTGAAGAAGGAAACAGAACAATTGCTGGGACACTGGGACGATGTGCGCAACAAGGAAATCGCGGCGTTTCAGAAGCTTGCAGCCGAGCAGTCCGTCCACGCCGTGCAGGTTCCGGACGGGAAAAGCGAACGTGTCCAGGGAACGAGCAAGGCGTCCTCGGCGGACGAAGACTAGCACTGATTACCTCGGCGGCAGGGCCGGTCGATCCGTCGCATGGTAGAATCCGGCTTAAGTCAGGACTCTCGAGCGACTACTCGAAGGTTCGCGGCATCTGACTGAGAGAGTAATGATTCTGTCCGCCCGACAAACTTTACGGTGCAACGCGCTACTGATGACGCTTGTAGGCATAGTGTGCCTGGCGTTGATCGTACAAGGGGCACATGTGTGTCCACCGTCGGAGCGTGCTTCGTCGGGGCTGCAGGCGTCGTTTTCGTTGTCTACGCCGGTCTGTCCCGTGTGCGCGGTGTCTCAGACGTTGCTGCTGACGCTGCTGCTGATTCTTTTCTCTCTCGTCCCGACCCGCTCGCGCACGCTGCTGATTTCTGAGCAGGTACGTCCAGTTATGCGTCGTTTGCGGCTGGATCTGCGGGCTCCTCCCGTTTTCTAAGGCTTCCCAGTTCTGGGTTGTAAGTCTTAATTCTGCCAATTTCCATTTTTATAGGAGTTTGTCATGAAGCCTTGGATCGGTTTCTGTTTATTCGCATTGTTGGCGTCAGGGATGGCGCTTGGGCAGCAGGGAAGCACGGCATCCGCGGACGATACGGCCGCACTGCAACAGAAGATTCGTGATCTGGAAGATCGTCTGATCGCGCTCGAAGGACAGATGCGCACACTGAAGGCGCAAGGCGGGCAGGCAGCTGCGGTTGCGCCGTCGCCTGTCCCCGGCTCAACCGAGACAACAGCATCCACGGAAAGTGCTCCGGTGGCGAGTGTGGCGCCTGAACCGGTGAGTCTGGGCGGAGCGGGCGGTTCGGCGGCCAAGGCCCTGAATCCGGATATCAGCATGATTGGCGACTTCGTCGCTTTTGCAGGCGGCAACTCCATTCGTCCATCTCCTTCGCTGGAGATGCATGAGTCCGAACTGGGCGTGCAGGCGGTGATCGATCCGTACGCGAAGGGAGATTTCTTCCTGACCTTCGGCGAGCAGGGTGTGAATGTGGAAGAGGGATTCATCACCTTCACGGCGCTTCCGGAGAGCTTTGTTGCACGAGTCGGCAAGATGCGGTCGGCGTTCGGCAAGGTAAATGGAATGCACAATCACGTGCTGCCGTTTGTCGATCGTCCTCTGGTCACGCAGAACCTCGTGGGCGGGGAAGATGGCATCGATGATGCCGGAATTTCTGTCGAGCGCATCATCCCATTTCCCAAAGGCATCTTCCTCTCGGCTACGGGGCAGGTATTTCGCGGGGATTCGGGCGATGGAGAGGAACTGGTGTTCCAGTCGCATAAGAAGGGCGATATCAGCACAGTGGCGCACCTGCGGGGATACAAGGATCTGAACGAGTCGACGAACCTGGAACTGGGTGCGTCCTATGCTCGCGGACACAACGAATTGGGCAGCGATTTCATTACGAGTTTGTATGGAATGGATGCAACGCTGCGCTGGAAGCCTCTGCGGCGGGCAATTTACAACTCGTTCGTGGCGCGAAGTGAATTCATATGGAGCCAGCGTCATGACCTACTCACCGAGCAGCGTGCATTTGGAATGTACGCATCCGGCGAGTATCAGTTCAAGCGGCGATGGTTTGTGGGCGGACGCTACGATTGGTCAGACCGCGCACGGGCCGCTAATCTCACTGATACAGGCGGATCGGCGATCCTGACGTACTGGCCAAGCGAGTTCAGCCAGATTCGCGGACAGTATCGTTTCACCGATTACGCAGGCGGTCACAAGTCGAACGAATTCCTGATGCAGTTGCTGTTCTCACTAGGCGCGCATGGCGCGCATCCGTTTTAGGTTGAGGAGATTTTATGAATAAGGCGATTTCGAACGCTGGATTGTTACTTTTTGTGGCGGCAGTGCTCGTGGCGGGCCTGATTTCTCCAGGCACCGCTGCGGCGAAGAAGCTCAACGTCGTGACGGCTACGACTGATCTGGCGGCGCTGGTCCAGGAAGTCGGCGGTGACAAGATCAACGTGGAAGCGATGGCGAAGGGCTATCAGGATCCGCACTTTGTCGAGGCCAAGCCGAGCTTTCTGTTGAAACTACGACAGGCGGATTTGCTGGTGGTGGTGGGACTGCAATTGGAGATTGGCTGGCTGCCGCCGCTGATTGCGCAGAGCGGCAATTCACGGATTCAACCGGGTGCAGGCGGATATCTGGACGCTTCGCAATTTTCGGCGATCCTGGAAATTCCGCAAGGTTCGATCACGCGCGCGATGGGCGATGTGCATCCGCTCGGGAACCCGCACTACTGGCTCGATCCGGATAATGGACGACGTGTGGCCAAGGGCTTCGCTGCGAAATTTGCGGAACTCGATCCGAAAGATGCGGGCTACTTTCAGCAGCGCTTTCAGGATTTCGACCGCAGGCTGACGGAAGCGGAGAAGAAGTGGGACGCCGATATGAAACCGTATCGGGGACGGAAGGTAGTCACCTATCACAACTCCGCGCCGAACTTTGCCAAACACTTTGGATTGGATGTGGTGGGATTTGTGGAGCCTCGCCCCGGTATTCCTCCGACTCCAAGCCACACTTTTGAATTGAGCAACATGATGAAACGCGATCATGTGAAGGTCATCATGGTGGAACCGTATTTTGATCGTAAGACGCCCGATTCGATTGCACGTCAAACCGAAGGAACGGTAGTGGAATATATGCCGTCGGTAGGTGGAGTGAAAGAGATCACAAACTATTTTCAGCTCTTCGATTACGATATCGCTTTGCTGGTGAAGGCTTTTCAGGCGAATCCGTAGCGCGAAGGCAGCGAGACAAGATTCGAAAGTTCGTAAGGAGAAGCATGGACATACTTCCTTTTTTGATCTGGCCGTTTATTGCCAGTTTGATCCTCACCGGGATCCACGCATATCTGGGCGTACATGTGGTCGAGCGCGGGGTCATTTTTGTTGACCTGGCGTTGGCGCAGATCGCCGCGTTGGGCGCGACCATTGCGATCCTGGCGGGAATGGATCCGCACGGACGCGGCGCCTATTTTCTTAGCCTTGGGTTTACGTTCCTTGGGGCCGGGATTTTTGCGTTCGCACGGACGCGGCGAGGGCACATTCCGCAAGAGGCGTTCATCGGCATCGCGTATGCGGTGGCTTCGGCAACTGCGATCCTAGCCATGAGCAAGGCGACGGGCGAAACCGAGCACCTCAAGGACATGCTGGTCGGCAACATCCTGGCTGTGTCCAAGGCCGAAGTGCTGAAGACGGCGGTGCTCTACGGGGCAGTCGGCATCTTTCATTATTTCTTCCGCAAAAAGTTTCTGCTGATCTCGACCGATATGCCGAAAGCCGAAGCGAGCGGGATGAACATCCGGCTGTGGGACTTTCTGTTCTACGCGTCGTTTGGATTTGTCGTGACTTCGTCGGTGGCGATTGCGGGCGTATTGCTGGTTTTCTGCTATCTGATCGTACCGTCGGTCGGTGCCATGTTGTTCGCTGACAGAATTGGCAGGCGGCTGGCAATCGGATGGACCATGGGTACACTTGTCTCCGCGCTGGGCGTTTATTTCTCAGTGCTGATGGATCTGCCGACGGGCGCGACCATCGTATGCACGTTTGGCGGTGTTCTGATCTTGATGTTCTTTATCCACTTGATATTTTTCCACGGCGATCGGGCCCACAATTTGGAAGGGGCCAGTTCGGCGGATCGTACGAAGGAAGGCGTGCTGGCCCGGCACTGAGCCATGTTCCCAACTGGCGATGTAGACAGTGGCGGGTTAGAATCCGTTGATTCGGACCGGCACACTCATGATCAGTGGAATTCTGCGGAGTATTGGGATCGAAATTGCGGTTGCGGCGATTCTCCTTGCAAGCGTGGCCTCGGGCCAGAAGCAGGCGGCACGCCCGGTAGCGGAACGTCTTGACGCGTATGTCCGTTCCTTTGCTGAGAGCGGTAACTTTACCGGCGTGGTGCTGGTCGCTCGCAAGGGGCAAGTGCTCTTTCGCCAGGCTTACGGGATGGCGAACTACGAGTTGCGGGTCGCGAATTCTCCTTCAACCCGTTTTCATATCGCATCGGTCTCCAAGCCATTCACCGCGATCGCAATCCTCCAACTCGAGGAGCAGGGACGACTCAGCGTAAGCGATCCGGTGGCGCGCTTCATCCCGGATTTCCCCAACGGTGACAAGATTCGTCTGGATCATTTGCTCACGCACACCTCGGGGATTCCGAACGTCAACGATCTTCCCGATTACGATCTGTTCGCGCGCAGTCCGCATACGGTTGAGCAACTGGTTGCGAAGTTCTCGGGAGTGCAGCTCGATTTTCAACCCGGAAGCGATTATCACTACAGCAATTCCAACTACAACCTGCTCGCGCTGATCCTGGAGAAAATTACGGGAGAGCGTTACGGGGACTATGTGCGAAGGCACATTCTAGAGCCAGCGGGAATGAAAGACTCCGGGCACGATGGAGACGCTTTACAGCTGATTGCCAATGCGGCGACGGGCTATCAACCGGCGGGGAGTATTGGCTACGAGAAAGTACCGTATCTCGATTGGACAAACAAAACGGGGAACGGTTCGCTGTACTCCACGGTGGACGATCTCTACCGCTTCGATCGTGCACTCAATACGGACACCTTGCTGAAGGCGGCCACCCGCCAGAAGTATTTTGTCGAGGGTAAGGGGAACCGGTTCGGCTGGTTTCAGCGGAAGCGGGCGGGCCGCCGTGTGATGTCGGCCAATGGCCGCAGTCCCGGCTTCACTGCGGTATTGGATCGCTATCCGGACGATGACGTCACCGTGATTGTGCTCAGCAATAGTTATGCGACGATGTCGCAGGACCCGATCGCGCCTGCCTTGGGAGCGATTGTTTTTGGAGAACAGCGGGAAAGACCCCCGGTCTTCGCGGCGGCGAGGATCTCACCCGGAAACTTGGCCGCTTACGCAGGGCAGTATCAGTATGGGCCAGATTACTTTGTCCCCAACGGCAAGTTCACGCTCGCGGTAGACGGTGATGCCTTGCTTCTGGAACTTGGAACCTTCCGGACGCCACTGGTTCCAGTTTCTGCGACGGAATTCCTCGAGAGAAATTTTCTAGGGCGGGTGGTGTTCAATGTCGGGGCAGGGAAGAAAGTGGAAAGCCTGACCTACCGGTATGCAGGGAAAGATTTCGTGGCGCGACGTTTAGAGGGGAAGTGACAGTGTAGAGAATGAGACGCGGCAAGCCGCGTCTCTACAGGCAGATTCGTTAGATAAACATCTCGTCTTGCGGTACGCCCATGCCGTTGCGCGGCCCGCGGCGTTTCTGGCCGAAGAATACTTCGAATCCCGTGCTGACCGCGCTCATCAGGCCAGAGACCTGGCGTAGCGGCGACATCACGGTTTTGTGCACGACCTCGGTGGTGTCTTCCACTTTGTCCATGGTGCGGTTGAGAAGTTCATCGGCGCGGATCACCTGCAGTCGAGTGCGGTCGAGGATGTCGCTGAGCGTGGCATCGAGGCGCCCGAGTTGGACGCGCATGATGGTGGTTGAATCAGCGGCGTTGGCGGCCAACGTTTCGATCTTCGGACGCAACTCGACGAGCATGCTTTGCGCGGTTTCGAGGGTCGGCAGGGTTTTCGCTGCAACCTCAGTGGCGAGCGCGTCCATGCGAGCGGCGCTCTTGCGCACCGCGAGATAGAGGGCGACCAGGATCCCAGACTGAATGACCACAGCGAACGAGGTCAGCGCAATAAACACTTTAAGTAGATTGTCATCCATGAGCACTTTCACCGGGACAACTGTCCTTCCGTCTGATTACTCTCCACTGGTCGGTTCGGTCGCAACGCTGGTCTTGTCGCGATAGGCCTGACGGCTGGCTTCGTACGCAGACCGAAGTTGTTCTTTCTGCTGTGTGACGACGTCACGGCCGCGTTCCATCCAGTCTTCCGCCTGTTCGCGGGCTTTGCGAGCGTGATGGCGAACCTTTTCCTGTCCTTCTTGCGCTTTGGCGAGCAACGCTTCACGGGTCTCGTCACCGGAGCGGGGGGCATACAGAACACCCACGACAGCGCCAATACCCAAGCCTGCCAGGAACCATACAAAACTGTTGCTGTCACGATCGGACATGAAATTCCTCCTCGTTCTCTTTCTCTACCAGACCTTAATTGGATGGTAGCACCGGGCTATGTGAAAGACAATTTCACGGTATGCGAATAAGAAATCGACCGTATTTCAGGTTGGGAAACAGGCTGCACGGGTATCCAAATCGGGATTCTGGCGACGAAGTGTTGTCACAAACATTTGTAATCAACATCACTGACCGGCCGTGGGCAAACGGACTACTTTCGGACAACGCTGGCGATGGTGCGAGTCTTCCTTCGGGGTACGATACTTGCGGGAATCGTCGTCCACGCCGCGGAAAGCCCCTGGGAGCGTGCCATGGAAGAGGTTTATCCTCCTGACCGCCGGTATGCAAATTTGGTCGAAACCCCAACTCTTACTGACCAGGAGGTCCTGGAGCGGGCGATCACCAAACTCGTCTTGCTGGGCAAGCAAGTGGGCGTCAGCGCCGAGCAGATGATCGATATGCTCGAATCCGGTCTCAGCGTGGTGGAACTGGTCGAGTACCTGGCCGCGCGGACCAGCCCGTCGTCCTGAAACCCGTGGATCGGGTCGGTTGATCCGAAAACGCAGGCAAACCTCGTCCCGACCATTTGCTAAGCAGCAAGGCTTTCGTTAGCCTGATCGGATGCCAATTAGCCCTCGTCTCATCACCCAGGCTCCCAAGTGCCTTCTGAACCCAAAATGTGTGTTTCAGCCCTTGTTGGAATTTTCGGTTCCTCACACTGGTCAGGCTGCGTGGGGGTGGCTCGTCATGTCCACCTGCACGATCCTGCTGGGCTGCGCCGTCGCGAGTGCGCAACAGCCTGCTCCGGCACAGAATCCCCCCGACGCTCCATCCGCCACGCGGAGCGCACAAACATCCCGGCGCAACACGCCGAAGGGCGTGTTCGAGACGATCAACCGGAAGTCTCTATTCTTTCCAGATATTGCCACCAGCGAGGACCGGCTATCCACGGGAGATAAATTCAAGTTGTTTGTCGACAATAGTGCGTCGTTTTCGGCGATCTTTGGCTCGGCATTTAGCGCGGGGATTGGCCAGATCGAATATTATCCGCATGGCTACCCGCAGGGCCCAGAAGGATACGGAAAGCGCTTTGGCGCTTCCATGGCCCGCAATGCGTCCAATGAATTTTTTGGAACCTTCATCCTGGCGTCGGCGCTGCACGAGGACCCGCGCTTCTTCCCGGAAGCCGATCCAACCCTGGGCAGCAGTATCAAGTATGCGGTGAAGCGCATCTTCGTTACACGGAATGACGATGGAAACGAAACGGCCAACTGGTCGGGTTTGCTGGGGCCTGCGATGGGCGAGGGCCTGGCGAATGCCTACTGGCCTGAAGGGGAACGGACCGTGGGCAAGACATTCCAACGCTATGGGACAGACATCGCCAGCCGCGCAGGAATGAATTTCTTCCGTAACTATTGGCCGGTGATTTTTAAGAAACTGCGTAGACACTAGATGATCGCCGAAAACTCGAAGCGATCACCCGCTTACGAGACCGGGTTACCGCATCCAAGAGATGAGAAGGCGTTGGATTCAGAAACGAACTGTTGCATCAGGAGATTACGATTGCGTAACAGACTGCTTGTGTTCGGAATTTTGTTTGGAATGGGAATCACGGCCGCATCGGCGCAAATTTTTAATCGCTTCAATTTCAATGTGGGCGGCGGATACGGTCACGCCCTGGGCGACGTTGGCAAAGTGACCGACGCCTCCTACAACGGGGTAGCGGGCGCGGGATGGAATTTCAGTCGTGCGTTTGGAGTAAAAGCGGAGTACATGTACTACAACCTGTCCTTTCAAAACGGCGTGAAGTCGCAACAGAGCCTGCCGGATGCGACGGGACGTGTGCATGCTGCGACGTTAAACTTTTTCTATAACGTTCCTGTGCAGGGCAAAGTGGGAGTGTATGCAATTGGGGGTGCGGGTTGGTATCAACGGAACCTGGAGGCGCGGACGCAAGACTTGCCGGGAGGCGCCGTTTGTCAGCCTGCGTGGCAGTTGTGGGGCATCGTGTGCAAAAACGGCCTCACCGACGGAGCTCAGGTCCTTTCAGGAAATACCGTGAGCGGTGGGGGGTATAACTTCGGAGGTGGGCTCACCTATCGCTTGAACAAGTCCACCAAAGTTTATGTGGAAGGACGCTACCATCACGCCAATACCAGCGATCGTCGCACAACCCTGTTCCCGGTGACGGTGGGGTTGCGCTGGTAGGCACGGAGATGCGCCCAGCCGCGCCTCTAAGGTGAATTCATATGTGCAGGAATATCAAGAATCTTTTCAATTTCGATCCGCCCGTGACGGACGAAGAGGTGCGCGCGGCATCGCTGCAGTTTGTCCGAAAGATCAGCGGTTTCAACAAGCCTTCCAAGGCGAACGAGTTGGCATTTCAAAATGCCATCGAGGAGATTGCGGGAGTGTCAAACCGGCTGCTGCGTTCGTTGGAGACCATCGCGCCTCCGAAAAATCGCGAAGAAGAAGCAGCGAAGGCAAAAGCGCGGGCTGCGGAGAGATTCGGGGCATGAGCATTTGGCGCACGCATTCGTAGTACTTCTCGGGGCCTGAAGCCCTGTCAATTAGATAACTGACGCGGCCCTGAAGGGCCGCTCTTCCACGTCGATTCCCGCAAGGCAATTCAACTGCAGACGATTCTTGCCGGTGCGTCCTCTCGGTGACGCCTAGTAGCTGCCGTCGTTGACTTCGATCCAATAGCCATCGGGGTCTTGCAGGTAAATCTGTCGGACGCCGTCGGGCCGGACGGTAACCTTGTCATCTCCCTTGAAACTGCGATATTTCACATTCATCTTGTCGAGACGGGCGATGAAGTCGGCCAACGATTGGACTCGAAAAGCAAAATGAATGTCGATCGGCTGCGCTGACAGTTCCGTCGCGCCACTGATAACGTGCAGTTGGCTGTGGTCCCCGACTCGAAACCAGACGTGACGCCCGTCCTTGAATGGTTCCGCGATTTTTTCGAGGCCGATGACTTTTTCGTAGAACTCGGCGCTCTTGGCGAGATCGCGGACGTGAATCGCGTCGTGATCAAACTCGGGCGGTTTCGCGGGCGCGCTGGATTGCGCAAAGAGCAACGGTGCGGCGAGAAGAACGGCTGAAAGCAGAGAGGCAGCCACAGTGACATTCATAGCCCGGAATCTTACAACGAGGGAGTTGCTGGCTGCCGAAAAATTCTTTTGAAAGAGGAATCTTGCCGTAACTTTGCAGATGGTCGGGCATCCCATGAATGCGGCGGGAATAGGCCGCCGCAAAATCAATCGAGAGCCGTGGGAGGAATAATGAAGAGAGTAATCGGCAAACTGGTGGCGATGTGTTTCCTGACGTTGTCCATGGCGGCATTCGCACAGTCGGGCGATGCCATGAAGCAAGACGAAATGAAGCACGACGAGATGAAAAAAGACGACCAGATGAAGCACGACGACATGAAGAAGGACAAGAAGTCCAAGAAAACCAAGCACGACAAGATGAAGAAAGACGACATGAAGAAGGATGAAATGAAGAAAGACGACGCGATGAAGCACTAATCGCGAGGGATCGATGGTAGTGGCGAGGTTCGCCTCGCCAATTCTGAACAGGGAGACGCGGCAAGCCGCGTCTTTTTTTGTGCGAGAAAGAAGACTTCTTAGCGGGTTAGCTCTTGAGGTATTGCCGCAGGCATCGAACACAGGGGACGAAGCCCTGCTGCTGTGCATCTCGGGCCGCGACGCTCCGGAGGTTTTTCCGATCGTGGATAAACGTGCAGGCGGCGAGATGGAAAATCTTTCCTTTGTCGGAGACCACCACCATCAACTCGGGAGGAATGGCGCTCCCGGACTGCGCGTGCTCCGAACGCGGCTGGCGTTTGCCGAGAGCCGAAGAACTTGCCAACTCGACAGCCCCGACGGTGACCACGGCGGCTGCGGCCGCGACCATCCATCCCATGAAGCTCCTTCTTGTGGCTCTTCCAGGCATATTTTCCTCCAGACGGCGGTGCAGGCGTTGGCTGTAGCCCAGGGGCACTTCGATCATACGTTCATCTCCGTACAGTTGGACTACGTTGCGTGTGCCATCCAGGACGGCGGCGCAGTGCTGGCACCCGCGGATGTGTTCTTCGATGGCGGCGCGCAATTCCGGACTAACCTCGCCTTCCAGGTAGTTCGAAATTTCCGGCCAGACGTCCTGGCAGCGCATCACCATGGCTTATTCCCTTTTGCGAATGACAATTTGCTACTCCAGTTGGCGTCCAGCGCCGGGGAGAGCAGGTCGCGCAGCATGAGACGTGCCCGCAGCAGACGGGTCTTTACTGATGCGGTTGAAATCCCGAGCGCTTTGGCGGTCTCCTCGATGCTCAGCGCATTCATATCGCGGGCCACGAACACTTCGCGATACTTGTCTCCCAGTAAAGAGAGCGCATGCGTGAGTTTTTCCCGGATTTCCTTTCGTTCCAATGTTTCGGATGGAATCTCGCGCCAGTCCGCAAAATCACGGGGCACGTAATTTCCATGATCGTCCTGCTGGTCGACGATCGCTTCCATGAGGTGGACGTGCTGCTTGCGTTTCCGCATCCGGGCCTCGTTGAGCGTGATCTGAGTCAGCCAGGTGCTGAATTTTGCTTCGGCGCGAAACTGCCGGATATGTTTGAAAGCCTTCAGCACTGCCTCCTGGGCTGCGTCTTCAGCGTCCGCTTCGTTGCGTAAAATGGCAAAGGCGGTGGCGTAGATCCGGCGCTCGTAAGGCCGGATCAGTTCGTAGAAGAGATCGTGTTCGCCGTCCCGGATGCGTTGGATCAGCGTCTCTTCGTCTGATTGCCGGGTATCCTCTCCCGGCTTGTTGCCCTCGTCAGCCATCAATCCTCAACGCGATCTTGCATGCCATATGGTGCCGCTGGTTACTTGCTGGAGGGATAATCCGGATCTTCTTTCCATCCGATCAGCATGGAGACGAAGTTACCCCATCCGTGAAGTACGACCATGACGAGATGGCCGAATACAAAGGCCAGAATCGCCCACATGGTCAGGAAATGCCATATGCGGGCGAGGTGGAATCCGCCCATGAGCCAGGCCAGCCAGGAAAACTGCACCGGTTTCCACACGGCGATTCCAGTTAGTACCGAGAGGATGCCGAGTCCGATCGCTGACGTGTAGGCATGCTTCTGGAGCGAGTTGTAGGGTTCCTTCTGTGCGGGTTTCGGGCCAAAGAAAAAATAGTGGCGAACCATCGGCCAGACTCCCGGCACATCGCGCGGTCCAAATAGAACTTGACGATAGTTTCCGCTGAAGACCTGGTACCCGAGATACAGCAGACCAGTTGCCATGTAGATCCACACAAAGGTCAGATGCCATTGCAAGGCGCCACCCAGCCATCCGCCGATCGCAAACGACTTTGGCCAGTTGAGGAGATCCTTTTGTGGGATCTTCGCGCCGAGGCTGGGAAAGGCACGAAAGATTTGCAGGCCGCTGCCTACCATCACGAAGAGCGCGACCGTATTTACCCAGTGGGTCAGGCGGACGATGTAGTGATGCTCATAGACAGCTTCGGTGACCTTGCCAGTCTTCACATCCTCGACTTCCAGCGCGCGGGTTGCCATGTTTACCTGCTTTTAACGAATCTGTGAATCTGGTTGTAAATACAAGGCTTGTTCCTTTGTGCCTCAGAGACCGTAGAACTCCGAATAGCCCTGGTCTTCCCAATACCCTGCTTTGGAGAGCACGTGTTCGACTTTGAAATCGGTCAAATACTTGGCTTGCTTGTAGCCGACCTTGGTTGGAACCGACAAGCGCAACGGCGCCCCGTGTTCGCGGGTCAGAGGCTGTCCATACATGCCGTAACAGAGCAAGGACTGGGGATGACGTGCCGACGCCATATCGAGGGATTCGTAATAATCGTCGGCACACTCGACGGTGAGAAAGCGAGCAGTCGGGTCGGCTCCGATCATGGTGAGGAAATCAGAGAGTCGAACGCCGTTGAAGTGTCCGATGACGTCCCAGCCTTCCACGCAAACGTGCCGCGTGTTCTGCGCTACCTCGGGGAGTGTCCTAATTTGCGCCAGGGTATATTCACCCGGCTTCTGGACGGCTCCACTGACGGTGAGCGTCCATTTCTCCAAATCGACTTCGGGATCTTCAACGTCGTAGCCGTTGATGGGGAACTTCTCGAACGGAGTGAGTTCGGAGTCTGCATAGGTCGGAGCCAAATGGCCCGGGCGGAAGAGCTTGCCGGAGGCCCAGTCGCTGAAGCCCAGTCCAGCCTTGAGCAGGGGTGCTTGGAATTTTGGGATGGCAAATGCGCCCAAGGCCAGGACGGGTGTCAGTTTCAGGAGTTCGCGGCGAGTGACAGCGGCAAATTTCCTTCGGTCGGTGCGGGACTTCATCAAGGTGTCCTCGTAGCAAAGAACGCGCCACTTTCCGTCTGATTCACGAAATGGGAAAAGGTTACGAGTCCCAACATGATTCTCCCTAACCCGGATGCGGCAACGGCGATCGCGAGACGGTCCAATGTAGCAGGAGAAGGAAGGGCCTGGGAATGAGAGTTACCGGAGGGGATCAGACCCAAGTTCATAAGTAGAAGGGTTGGGCGGTCCTCCGCACGACCAGGACTCTCCGTGCGTCCACCTTTAGACAACGATCGGTAAAGGAAACAGATGGGGCCGACGATGGACAGTGGGAAGACAACTCGCATTGGTGCTCTTGCGGTTTTGGGACCACGGTCGCCGCAACTTGCCAAATGGAATCGAGAAGGGAACGCGATGGGCGACAGCGATATCGTTCAGGACTTTCTGGTCGAGAGTTACGAAAACCTGGACCGGCTCGATCGGGAACTGGTGGGGCTGGAGAAGAATCCTGACGATCGCGATGCGCTGGCGAGCGTGTTTCGCACCATTCATACGATCAAGGGCACGTGCGGTTTCCTCGGTTTCAACAAACTGGAAGCAGTCGCGCATGTGGGCGAGAACCTCCTGACTAGGCTGCGGGATAGGCAGCTGATTTTGACACCCGAGATCACCACCGCGCTTCTGAGCATGGTCGATGCGGTGCGCCAGATGCTCAGCCAGATCGAGGTGAGCGGACAGGAAGGCGAGCGCGACGACTCGTTGTTGATCGCGACCCTGACCCGGCTGCAACAGCCGCCCGAGACAATTCCTGCTGTGCCCAACATTGGCGATCTCTTGATCGAGAACGCGAGCGCGACCCCAAAGCAAGTCCATCTGGCCGCCGAGCAGCAGGCGGAAGGGGATCCCCGCCACATGGGAGAGATTCTGGTAGAGCAAGGGGCAGTGAAGCCGTCGGATGTGGTCGATGCACTGCACGTGCAACAAGCCTCGCGAGGGCAGGCCACGGCTTCCGACAGCACGATTCGAGTCGATGTGGGGCTCCTTGATCGAGTGATGACTCTGGTAGGAGAACTGGTGCTGGCGCGGAATCAGGTATTGCAATTCTCCAACCGGATGAAAGACGCGGGCTTTCTGGCCGTCTCGCAACGCTTGAACCTGATTACAACCGAACTGCAGGAAGGGGTCATGAAGACTCGCATGCAGCCTATCGGGAATATCTGGGGACAATTTCCGCGCACGGTGCGCGATGTTGCGCTGGGTTGCGGCAAGAAGGTGGCCATCGAGATGGAAGGGAAAGAGACAGAGCTCGATAAAACCATCATCGAGGCGATCAAGGATCCGCTTACGCACCTGGTGCGGAATTCCGTGGACCACGGAATTGAACTTCCTGAGGATCGGGTGAAAGCGGGCAAAGACCCTACTGGACGCCTGATCTTGCGCGCCTTCCATGAAGGCGGACAGGTGATCATCGAGATTACCGACGACGGTGCCGGGCTGAATGGGGAACGCATCCGCAAGAAAGCTATGGAACGCGGAGTCGTATCCCCGGAGCAGGGTGTGCGGATGTCGGAGCGGGAAATCTTCAATCTGATTTTCCTGCCCGGTTTCTCTACCGCCGCCAAAGTGACGAATGTGTCGGGTCGCGGCGTCGGCATGGATGTCGTGAAAACGAATGTGGAACGGATTGGCGGGACGGTGGATGTGCAATCGAAACTCGGCCAGGGCACTACGGTGCGGGTCAAGATTCCGTTGACGCTAGCCATTATTCCAGCGTTGGTGGTGACGTGTGGCGGCGATCGCTATGCCATTCCACAGGTGAGCTTGCTGGAACTGGTCCGGCTGGAGGCGGAGCAGGCGGGTAAGGGGATCGAACTGGTTCACGGAGCACCGGTCTACCGCTTGCGCGGCCGGTTGCTGCCCTTGGTCTATCTGGATCGGGAACTGAAACTCGCCTCCGACGTGGCGAAGAGCGACGGAGCGGTCAATATCGTGGTCCTGCAAGCGGACGAGCGGCAATTCGGGTTGATCGTAGACGAGATCAACGACACCGAAGAGATCGTAGTCAAGCCGTTGCGCAAGCAGCTCAAGTCGGTGAAGACCTTTGCCGGTTCGAGCATCATGGGGGACGGCAAGGTGGCGCTCATCCTCGATGTGCTGGGACTGGCTCAGCGTGCCAGTGTCGTCACGGAAACGCGGGACCGGGCCATGGCTGGAAAGGCGACGGATGCGCTGGTCGTGGGTTCCGAGAAGCAGACGTTCCTGCTCTTCGCCGGGCCGGGCGATTCGCGCATGGCAATTCCATTGAGTACGCTGGCCCGCCTGGAAGAGTTTCCCCTCGAGCAGGTGGAAATGTCGGGCAAACAATGGGTCACCCAATATCGCGGACAAATCCTGCCCCTGGTGAGGCTGAGTGTCGCCCTGGAAGAACGACGCAACCATTTGCGCGCCTTGATGGTGGCGCCGGTACCGGGCTCGGGCCCGATCCAGGTGCTGGTGTTGAATCACGACGGCCATTCGTTCGGGTTGGTGGTGGAACGAATTCTGGACATTGTCGAGGATCGGGCAGACGTAAAGTCGGCGGCCACGCGCTCCTCCGTGCTCTATTCCGTCGTGATTGGTGACCGAGTGACGGAGTTACTGGACATCGCTGCCATTCTGCGAAGCGCGGATTTGCGCGGCTCCGAATCGGGCAAGGCGATGCATGCAGCGGAGGCTGCTCACTAGGCCATGGCGCACACGTCGCAGTTTTGTACGTTCTATCTGGATGGCCTGCTGTTCGGCGTGGGATTGCAAGGCGTCCAGGAAGTGATTCGTACGTTGGATACCACCAAGGTGCCGCTGGCTCCGGCCGTGGTCAGCGGGTTGATCAACCTGCGCGGCCAGATCGTGACTGCCGTCAATCTGCGCCTGCGCCTGGAACTGGGGCCGAGCCCGCCAGGCGCGCAGTCCATGAACGTGGTGGTGCGCTCCGAGGACGGTGCGGTCAGCCTGCTGGTCGACGAAATTGGCGATGTGGTCGAGGTGGAGGAAGACACGTTCGAACCATCGCCAGAAACTTTGCGCGGCTCGGTGCGCGACATGATCCTCGGCGTGCACAAGCTGAATGAACGGCTCATGCATGTGCTGGACATTGAAAAAGCCTGCCAGATGAACGAAGCCAACTAGCTGCGAGATCGCCGAGTCCCTACGGGCGTTACCCTCAGTCAATCTGAAACCTGTCACCTTCAAACTCCGATCCACCTTGCAGGCGTGTTGAATCCATCGCAAAAGTGATCCGTGTAGGCGCTCTACGTTGGTTGTTACCAAGGTAAAGCGCAGTAATGGCCGGACCGTCACTTCTAAACGGGTAAAGGAGCACCCCGTCCCGCCGATCTCCCAATTAGGCATGCACCTTAGAGCAAAGCCGAAACGATCCGCAGGAGAGTCTTCCATGAAGTTCCACCGATGGTCAGGTGAGCGTTTCTACCACCTGCTATGCGTATGTTTGTTGGTGCTCACGGCATCCGCCTCTCTGTGGTCAGGCGAAACATCGACCCGTGACGCCGCCGGATGCGACAAAGTCCTCGCCAGTTCTGCGTGCGGCGAAGCACCGCATGAACCCTGCGAGGTGCCCCCATGCCTGCTTCTCACGGCGGGGTTGAGACGGGACGAGCTATGGCCACAACTGGAACCCCTGATTCCGAGCCTCACTCTGTCGGCAGTTCCTGGGCAAATGAAGCCTACGGCTAACAAGTCACTGTGGTCAGGAACCAGCTACCTCCTGCATAGCCTGAATGACCATGGAATTTCGTTCCAGGGAACGTTCGTCAACGACTGGTCAAAGGATCTTCGAGGCAAGGTCGATCCGAGCTTGGGATATGGCAGGCAGTCGTTTGACCTCGTGTCATCGATTGATGGCAAGAAGGCGTTTGGCTGGAACGGAAGCACGGTCTTGATTCGCCTGAAACAACACAGCCGAGAGTTTGGGAGGAGCGATGACGGCGCCGCCCAGGTCTATTCCAATATTGATGCACCATCCAAAACCATGCTGTACGAATTCTGGCTGGAACAGAAATTGTGGAGTGAGAAACTCCGCATCAAGGGCGGAAAGATCGACGCGAATACCGAATTTGCAACAGTGCAGAGCGCAGGCGATTTTCTAAATTCCTCCATGGGCTTCAGTCCGACGATCATGGCGTTTCCGACCTATCCTTCACCGAGGCTGGCCGTGCTTGCAGTCCTTCATCCCACTACCAGTGGCAGCGTCGGATTCGGCGTCTTTCAGACTGATGGCAAAGGCAGACTTTCGGTTCTGGAGCCGGGGAAAACATGGACGATAAGCGGCAAAAAGGAATTGCCGGGGCGGGTCAGCGTTGGATATTGGAGGTTGGACGCCACCGCTATTCCGCATTTCGATGGGCGAGCAGCGGGTTCCACGCAAGGCTACTACGCGGTATTGGAGCAGGCCCTGTGGAGAAATTCCTTGTCCGCTCGGAAGGAGCAGCGCTGGTCAATGTTCTTTCAGTTTGGCCAGGCCGACGGCCAGGTTAGCCAACTCACAAAGCACGTTGGCGGAGGCGCGACTCTTCAGGCACCGTTGGCGCGCCGCAGTCAAGACTCACTCGGGTTTGCGTTTACCCGTGTTGCCTTTACCTCAGCACCGGGCACAGGCAACTTCACTTCCGAATTGGTTTTGGAGGGCTACTACAAGGTTGCCATTGCGAAGCACGTTGCCCTGGTACAGGATTTTCAGTTCCTGCATCATCCGGGAGGATTGTCGTCGAATCCGGACTGCCCGATCCTAACTCCTCGGTTGGTCGTCTCCTTCTGAGTAGGACGTGTTTCAGTTTTGTATTCCCATCCAGTAAGGGTCTTGCGTCTTCAGTCGATCACTCTATCAAGGCGGCTGTGTGCGGCGTCAGGGTCGGGGAGATTCTGGACTCGCTTGCATTTCGCCCCAGGCGTCGCAGGTCTGGTTCCTTGAAGGGGGAAACTCGGTGAACAAGTTCAGTTTGAAGGTCAAGTTGGGCTTCGGCTTCGGGTCGTTGCTGATGCTTGTGGTTCTGATGGGCTATCTCAGCTATTCCTCTGCCAACGGGGTTGCTCGGGTTACTCGACAAGTGGACGATGCCGTCGCGATGAAAGACGCGTCGATGGACATCAGTCAAGGGGTATGGAAAGGGCTTGCCTCGACGCGCGCATTTCTGCTCTCCGGCAACCAGTCCTATCTTCACGATTATCAGGAGGGAAATCACGAAGTTGAAGTTGGATTCGATCGCTTGAGCAAAATGGAACTCGACGACGCGGAAACAAAAATGAACTTGGCGATCAAGAAGTCTGTCGATGGACTTCGAGATAAACAAGACAAGGCAATCGAGCTGCGCAAGAATGGCGACGAACGGCAAGCGGTCCAAACCCTTTTCGGAACGGAGGCGTTAGAGATCCACGAGGGCCTGCGCGCAGCACTGAGACAGTTCGATGAGAAGCAGGATCAAGATTTGCAGGATAGCTCCAACAATCAAAGGGCGCAAGGAACCAGGTCCGAGTGGATGGCACTCTCTGTGGCCGGGGTTGGGGTCGTGCTCGGACTTGTCCTCGCCATACTCCTCGCCGGCTCCATCACGGGAGCGATATCGAAAATGGTGGCCATGATCCAGACTATTGCCGCCAACAATTTGACCGTCGCAGACATGGAAATCACAACCCGGGACGCGATTGGAGAGGCCGGAATTGCACTCAACCAGATGAAGAACAACTTGCATGGTGTGATCGAGAGCATTTCAGGTACGGCGGTGCAGGTTGCGGGGGCGAGTGAAGAGCTGTCTAGCACCAGCCAGCAAATCACCGCGAATTCGGAAGAAACGTCGGCCCAGGCAAAAGTTGTTTCCGAAGCGACCGCGCAAGTGAGTCAGAACCTGCAAACGGTGGCGACCGGAGCGGAAGAGATGGGAGCCAGTATCAAGGAGATTGCCAAGAATGCGACCGAAGCCGCCAAGATCGCTGCGAGCGCGGTGAAGGTGGCTGAAACGACGACGGCGACGGTCTCCAAGCTCGGCGAATCGAGCACGGAGATCGGCCTGGTCATCAAGGTCATCACCTCGATCGCGCAGTAAACCAACCTGCTGGCGTTAAACGCGACCATCGAGGCGGCACGCGCCGGAGAAGCCGGCAAAGGTTTTGCAGTGGTGGCGAACGAAGTGAAAGAGCTGGCGAAAGAAACGGCCAAGGCGACTGAAGACATCAGCCGGAAAATCGAAGCGATTCAGACCGACACGAAGGCGGCGGTGGAAGCGATCGGGACGATCAGCGGCGTGATCAACCAGATCAACGATATTTCCGCGACGATTGCGACGGCGGTGGAAGAACAGAACGCCACCACCAACGAGATGTCGCGGAACGTGAGTGAAGCGGCGCACGGCAGTGGAGAGATCACGAGCAACATTGCGGGCGTGGCCCAGGCAGCGGAAAGCACGTCGCAGGGAGCGGGAGACACGCAGAAGGCGGCGCAGCAGTTGGTGGAGACGTCGGCGGAACTGCGCCGGCTGGTTGAACAATTCAAGATCCATACTAGCAGCGGCGGACAACCATCGTCCGCACAGCGCGCGCGGGCTGCCCACGGAGCGATGTAGAACCATCTTCTCCGTGTTTTCAAACGGACGAGCACACCAAAGGCGCAGCCAATTGTGTGTTTCGTTAAAGTCGGCTGGTTCGAGGCCGATGATTTCATTGTCCTCAGTCGCGATGATTTCGTGTGGATCGGTCCCCTGGTCCAAGAGCGGGATGCAACGAGGCCACATGGCGGCAGGGGCGATCAGAAGAGAATTGACGTGAATCTGACCTTTAAGACCAAGCTAGCGTTGCTGATTGGAAGTTCGGCGATGGGCCTGTTGGTACTTGCTGTGCTGGCATTCGCGACGCTTCGCATCGTGCAACTGAACGGGAGTCTGTACAAAGAGATCAAGCTGGGACAGGACATTATCGCCGACTACGTCGCGCCGGCGGAGAGTATCGCCTACGTGGTCACGCTGCTGGGAGAAATGGAAGAAGCGCCCGATCGGGCGACGGCGGAGAAGGCGATCGCACAGTTCCGGCAGGCACGGAAGGACTTCGAGGATCGCCATGCCTACTACCTGGGCACCGTACCAGAAGGAAAGATCAAGGTACTGATGGCGGGGGATTGCTACACCGCGGCGCGGGCCTGGTTTGAAGTTGCGGAAAACGAATATGTGCCGGCGATTCTGGAGGGCAACAAAGCCAAAGCGCGCAACCTGCGGATGACAAAGTTAACTCCTCTCTACCTGCAACATGCCGCGTCGGTGGAACAAATCGTCAAACTCGCAAACCAGATGGTCGAACAGGGCGAGCGGCATGAAACCTCTGTGCTGGCATCGCGCACCACGATGATGATCGCTTTCGGCCTGGCCGCCTTCCTGATGGTGGGAGGACTCGGCTACATGACGGCCCGAGGGATTCTGGGTCCCCTCGCGCGGACGCTGTCCGTGCTGCAGACCCTGGCGAGTGGAGATTTGCGGCGGCATGTCGAAGTGGACTCCAAGGATGAAATTGGGGCGATGGGACACGCGTTGAATCAGGCCATCGACGTGATGGCGAGTGCCATTGAGTCGATCGCAATGAGCGCGCAAAACGTGGCCGGAGCAAGTGAAGAGTTGTCCGGTACGAGCCAGCAAATCTCCGCGAATTCGGAGGAAACATCGGCGCAGGCGCAAGTTGTTTCCAATGCCACCTTGCATGTCAGTCAAAACCTGCAGACAGTGGCCACGGGCGCCGAGGAGATGGGGGTCAGCATCAAGGAAATTGCCAAGAACGCCACGGAAGCGGCGAAGGTGGCCACGGGCGCGGTCCGCGTAGCCGAATCCACCACGGCCACGGTCGCAAAACTGGGAGATTCTTCGGCCGAGATCGGGCAAGTCATCAAAGTGATCACGTCGATTGCACAGCAAACCAATCTGCTGGCTCTGAACGCGACCATCGAAGCGGCGCGAGCCGGAGAGTCGGGAAAAGGTTTTGCGGTGGTCGCCAATGAAGTAAAGGAACTGGCCAAGGAAACGGCCAAGGCGACGGAAGACATCAGCCGCAAGATTGAAGCGATTCAGACCGACACCAAAGCAGCCGTGGACGCGATCAGTACGATCAGCGGCGTGATCCACCAGATTAACGACATCTCGAGCACGATTGCGACGGCGGTGGAGGAACAGAACGCCACCACCAACGAGATGTCGCGGAACGTCAGCGAAGCGGCGCAGGGAAGTGGCGAGATCACCAGCAACATAGCTGGCGTCGCCCAAGCTGCGGAAAGCACGTCGCGCGGGGCAGGGGATACGCAAAAAGCAGTGCAGCAGTTAGTGGAGACGTCGACAGAACTGCGGAGGTTGGTGGCGCAGTTCAAGATTCATCCGAGCGACCAGGGTCATGAACAGGGTGAGCACGCTACGGAAAGCCGGCGTCTGGCCGCTCATGCGGGCTAAGGGTCGCAGGCAATTCGACAGCCCGCAACTCAGGTTGTGAAAGCGGAAACGTACGGTTGGCTATGGCATCGATTCGCATCTTGGTCGTCGATGATTCGGTGGTGATTCGCAAGTTGCTCTCCGACACGCTGGCCGGAGACAAGGCTTTCGAAGTCGTCGGGACTGCCAGCGATGGCCATATCGCGCTCTCGAAGATTCCAGTCCTCAAGCCTGACCTGGTCACTCTCGATATCGAAATGCCGGTGATGGACGGCTTGCAGACACTGGCGGCGATTCGCAAGCTGTATCCCCGCCTGCCGGTCATCATGTTCAGCACGCTGACTGAACGAGGTGCGGCGGCTACTTTGGAAGCGCTTTCGTTGGGTGCTTCGGACTATGCAACGAAACCGAGTAACACGGGAAGTCCGACGATCGCGATCGAGCGCATTCAAAGTGAGCTGATTCCGAAGATCAAGGTGTTGTGTAGCGTAGTTCCCCTGAAACTACTTCCGTTGCCCGGACTGCGCCCGACGCCGAAAGTGCGGACACGACCGAGCCCATCGCGCATCGAGGTGGTCGCCATCGGCACTTCGACGGGTGGCCCCAATGCGCTGGCCGAGGTGTTGCCCCGCATTCCAGAGGATTTTCCCGTCCCGATCGTGGTGGTGCAACACATGCCGCCCATATTCACGCGGCTGCTTGCGGAACGTCTCGCCAGCCGTTCCGCGATCGCGGTAGAAGAAGGCCGCGCAGGTATGGTCCTGGCGCCGGGAAGAGCCTGGATTGCGCCGGGAAATTTTCATATGCGAGTGTTGAAGGCAGGCGTGCATTGCACTTTGAGCATGAATCAGGCGCCACCCGAGAATTCCTGCCGTCCAGCTGTCGATGTGCTGTTTCGGTCGGTGGCCGCAGCCTATGGCGCGAACGTTCTCGGAGTTGTGATGACGGGCATGGGTTCGGACGGCGTGCTGGGATCGCAAGCGATCCGGGACGCGGGCGGCGAAGTCATCATTCAGGACGAGGATAGTTCCGTGGTCTGGGGAATGCCTGGCCTGGTGCATGCGTCCGGCCTCGCCGATGCCGCGTATCCCCTGAATCACCTGGCAACCGAAATCACACGCCGGGTGCTGCAGAACCGCGCCCTTCGTCCGCACGTCGAATTGAGAAGTCATGCCAGCCTGGAGCGCCCCGCAAAATGACGATCGTGACTCAAGCCGTTCTTCCTGCAAACGCAGCGATCAAGCCCAATACGCTTGATCCTGTGTACCGTCAGATTCGCGACATGGTCTACAAGGTTTCCGGAATTTACAAGGCGGACGAAAAGCTTTATCTGCTTTCCGACGGCTGCAGCCGGCGCATGAAGCAACTGGACGTGCGCACCGTGCGCGACTACTGGGATCAACTGACAGCCCAGCCTGGCCGCGATGGAGAGCTACGGCATCTCCTGAATGAAATCACCATCGGCGAGACCTGCCTGTTTCGCAGCCAACCGCAACTGGATGCGCTCCGCAAAGTGATTCTGCCCGAACTCGTGGTCGAAAAAACCAAGCAGATCACCAAGCGGTTGCGGATCTGGAGCGCAGGATGCTCGACGGGAGAAGAATCCTACACCCTGGCCATGACCATGCTGGAAGAGAGCGAGCGCCTGTTGAAAGGGTGGACGGTGGAGATTGTCGCGACCGATCTGAATGACCGCTCGGTGGAGACCGCCAAGGCAGGCATCTACGGAGACTACGCGCTGCGGAATACAAACGATCTCTACAAGCGCAAGTACTTCACGGCCGGAGAGGGCCAGAAGTTGCAGGTCCGTCCGGAGGTGAAGAAACTGGTCACCTTCAGCCGTCTGAACCTGCAGGACGATTCCAAAATGCTCTTCATGAAGGGCATGGATCTGATTCTGTGCTGCAATGTGCTCATCTATTTTGATGGTGCGTCCAAGGCCAAGGTGATCAACCACTTCTTCACCAACCTGAATTTCGGCGGCTACTTTTTCCTGGGAACCTCGGAGTCGCTCATGAAGATGAATGAGCAGTTTCATCTGGTCCACTTTCCGGGGACGATCGCGTACTGGAAACCCTCCTTGAAGAGCGGAAAACTATGAATGAATCCTTGACTGCCATGATTCGGGAACGGGTGGAAAAGATCGAAACGATGCCCGCGATACCAGCCGTCTTTCTGCCTCTACTGAAGTTGTTGAGCGCCACCGAAGAGGACGTGAAGGTCGACGAGGTGGTGCGGCTGGTTTCGTATGACAACACGATTGCGGCGCAATGCCTCCGGCTGGCCAGTTCGCCGCTGTTTGGGCTGGCGCAACCTCCCAAGTCCATCAAGGGAGCCGTCATCAGCCTGGGCATGCGGCGGGTGGAAACGATCCTGATGACGTGCTGTCTGGGCCAGGCATTTCCCGTGAAAAAGTGGGTGCTTGATCCAGAAGTGTTCTGGCGGCATTCGCTGGGTTGTGCGATGGTGTGCCGCAAGTTCAGTGAAAAGCTGGCCAACTCCGATCATGAGAAGGCATACATGGCGGGATTGCTCCATGACATCGGGTTCATGGTGAACTGCCTGTCCTTTCCGAACGAGTTTGCGAAAGTGATGGAATGGGCTTGCCAGGAAGGGATTCCCCTGTGGGATGCGGAATTGGCTCGCATGGGTTTCACGCACTGCGAGACCGGCGAGGCACTGGCGGAAAAATGGCATCTGGACGATGACGTGGCAGATGTCATCTTGCATCATCACGCCATCGAGCAAAGCCAGAAGGCACAGGGACTGGTGGCGCTCGTTCACCTGAGTGATCTGCTGTGTCGCATGCGAGGGTTAGGGTACGGCTACTACGAGCGCCATATGGTGGATCTGATCGCCGATCCGGCCTGGTCAATTCTGGCAAAGGAGCACCGCGAACTGGAAGGCATGGACCTGGTGCGCTTCACATTTGAGCTCGACGAGACCGTCGAAGAGATTCACGAACTGGTAGCGACGGTGTTTGGGGCCGCCCCGGTAGGTGCCTGATCCGAGGGTGCGCGAGCGGGTGACCGCAAGAAAAGTACGATTTCGTTTCTTACCGGCAGATTAATCCTGGATGCGCGTCCTTCCCTTTTCGATGAGATGAGGCAAGACTCGTCAAGTGCAGGAGAAGTTCAGGCGTGGATCTCAAGAGAGACAACGATCGGCATGCTTTCGAAGGCGAGGCGCACTTCGAGGGCAGGAGAATCCGTCAAGGACGTCATGCTGTAGTCGGTCCCAGTAATCACCGTGGGCGGAGAAAGCATGCAGCCCTGCGACAGGCCAGTAATCTTGTTCTTGAAGTTGCCCGCTACCATGTTGCAGATTTCACCGAGCGCGTCCGATATTTCCGGGCCAACCTTGTCCAAAGGGACGCCTAACATCTTGGAAGTCGTGAGCGCGGCTGCCTTCCGATCGCAGCGAACACTGAGAACGCCGCACAGTTGCCCGGCCAGCCCTACCATGGCCGTTGTGTCCAGGTCGTCGGCGTCCGAACCCGCCGCTGGCGTTGTCAGGTGGCTGCTGAGCATGAGTTCGAAGACTTCGCGGACGGACGTATCGAGAAGGGGAATCCATTCAACGTGACGTGCATCGGAAGCGAGCATGGGGTTCACTGATTTCATGATTTTCCGGCGAGTACGGGGATGACTTGTTCCTTGACCTGATCGGGAGTGAAGGGTTTGCGGATATACCCGCGCGCTCCGTTCGAGAGGGCCTGTACGACGTGGGCTTCGCTGCCTTCGGTGGTGATCATGACCACAGGTACATTCTTGGCGTTCGGCACGGCGGGAAGGCTCTTGACGAATTCGAGTCCGTCCATGACGGGCATGTTGATGTCACAGAGGATCAGGTCAACCTTGTTGTCGGCGAGTACGGTGAGGCCCTCGGCGCCATTGCCAGCCTCGAAAACCTGGGCGAGGACAATACCGGCCTGGCGTAGCGAACGTTCGACAATCTTCCGCATGACGGACGAATCGTCCACGATAAGAGCAGTTATGCCGTCCATGAATCGGACCTCTTCCTCGATCGATCAAGTTGCCCGGCTGCGGGCTCGTTCCTCGACCTCGTTCACTGGTATATCGGTGGACAGGGAGAAAGACTTTAGGCGTGTGGCAGGAATTGAGGTATAGGCTGCGTGACCGAATCCTAGGTCGACGACGTAGAATTCATCGTAAAGATTCCGAAAGGACTGAAGCATGTCGGTGTGCTCCTTGCGCCGGCGGCCGTAGAGAAGGTCATCGATCAGGCGTACGAGATTCAGCGGCGCCCGAAGGGGAGCAGGAAACATCTAAAAAGCGTCCCGAGAGAGGGAAGCGGTCATGATTCGGTTCAAACGGGAAACATGCGGTGATCTCGATGCGGCACTTCGCCGCGAGTGGCTGGAGACCAACGGCCTGGGCGGCTTCGCCTCGTCCACGATCATCGGGCTGAACACGCGCCGCTATCACGGCCTGTTGGTGGCGGCCACCAAGCCGCCGGTTGGCCGGTTCGTGCTGCTCTCCAAATTGGAAGAAAACCTGATCATCGACGGCCAGATGTTTCATTTGTCCGCCAACCGTTATCCACGCACGGTTTACCCCCAGGGCTTTCAATACTTAAAAGAATTTCGCCTTGATCCTTTTCCTGTTTTCACCTATGAGGTGGAGGGGATCGAAATCGAGAAGACCGTTTTCATGGTGCAGGGCGACAACACCACCGTGATTCAGTACGAACTGAAGAAGAACAACCACCCCGAGTCGCCGAGGAACCTCGCGCTCGAGATTCGTCCCCTGGTTGCCTTCCGTGACTACCACAGCACGACGCATGAAAATGGCGCGATCAACTCGGCGGTCGAAGAGAATTCCGGGCTGGCCACGGTAACGCCTTAT